>JBBAWV010000163.1:0-7903 GCA_040396995.1 Nodosilinea sp. | reverse complement strand
TACGGTTTGCTGGGCTGGGAATCGGGGTTATTCGATTAGGATTTGGTATAAAACGGTAAACCTAAAGCTGGGTGGGGGCTGCGGACTGAAGCCATCCCTGGAGCAGGTGGGCCAATCCTAAGGAAATTCCTTGCAACAGGAGTACGGTGGCTGGATCCCCGGACTGTCCAACCATTTCCCGCAACCATAGATCAACGGCTTCACAAAGCTGATATCCCTTGAGAAACCTCTGCCTTAGGGCTGGGGGTGGGATGGGGGTAGGCATTCCTGGGGAATTTGTGGCCAGGTGATCCACCAAGGCAACCAAGGAACGCAGAAGCCGCTGTTCTGTGGGTTGGCTGAGAGCCAAGGTCAATCCACAGGCGGGATCTGGATCGGTAGATGGGGGTGACTTGGGGGATAGATCGACGGAGCGGTGGGCCAACTGATGACAGCGCATGTGGGTATATTGCAGCAGCGCCAGGGGCGAAAGGTGCAGGGCTTCAGCTAGGGGAGCTTGCTTTTGGGGGAAGGAAATGACGGCGGCAGCGGTGGGGTTTGGCGGCGGTGGACAGGTCTGGGTGAAGCCCCAAAGCCATGCTCCTAGGGCGGTGGCGGTGGGGCGCAGGAGGAGTTGTCCGCTGGGAAGTGCCTGGGCGATAGTGTGGCCACTAATATCAGCCCTAGATAGCTGCGTCCATTGGGCCACTAGGGCGGCGGTGAGATCAGCAGGAATCTTTCCTGATCTGGGGCTGGAATGATCGGTGCTGGGACGATAGAGGTAAGCGATATCCTGCGGATCGCGGCTGAAACGAAGCGTGGTTAGGGGATCAGCGCGATCCGCTGCATGGGGCAATGGCGATGGGTACCCACAATCCACTAGTGCCCTGGCCACTATGGGGGAAAGCACCTGGGCTAAACGTCCTTGTAGGGAGAGGGCGGACGGGATCTCTGCCAAAACAGAACTGGACGCGGAACTAGAAGCCAAAGCCTTGATTAAAGTCGTCGCGGGTCATGGGTTGGCTCACCTCTAGTCCTTCGCCGCCGAGGAGGGTGAGGGGTTGGCCATCCACCGAAATCCACACTGGGGCGGTGGGGTCGAAGGCGGTGGCGGTATAGATGACTTGGCCGAGGCGTCCGGTCATGGAGGCGCTGCCCCCGCCGCTGGTAAAGTTGGCGGAAAGATCAACGTGGATGCCGTCGTCCTCCACCGTAGCGGCCAGCAGTTGGGTTTGTTCGGGGATGGTGGTGAAGGCGTCTTGCTCGGCGTCGCCCGTTTTGGTGAGTAGGGTATCAAAGGCGGCTTTCACCTGGGCATCGGGGGAGGCATCCCCGGCTACGGTAATGGCTTCGGGCACTAGTTGCAGTTGTCCACCCTCGTCCTTCAGCCAAAAGATTTGCCCGGTTTGCTCGGCGGCGGGGGTGGGGGCAACGGGATCCTGCTGGGACACCTCTGGCGCTGCCGGATCGGTGGGGGAGACTAGGGGTTGCGGGGTTGTGGTTTGGTTCGGCTGATCCGGGGTGCCCTCTAGGGACGGGAACTCGACAACGGGCAGCACCGGATTGAGGGAACGCCAGGTGAACCAGGCCACCGACCCACCGGACGCCAGCACCAAGGTGGCCAATCCTGCTGCCACCCCAAGGGGAATGCGACGCAGTTTATCTTTATAGTCCATGGGGGCCTCCCAAATGAGATCACACTGTCAGGCTAGATCAGATTCGCCCAAATTATGGCGCAGGTGGGACAGCTTGGCCCTCTGTCTATTGCTGTAAATTTGGCTGTCGTTGCAAAAATGGGGAGTCGGGATCGAGGCGGGCAAAGAGGGCAATATCCAGTTCGTTGTCCCGCACATTGAAAGCCAAAATGCGCGACGTGAGCCCCCACTCCTCCAGCCGCCGCAGGGAAAATTCCTCGCTGGCTCCCTCGGCAAAGGTGGTCACCAGTGTTGGCGGGGCCAAGGCTCCTTCTATTTCTAGCTGAGGCTGGATCAGCTCGAACCGATGGCCGTTGATGACCGCTACCCCAGTTTCTAGGGTGATGGGGATGGTCTCGGCCAGCACCCGATCCTCTAAGTCCACGACCAACCGCAGGCGATCTCCTTCTAGAAATTCTAGGGTGGGGTTGGCGAGGCCGTAGCGCTGCTGTGTTCGATCCCCCACATCCCCCGGCAGGCTGAATTGCAGGGTATCCAGCCAGGTTTGCACCTGGGGCGAGGCCAAAAAGGTATTGAGGTCGCTGGCCTGAATCCTGAGCCGTAGCGCGGCCTGGGCCGGAGCATTGAGCTTGAGTTGTCCCCGCTGCAAGGCCCCCACATCCACCGCCACGGGGTCGGTTTCGAGGTCGATGGCGGCAATGCGTAGACCGGGCAGTTGGCGAGGATAAACCCCCCGTGCGGCCACCCAGGCTTGATCGATGCGCCCGTTGATGACCTGGTAGTTGGGCACATTATCAATGCGCACATAGAGGTCATCCACCTCCGCCACCTGACGACGTAGGGAGTCGGCGGCGAGGGTATCGATCACCACTCCGGCGGGGGCCACCAGGGCCATCATGGCACTAACGATAATGGCAACAATATCCATGGGCAAGCTCCATCCGGGGGCAATGTTTCGCATCCACACCGTCGATGGGCTGAGGCCGTTTCGAGCCCCTAGCCTGGGGTGCAAGGTTTCAATAGCTTACCAAAGCCGTTCGCCACACGGCATAGCCCTGGCGGCTGAGGTGCAGGCCATCGGTGGTGAGTTCGCGGCGCAGTTGGCCTTGATCGTCGGCAAAGGCCGTCTGTAAATCGACAAAGGTGACCCTTGGCTGCTGGGCCAGTTGGGCCAACCGACCATTCACCCGCTGAATCCGGTCGCTGGGCAGGCTCTCCCAACGGGTGGGCAAAATGGAATGCACCACAATCTGGGCCTGGGGATGCTGTTGACGCAGTCGGCCCACCATCTGCTGAAGATTCCGTACCACCGAGTCCTCCGAGGCTCCCTGTTTGAGGTCGTTGATGCCCGCCATGATGTGAATCGTATCGGGGCGGGCGCTGGCAAAGTAATGTAGACGGCGGAGCATGTGGGCGGTGGTTTCGCCGGAAATGCTTTGGTTTAGCCAAAACCGATTCTGGGGCAGAGCCTCCGGGGGCATCCATAGAGCTAGGGAATCTCCCACGATCACCGTCAGGCGATTGCGCCCCTGGGCCTGGGCCATCACCGCCGCCTCCCGTTGCAGCAGGGCTTGCCAATCTTGGTGGGTGGGGGTGGCCGTTGTCCGTTGCCACTGATTTTGGTAGCGCTGGGGATTGGCACGGGTATACATCTGCCCCGCCTGCAAGGAAGCCTGCCGCAGGGCATACATTTGGCTACCGTTGCTGGGCCGACTGCCGCTGGTGGGCCAGGGGTCGCTGCTGGCTGGAGCACCCAAGCGATCAGCCTGATTACGCAGCGGACTGCCCCCATTCATCCTGGTAACGGCGGTCGGTGCCCCCGTTGCCCAGGCCAGCGTGGGGGATGGCGTCGCAACTGTGGGCTGAATCCGCGCCATTGGGACGGGTGGTAAAGGCGTTGCAGAGACGGCGGTGGTGGTGGCGACAAGGGGCTGTGATGGGGATTGTTCGATGGCGATGGGCGCATCGTGGAGGGGGAGCGATGGGGGCAACCCCGTGGCGGGTGGGTCAGGGCGGGCGGCGACGGTGCAGCCGTTGGCCTCGCCGTTGGCCTTGGGTTTCGGCGTTCTGCCCCAGGCTTCACAGGCGGGCGGGTTCACCGTTGCCGAAACCGATGGAGAAACGGACGGAGAACGGGCGGGATCGCCCCTGTCAGGGGCCATCTCCGGTGGTGCCATCCCCACCCGATGGGTGCCCACCTCCCCATTCAAGCACTGAGCTAGCAGTTGCGCGGCCATAACGCAGGTATCCATGCCCCAAATTTCCCCTAACAGGTGCTAGGTAGTCTTTGCAGGGGGATGGGGGCCAAGTCAGGATAACTTGCGACGGATGGTAGCAGAACTCAGGGCTAGAAGCTGGCCCTTAAAGCAGCTTAGGATTGAGCAACTTAGGTAGGGCAATCCCTGCCGTCTTTAGTTTTCACCTCGTCTTCTGCCATTGCTCCCATGAACTCGACCAACCATTCCCAAACTGCCGCCTTTCTGTGGGCCATTGCCGACCTGCTGCGGGGCGATTTCAAGCAGTCGCAGTATGGGCGCATTATTCTGCCGTTTACCCTATTGCGGCGGTTGGAGTGTGTGTTGGAACCCACGAAGCCAGCGGTTCTAGAGGCCGCCCAGGAACACCAAACCAAGCCCGACCTGGTGCGGGAGAAACTGCTGCTGCGGGCGGCGGGTCAGCAGTTCTACAATGCTTCGTCCCTGGCGCTGGGGACGTTGTCGGATACCCAGACTGCCGATGACCTGATGAGCTATGTGCAGTCGTTTAGTACCGATGCGCGGGAAATTTTTGAGCATTTTCGGTTTGAAGAATTTGTGCAGCAGTTGGCGACCAGCAATTTGCTCTATCAGGTGGTGCAACGGTTTGCGGCGACGGATCTCAGCCCGACCTCCATCGACAACTTTGGCATGGGTCTAATTTTTGAGGAACTGATCCGCAAGTTTGCCGAGAGTTCTAACGAAACGGCGGGGGAACACTTCACCCCTCGCGATATCGTCCATCTCACCACCTCCCTGGTGATTACGGGGCAAGACCACAAGCTTCAGCCCAACGGCATTGTCACCATCTACGACCCCACGGCGGGCACGGGCGGCTTTTTGTCGGAGGGGGATGAGTATATCCAGTCCATCAGCAAACGGGTGACGGTGTCGCTCCATGGGCAGGAGCTAAACCCCGAAAGCTACGCCATTTGCAAGGCCGATATGCTGATTAAGGGGCAGACGGTGAGCAATATTAAGCTGGGCAACACCCTGTCGGATGACCATTTGGCGGGGGGACGGTTTGATTTTATGCTCAGCAATCCGCCCTTTGGGGTGGAGTGGAAGAAGGTGCAAAGGCAAGTCACCGATGAGCACCAAGAGCGCGGGTTTGAGGGGCGTTTTGGCCCTGGTCTGCCTAGGGTGTCGGATGGGTCGCTGTTGTTTTTGCTGCACCTGGTCAGCAAGATGCGCGATCCCCGTGAGGGTGGCTCTCGCATTGGCATTATTCTCAATGGGTCGCCGCTGTTTACGGGTGGGGCGGGCAGTGGAGAGTCGGAAATTCGCCGCTATCTGCTGCAAAACGACCTGGTGGAGGCCATTGTGGCACTGCCGACGGATATGTTCTACAACACGGGCATTGCCACCTATGTGTGGATTTTGTCGAACCACAAGCCAGCCCCTCGGCGGGGGATGGTGCAGCTCATCGACGGCACACAGCATTTTAGTAAGATGCGAAAGTCGCTGGGCAGCAAGCGCCAATACCTAAGCACAGAGCACATTAACGACCTGGTGCGGCTCTACGGACGGTTTGAAGAAACGCCCCAAAGCAAGCTATTTCCGGTGGAAGCCTTTGGCTATCGGCGGATTACGGTGGAACGTCCGTTGCGGCTGGCGTTTCAGGTGACGGAGGAACGTCTGAAGGCGGCGATGGCCGAAAAGGCGGTGCAAAAGCTGGATGGGGTGGTGCAAAGTCGTCTGATGACGGCCCTACAAACCCTAGTGGAGGAGCCGCTTTGCCTCAGTCGGGTGTCCTTTAGTAAGTTGCTGAAGCAGGCGTTGGCGGTGCATGAGGTGGAGGTTCCGGCGGCGGTGCTGAAGGGGTTGATCAATGCCTTGGGTGAGCGGCACCCCAAGGCCGAAATTTGCCGGGTGAAGGATAAACCCAAGGGCGACCCAGAACCCGATACGGGCCTGCGAGACTATGAGAATGTGCCCCTCAGTGAGGCGATTGAGGACTATTTTGAGCGGGAGGTAAAGCCCCATGTACCCGATGCCTGGATTGATACCGACAGGCGCGATCCGCTGGATGGTGAGGTGGGTATTGTGGGGTTTGAAATTCCGTTTAATCGGCATTTTTATGTGTTTCAGCCGCCCCGCCCGCTGGAGGACATTGACCGCGATTTAAAGGCCTGTACGGATCGCATTAAGCAGATGATTGAGGAGCTATCGGCATGACGGGCAATGGGGTTAGGGATACCATAGAACCAGTACACAGCAGGTTTTGCCGATGACGACGTTGCTAGAAATTGCCGCTGCTATTCAAGAACTGCCAGAATCCGAGGTACGAGAACTCTCAACCTGGTTGCAGAGTTTCCTAGATGAACGCTGGGATCGGCAGCTTGAGGATGATGTAGAAGCAGGACGGTTAGATCACCTGATTGCTAGGGCTGAGGCTAATATTGCGGCTGATCATGTGAGGGATCTGGATGAAGTCCTTCACAACGGCTGATTTTTGGCAATCTTACGCCGAACTATCGCCAAACATGAAGGAGCAAGCTCGCAAGGCGTATCAGCTTTGGCAGGAGAACCCGCTGCACCCGTCGTTGCATTTCAAAAAAGTTGGCAAAAACTTGTGGTCTGTAAGGATTAGCGGTGGTTGTCGCGCTTTGGCTTTGAAGAAGGGCAATGACTATTACTGGATCTGGATTGGCAGCCATGATGAATATGAGGCATTGCTGAAGTGAGCGGTAGGTTGGGTGAAACGAAGTGTAACCCAACACTAGACAAGGTTTTGTTAGGTTCTGCTAGCGCGTTACCTAACCTACGCGATGATTTGATTGGGTGAAACAGCATGAGTTTTCCAAAGTATGAGGCGTATAAGGATTCTCGTTGTGAGCGTCTAGGACTTGTTCCTAGTCACTGGGATGTTTTACCTTGTCGTACATTTGTTGATGAATACGTTCAAAAGAATACAGACGGGTCTATTACTGAATACCTGTCTTTGATGGCTAATGTTGGCATAATTAGATATGAAGACAAGGGCGATATTGGAAACAAGAAACCAGATGATTTATCAAAATGTAAAATTGTTAAGAAGGGTCATCTAGTCATCAATAGTATGAACTATGGAATTGGCTCATATGGATTATCTAATTTAGATGGTATTTGTAGTCCAGTCTATATTGTTCTTGAGTCAAGGAAAGAGCTGGTTTTGGAAAGGTATGTCTTAAGAATTTTTGAGGAAAGAGAATTTCAATCTTGGGCACAATCATTTGGCAATGGGATATTAGCTCATAGATGTGCGATTGGTTGGGATGATCTAAAAAATATCAAGGTTGCTCTACCGTCACTTTCAGAACAAACCCAAATCGCTCGTTTTCTAGACCATGAAACGGCGCGAATTGATGCCTTAATTGCCGAGCAAGAGCGGCTGATTGAATTGCTGAAGGAAAAGCGGCAGGCGGTGATTTCCCATGCCGTTACCAAGGGGCTAGACCCCACCGCCCCCATGAAGGACTCCGGCCTTGAGTGGCTTGGTGAAGTGCCAGAGCATTGGGAAGTTACACGACTAAAATTCATCACAGAGTGTATTATTGATTGTCCTCATGAAACTCCAACTTATAACCCAGAAGGCGATTATCTCGTTATAAGGACAGCGGATATTGATCAGGGCATCCTAATGCCTGAACAGATGTATCGCCTTGATAAAGAGGAGTATCAAAATCGAATCCGTCGAGGGACTCTCCTTCAAAACGACATCATTTACGGCAGAGAAGGCGAACGTTGGGGACATGCAGCTTTAGTACCGAACTCAAATCTTTTTGCCCTTGGACAACGAATGATGCAGTTCCGATCAGCTAATAATGTCTGCCCACTCTTTTTAATGTTTCAACTTAATGCTGTCTCGACTTATAGACAAGGAGAAGTTGATACTGTTGGATCCACCTCTCCTCATGTCAATATTTATACAATTAAGAACTATCAATTAATGCTGCCTCCAACTGAGGAACAAAAAACGATGGCTCTCCCTGACTGGGTGTGTTACTGATTATGAACTTCCTAGGCAGGCTA
>JBBAWV010000162.1:0-7977 GCA_040396995.1 Nodosilinea sp. | reverse complement strand
AGGTCTCCTCGCCCGCTGATACCGGGGGCAAACAAGTCGGATTTGGTATCAGACCCCCCGAGAAACGTTCGGAGATCGTCTGCATACTGCATTGCAAAGTCCGCCAGCGGTCGATAGCCCCGATAGCCGCACAGGAATCCGAGCACACCCATCATCAGGATCATCCACAGGGGATGTCGGCGTCTCCGGAGATGACGGTGGTCGGGAATTTGTTTTCATGAGGCTATGAAGGCCATGGGTTGAGGATCCAAACAACGTCTCAACCCATCCTCATTTTTCTGCGCTGGTATGAAATTACCCTGCCTTTTCAAGGCAGGAACCGGAGTCAACGCCCCCTTTTTAAGGGGGATTTAGGGTGAGGGCCAAAGATGCCGATAGAAGCCGGTCTCCTTGCCCTTGCAAGTCTTTGGTTGAACCTTAACTCAGGTTGCCCTAGCGGAAGGCTGGAGAGGCCACCCAAAAGCTAATCAAAAATCCGGCGATGGTGGAGAAGGTGACGGAGCCACCGCCCATTTCGTAGGCCTCGGGCATCATCGTGCTGGCCACCATGGCTAGGATCGCGCCGCCAGCGGTGGCCTGGGCCACATCGACCATCCAGGGCGTCGTAAATCCGACGATCAGGCTACCAAACAGGGCCATAAACCCGCTGAGCAACACCGCGCCGCCCCACAGACCCAGGATGCGCTTGGAGGAGGTACCTGCCTGTTTCATGCCGAGGGAACTGGACATGGCTTCGGGAATGTTGGAAATAAACACCGCCAGCAGAAAGGAGGATCCGGCATGCCCCATCCCGGCATTAAAGCCAATCACTAGGGCTTCGGGGATGTTGTCGATCAGGGTGCCCACCAGAATGGCCAGGGGAGCCGAGCTTTGGGCCAGTTCTTTGAATTGCTGCTCAGAAATGGGAATATCCACCTCCACGCTGTCTAGCACCCGCTGCCGCCAATGGTCATCCTCAGCAGGTTTAAAGCGGGCGGTGGACTGGGTGGTTTCCCGCAGACGGCGGGCCAAAATCCGGCTAAGCCCGCTGGCCATTTGGGGAGAATGGGTGAGCATGGCGTCAAAGTCAATCTTGCCCAGCTCGTAGAGTTCCATGGGCGTTTTGGCGATGACGGTGGCGGATCGCTCTTCCCCGGTGAGCAGGGCCATCTCCCCAAACATTTCCCCCGATCCTAACTCCGCCATCAGTTTGGAGCCTTTGTAAATTTCGGCCTCGCCATCCACAATCAAAAACATGGCGTTGCCCGGTGCCCCCTCCCGACAAAGCACGGTTCCCGGCTCCACAGACAGGGGCTTGAGGAGGGGGATAATTGCCTGCATCTCTGAGGGGGAGAGGCTATGGAGCACTTCGATGTGGTCAATCCGATCTAGCACTTCCGAGGCTTCTTCCTGGCGGTGGTGATAGAGGAAGCGCCGGGAGGAGGAGGGGTGCCGGATAAAGCCCCCCTGGTTGTCGATGTAGTTGACTACCACTGTAAAGAGGGTGCCGCCTAGGGCAAAGCCCACCACCAAGGGCCAAAAGCCACTGCTTTCAAAAACGGGCAAGGTGATATCAAAGGCGATGGCGGAGATGAGGGTGCCGCTACCAAAGGCCATCACCGCCGCCGTAAAGGCTCGTCCGGGCTGCCAGCCAATGCCTAGGACAGCCCCTACCAGCAGGCTAGAGGCGGCGAGTAACCCTTGAATTAGGGCAGCTAAGGGAGCACTCATGGGCGGGATTCACAGGGCTGTATCAAGATTACTCCAGAACGCCCCGCTTCCTGGCACACTAGAGCCTAGGATTTTACTGGTTTTTTAACTTGCCATGAATCGTTTATCCCGGCGATTGCCCCGTCCGAACCTACGCCCGAACGCCAGCGTCCCGTCTGGTCGTCGTCGCCGGAGTTCGGGGGCGGGGTTACTGCTGCTCTGTGGGTTGATCTACGGCCTGGTGGGCTTCTTGGTCACGGCCCTACCCCCTGTGCCCTGGCTGTGGCCCCTGGTTTTGGTGGCCCTGGGGCTGCACCTATGGGCCATTTCCCTAGTAGCCGCCGGGGATCGGGGTTGGTCGGCCCGCCTGGGAACAGGCATCCTTCAACTGCTGGCGGCCCTGGGGCTCGTCTTGCCCCTTGCCATCGCCATGAACTATCTCGGCAGCGACCAGGTGGATGACATTACCATCGCGGGCACCCTGGGGCAGGTAATTCTCTTTAGCCTGGGGGCGGTGGTGGTGGCCCTGGCTTGTCGGTGGGCCACCACCCAACTGGGCGATTACTTGATTCGCCGTTTGTCCCTCCGCCAGATGCGCGGTGTATTGGCCCTGGTGGGGGTAATTGGCCTCATCCTGGGCGGTGCTGCCGGAATCTTTGTGCCCTAGGGTTAGCGGAAACTATCGGGGTTGAGGGTGCGCCCACTGGCGGGCTGAGGAGACACGGAACCCCCTGTCAGCCGTGCCCCGGTGCCGCCATCGGAGGGAGCCAGGAAGGGTCGCAGGTCAATGGCACCGCCCACTGTGGAGCTAGAACGGCTCGATGGGTGCCCCAAAATATCGCCAATCTGGCCCAGAATATCGTTGCGGTTGCTGCTGTCTACCAACGTATTAACGCCCTGGGTCGTGCGGCCCTGGTCGGCCATGGCTAGGTTGCCAAACACCTGGTCGCGGGTGAGAACCGGGTCTTGCCCCTCCGGCACGGTAAACACAATTCGGCATCCCGGCACCGCTTCGGTGGTCACGCAGACTACGTTGTAGCCATTGTCCAGGCTCGTATCCAGGGTGAGCAGGCCATCGGGACGGTAGGACTCTAGGCGGGCGCTGATGGTTTCACAGCGGCGCTGGGCGGGCCATGCGGTGCCCATATCCTGGGGCACGGCCCAGGGATACATCTGTCCGGGCTGGCTGTTGGGGGCATACATCACCGTGGGGCGACCCTGGTGCATTTGGCAGGCAAAGAAGGAGGCCGCTGTTTCCTCCGGGGCCGGGGTTTCGCCTTCTGCCGTAGGTTCAGGGGCCGGGGGGGCGGGTTCATCGGCCTGGGCCACGGGAGTGAGGCTCATTCCGGTGGCTAGGGTAAGCACCGCGACGCTAGCGCCAACGGTGAGGCGTGTTGACCAAGGGTGTGTGAGGACGGCCATGGGTTCCACTCTCTGGTAAAGGGTTGCAAGGCTAACGGGGGACAGCAAAAATTAGGCTGATGGCAAATACATCCTTGTTTCTAGGACACCCAGATTGATCGCCCAGGGTGTCATTTTGTTAGAGAACTTGACATAGTGGCTATCCCGACAATGGCTGTGTCCCTGCGATGGGTAGGGTGGGGTTTAGGGGCAGAGATCGCGGTCGGAGGGGGGAACTTGGGGGTTGGTGCGGAGGTAGTCGCCGATCCAGGCGCAGGCCGCTGCGAGGGCGTCTAGGCCCAGGATGGCTTCCAGGTTCCAGTGTACTAAACTGCCATCGTCGCCCACGGAGGTCAGGACTTGGCCATCGGGGCTAAAGGCCACGGTGCGCACCCCAGAGGTGTGGCCCTTGAGGGTGGCCAGAAGACGCCCGTCTAAAGCCCAGATCCTGACGGTTTCATCGACGCTGCTGGTGGCAACCAGATCTCCCTGGGGGCTAAAGGCAACCCCCCAGACCGCCGCCTCGTGGCCTATGAACGTGGCGACGAGGGAACCATCGTCACTGCGCCACAGTTTGGCGGTGTTGTCTCCACTGCTAGAGGCAATCAGGGTGCCATCGAACCGATAGGCCACTCGCCAGACCGCCGCACTGTGGCTCAGAGTGTGACTCAGGGTGCCATCGAGCTTCCACAGTTTGACCACGCCATCGTTACCAGCGGAGGCGATCTGTTGCCCCTGGGGGTGATAGGCCACATCCCAAGAGGGGGCCGCATGGGCCTGCCACTGCTGCACCACCTCCCCCTGGGCATTCCAGCGAAGTAGTTGACCAGAGGCCGTGGTGGCGGCAATTTCCTGCCCGTTGGGATGCCATGCCACCCCCAGCATGGGAAAGTGGGGGTGGGGCGAAAAGGATCGGAGTTGTTGGCCCGTCAGATCCCAAATTTTGAGGGTATCGCTCTCTCCCACCGAGGCCAGCCAGTTTTCTGTGGGGTGAAGGGCTAGGTTAGTGGTGGTCACCTGCTGCGGATCCACGACGCGATAGGAGGTCTCCTGGCCTGAAAACAAGATCAGCCTCGATCCGGTGCCCACCGTCACCAGGGTGTCGCCGTCGTGGCCATAGATGGTTTTTAGGTAGACCGTGACGGGTAGACTCTTAAAGGCCGACTGAAATTGACTGCGGGCCTGCCACAGCCACACGGTATTATCGGCCCCCGCCGAAGCCAAGGTTTCCCCATCGGGGCTATAGGCGGCTTCCCACACAATGGCCCGATGCCCCCGATAGGTTTCCAACAAGTGGCCCTCCCGGCTCCAGAGGGCTAGGGTTTTGTCGTGGCTGGCGGAGACAAAGGTTTGGCCATCGGGGCTAAAGGCCACACTTTCCACGGAAGCGTCATGGTGGCTGATCTCCCTGAGCAGTTCCCCTGAGCGGCTCCAGATACGGATGCTCTTGTTGATGCTGCCGCTGACAATCAATTGGCCATCGGGGCTAAAGCTCAGCCCATGGATGGGGTCTCGGTCGTGCTGCAAGGTGAGGTGATGTTCGCCGCTGGGCGTCCAAAGGGTGATGCTGCCGTCGTTGCCCCCCAAGGCGATTAGATCGCCTTGGGGGGAATAGTCCAACACCCGCACCCCCGATGGCGCGTTCCCTGTGTCAATTTGCCCCACCCGCTGGCCATCGACCACTCGCCATAGTTGCGCCTGACTCGCCGATCCCGCCACTGCCAGAGTTTGGCTATCGGGGCTAAAGTCGATGCCCCAAATCCCTGTAATGGCTGTGGAGAGGGTGTATTTGAGGTCTCCCTCTCGGTTCCACAGGTAAACCAGGCCATCATCACCGGAGGACGCTAGCCATTGGCCATCGGGGCTAAACCGGATCGACCGAGTGGTGGTCTGGGAGCCAGGCAGGGTTTTCAACAGGGTGCCATCCCGACTCCAGAGGCGCACTGCCCCGTCCACTCCCGCCGAGGCCAACTGGGTACCATCGGGGCTGAAGTTCACCGCCAGCACCGCTGCCCGATGACCGTCTAGGCGGTTCACTTGGTGGATGTTCAGCATCACCCGCTCCAAAATAGCGCTGGCCTGGTTTTGCAACGAAACGGGGACTTGATCCCAACCCTCTAGCCGCCGTTGGCCGCGAATGGCTTCAATCAGGGCTTCAAAGTCTTGGTTCGAGGCAAAGACCGCCTCAGCGGTACGCACGATGGACTGGGCCTCGTTGAGGGAGGCTTGGCGATACTGCCCCCAGGCCACCAGCCCTAGGCCCATGGCCGTCACCATCGCTAACCCCATACCCGCCACTAGCCCCCGCTGCCGTCGCAAACTGTGCTGCTGCACCTGGTTGCGCTGATATTCCGCCGCCAGCCGCCCCTCCACCTCCTTCAGGCGAGCGGTTTCCATGGCCGAGATGGTTTCCTGGCGGTCGAGATCCTGACTAGCCGCCAAAAAGCGATAGTCCAAATCGCTGAGGCTTTGGTTTTGCGACCACCGCAGCATCTCCTGAAGGGCTTGCCCCCGCAGCAACCAGGCGCTATCTCCGCCAGAGGCCACCCAAGCATTCAGGGCTTGGGAGTAGGGCCGCAGATGATCCAGTTGGGTCTGAATCCAATCGAGGGAGAAGACGGTCTGGTAGATGCGGTTTTTCACGACGAGGTGCCCCTGGCGCTTTGTCACCACACCCGACAGCAGCAGTTCTGCTTGCTCTGGGCTACCGTCTACGGGTACCCGATCTCCTGGGGTAATCACCCGTTGATAGAGGCTCAGCAGACGGGGCGCACGCTGTTCGTGATAGAGCAGACGGTTGCGAATGGTGCGCAGGTGTTCGGGGATGTCCTGGCTTTCCCAGTTGTCTAGCAAGTATTCCTGCACCAGGGTTTCCACCCAGGTGGCCTCTGTCCCTGGCAGCAGGCTGAGATCCTCCTCGGCGGCGGATCGACTGAGTTGAGCCACCAATCGACAAAGCTTTTGGGTGAGGAAGGGCTGACCCCCAGTCCAGTCGAAGATAGCCTTGAGGAGCGCAGTGGGGTGATCCACTTGGTGCTGAAACCCCATCATGAGCGGCTCGGCCTCATCCAGGCTGAAGTCCTCCACATCAATGGATCGGCCAATGTTGAAGGGGGTGCGCTGGGGATCTTGGATCAAATCAGAGGGCGTTGCCACCCCAAACAGCACCCAGGTGACGCGGTGATAGGCGGGTTGGTTCGGGCGTTGTTCGTGGCAGGCCCGCACAAAGGCAAAGAAATCGTTGACCGGAAAATCTAGCCCCAGCACGCTGTCCACCTCATCCAGCAGGATAAACAGCCGGGTATCGGGCAGATGCGCCAAAATGTCATCCATCAGCAGCCGCAACTGCTGCACCGGGGGCTGATCGGCCCAGGTTTGCCAGTGGGCCTTGAGGTCGATGGTGCCCAACAGCCGCAGCCCCGACACCCAATCCAGCATCACCCCCCGATACCATTGGACGTGGGTGACTTGCTCACTGCCCAGTTGGGTCATATCCAAGTAAACACAGCGATGGCCCTGCTGCTCTAGCCGCCGCTGCACCCGCACCCGCAGGCTCGATTTCCCCATCTGGCGGGCATTGAAGACATAGCAAAACTCGCCCTGGTCTAGAGCCTCATAGAGGTCCCGATCCGCCTGCCGCACCACATACACCGAGGCATCGGCAGAGAGGCTCCCCCCAACTTGGTAGACTGTCTCCAAAATTCGCCCTCTCCGCGAGGTGCCCAGCCTAACGCGATGCCCCTCTTTGCTAGGCTCCGTTGATCAAAACATACCTGGAGCCCTCACCCCTAGCCCCTCTCCCAAGTTGGGAGAGGGGGGCCGGAGGGGATCAACGTCCCTCTTCTGCTTGGGCTACTCAGTACACATAAGTCATCGATGCTGACCTTGCCAGGGATTGATCCCCCCTAGCCCCCCTTACCAAGGGGGGAACCGGATTCAAAGTCCCCCTTACCAAGGGGGGAACCGGATTCAAAGTCCCCCTTACCAAGGGGGATTTAGGGGGATCTCCCAGCCTTTGGCTAGCAGCAACGAGATCTGTGTACGTAGTAGCCCTCTTGGGAGAGGGATTTAGGGTGAGGGCCAACGGAAGCCCCTAGCGATCTACTGACCCCATAATGACGTCGATGCTGCCCAGGATGGCCATGATGTCGGCGACCTTTACGCCCTTCAGCAGGTGGGGCAGAATTTGCAGGTTATTGAAGTCGGCGGCGCGGATTTTGAACCGCCAGGGGAAGACGTTATCATCGCCCATGATGAAGACGCCCAGTTCGCCCTTGCCGCTTTCGAGGCGCACATAGTGTTCGCCAGCGGGGATTTTGAAGGTGGGGGCAATTTTCTTGCCGATGAACTGGTAGTCAAAGCTGTTCCACTCCGACTTGGGGCCTTCGGCGATGCGCTTGGCCTCTAGGTTCTCGAAGGGGCCACCGGGAAGTTGCTGACAGGCTTGGCGAATAATTTTCACCGATTCGCGCATTTCCCGAATCCGCACCTGGTAGCGGGCCATGCAGTCGCCAGCGGTTTCGTAGTGGATGTCCCAATCGAGCTCGTCGTAGCATTCGTAGTGGTCTACCTTACGCAGATCCCACTTGACGCCGGAACCGCGCAGCATGGGGCCAGACAATCCCCAGGCAATGGCTTCATCCCGCGTAATAGTGCCGATGCCCTCGATGCGGCGGCGGAAGATGGGGTTGTTGGTGATCAGCTTTTCGTACTCGTCTACCTTGGGCAGAAAGTAGTCGCAGAAGTCTAGGCACTTATCAATCCAGCCGTAGGGCAGATCGGCGGCGACACCACCAATGCGGAAATAGTTGTTGTTGATCAGGCGCATCCCCGTGGCCGCTTCCCACAGGTCGTAGATCATCTCCCGTTCGCGGAAGATGTAGAAGA
>JBBAWV010000161.1:0-8017 GCA_040396995.1 Nodosilinea sp. | reverse complement strand
GCGTCAGATAGTTCTGAAAAATATGATGGAACCGTCGTTCCTTTGGCCTGAATGAATGAATCAGGAGAACTGACCCATGGCATTGATAATAATTCTGCTGGTGCTGGTGCTGGCGGGCGGGTTTATGATCGCCAACCTGTACAACCAATTAGTGACCAAACGCAATCGCTACAAAAACGCCTATGCCCAAATTGATGTGCAGTTGCAGCGACGGTACGACTTAATTCCGAACCTGGTGGAAAGCGTGAAGGGCTATATGGCCCACGAGCAGGGCACCCTCACAGCGGTGATTAATGCTCGTAATTCGGCTCTCACGGCCAGTCGGGCCGCGTCCCAGGCACCGGGCGATCCCCAGGCGATGCAGCAGTTGGCGGCGGCGGAAGGTGCTCTCACGGGTAGCCTAGGTAAGCTGTTTGCCCTGTCGGAAAGCTACCCCGATCTCAAGGCCAATCAAAACATGGGCCAACTGATGGAGGAGTTGTCTTCCACAGAAAACCGGATTTCCTTTGCCCGTCAAGCCTTTAACGATGCCGTCACCTTCTACAACACGGCCCGCGAAAGCTTCCCTAGTAATCTGATTGCTAGTTCCTTTAACTTTGGCCCTGCGGAATTGCTGGAAGAAGTGGCTCCCGAAGTCAAAGCTGCGCCTAAGGTGTCTTTTAGTTAGGGATTTGTTAGCGATTTTTGAGGCAGAAACCTGCGGAGATTTCCTTGCCGTAGGGCGTCGTTTTCTTAGGGAATTGTTTACCATATAGCGGTTCTCGCTTCAGTGAGGTACAAGCTTGTTTAGCTTCAGATTCCCCCAGTTTATCGCTGTAGAGGATTCACCTTATACCCCCCCCTTAATAAGGGGGGCGGGGGAATCTTAGCGGTGTACTTCATTCGAGGGAAACCTGCTATAGGTGAGCGGTATCCTACGGTTAGGAAATTGTTGGTTGAGGACATGGTTTTCCATGGGTGGGCGGTGCCTATCCTACGGATTCTGTGATGTTGTTCCTCATTCTATTGAGGCACCATGAATTTTTTTGAGCACCAAGATCAGGCTCGTCGCAACACCGTTTATCTCATTTTTTTATTTGGGTTGGCGGTGGTTCTGATGGTCCTGGCCTTCTATGCCATTGCCATGATTACCCTCCAGGGAAATCTCAACGGGGCCGCAAGTTGGTGGCAGCCGGAACTATTTACCCTCATTTCCTTGGTGACGCTGCTGGTGATTGGGGCAGGCAGCGCCAGTAAGATGGTGGCGCTGCGGGAGGGTGGGGCAGGGCTGGCCCAAAGCCTGGGTGGGCGGGCGGTGACACCCCAAACCAATGACCCCGGAGAGCTACGGTTGCTGAACGTGGTGGCGGAAATGGCCTTGGCCGCAGGGACGCCCATTCCCGCCGTATATCTGCTAGACCATGAGACCAGTATTAATGCCTTTGCCGCTGGTTTTTCCGCTGAAACAGCGGTCATTGGGGTGACCAAGGGCTGTCTAGATCAGCTCAGCCGCGACGAATTGCAAGGGGTGATTGGTCACGAATTCAGCCATATTGTCCATGGTGATATGGGCCTCAACCTGAAGCTGATTGGGGTGTTGCAGGGGCTCTTGTTAATTCATCTGCTGGGCCGCTTCATTCTGCGCTATGGGGATTTTGGTTATGGTCATCGTCGGAGCAGTAATAACGACAACAAGGGAGCCGTTGTTGTCTTAATTGCAGGGCTTTCAATGACCATCATTGGCATGATTGGATTGCTCTGTGGACGACTCATTAAAAGTGCGGTGTCGCGCCAGCGAGAATTTTTAGCCGATGCCTCGGCGGTGCAATTTACCCGCAACCCCGATGGCCTTGCGGGCGCATTAACCAAGCTGGGACAGATCTCTGGCGGATCCAAAATTATGGCCCCCACCGCCGAGGAGGCCAGTCACCTATTTTTTGGCGAAGCCCTCCCCGGCGTGGCTATGTTCGGCAGTTTCTTTGCCACCCATCCCCCCCTGCAAGACCGCATCCGCCGCCTCGGCAAGGTGCCTAACTTTGCCGAGGCCACTAGTTCTAGTCAACCCTCCACCCTCACTGAAGGGTTGGTGATGGGCTTGGGCGCAACGTCCACCGCCCCGCCCCAGGGAATGTCCGCGACCGCCTCATCTGCGACCAGCCCATCGGCCCAGCCCCTTTCCCCTCAAGCTTTTGTGGCCACCATTGGCACCATCGACGGTCGGCGTTTGGCCCAGGTGCAAGACTTCCTGAAAAACCTAGACCCCGCCCTAAAAGCTGCCCTATACCAACCCGCAAGCGCCAGGGAAGTCGTGTTTACCCTGCTGCTGGATAGCCAACCTGCGGTGCAAACCCAGCAAACTCAGGCCATTGCCGCCGCCTATGACGACGCCAGCGCCCAACGGGTGATCGGTCATCGGGCCGCTGTGCAGGATATGGATAGTCGCCAAACCCTGCCCCTGCTGGAGTTGACCATCCCCGCCCTGCGACAGCTTGCCGATGGGGAGAAAAAGGCGTTTTTTGCCACCCTGCAAGCCCTGATCAAGGCCGATGGTCGTTTGTCCCTGTCGGAGTATGTGCTTCAGCTCATTCTGCGTAAACGGTTGACCCGCGATCCCAAAGCCACCCCATCGAAATCAGAAATCACGACCCTGGATGCGCTCTGGCCCGATGCCGTCATCCTGCTGAGTGTGCTGGCTCGCATGGGGCACAGCAAGACAGAAGATGCCTTCTATGCCCTCAAATCGGGCCTATACCAGTTACCAGGGGCCAAAAAACAGACCCTCCCGACCGCCCTTGCCCCGGTCAAGCTCACCCATCTGGGCAACAGCTTGGCCACCCTAGAACAGGCCACCCCAAAGCTCAAACAAGCCATCGTGGATGCCTGTGCTCACACGGTGCTGGCCGATAACACCGTCACCCCCCAGGAAGCGGAGCTGCTGCGGGCCATCGTCATGGTTTTGGACTGTCCAGCCCCGCCCTTTTTGGCCTAGGAGTTGGGGCGTAGGGTGCCTTCGCAAAGCAATGCACTACTCAGAGACGTTACTGATTCGACCTATATTCCGCCATATATCCTGTGTTTGATTCGACGAGAAGCACCCCATGGAGACCTTAGAACGCTTTCAAGGCTGTTTGCTCGGTTTGGCGGTGGGAGATGCCGTGGGTACGACCCTGGAATTTTGCCCCAAGGGCAGCTTTGCACCCATGACCGACATGGTCGGCGGCGGCCCCTTTGGGCTAAAACCGGGCCAGTGGACGGACGATACCTCCATGGCGCTATGTTTGGCGATCAGTTTGGTGGAGTGCGGCGGCTTTGACCCACAAGATCAAATGCAGCGCTATTGTCGCTGGGAAAAGGAAGGCTATCTCAGCAGCACAGGCCGTTGTTTTGACATTGGCAATACCGTCAGCCAAGCCCTACACCAGTTTCGGCAAACGGGGGAACCCTTCAGCGGCCCCACCCATTCCCAGTCGGCGGGTAATGGCGGTTTGATGCGGCTGGCCCCGGTGCCGATGTTTTACTATCCCGATCTTGCCAAAGCCGTTTGGTTTTCGGGGAAAAGTTCTCGCACCACCCACGGAGCCCAGGAATGCATCGAGGCCAGCCGCCTGTTTGGGGCCATGCTGGTAAGAGCCTTGGCCGGGGCCAAGCGGGACGAAATTCTCAGCCACTACGATGATCTAAATCTGGAAACCTCTACCCTTCAGTCCATCGCAGCGGGCGAGTATCAAGGTTTGGCCATAGACCACATTCGCGGCAGTGGCTACGTGGTCGAAAGCCTCACGGCGGCCCTCTGGTGCTTTTGGGCCACCACCACCTACGCCGACGCCATTCTCGCCTCCGCCAACCTAGGAGACGATGCTGACACCACCGCCGCCATCTGTGGCCAACTGGCCGGAGCCTACTACGGCCTCAGCGGCATTCCCCAACCCTGGCAAGAGCGGGTGACGGATCGAGAGACCATCCTCGTCCTTGCCAGCCAGCTTTACCAAGCTCAACCCCCATCATCCCAACGGTGATCACCGTCCACGCAGGGTGGGTCGAGCACGGTCTGGGCCCGGAACTGACGCCCGGTCAGGGGGGCATGTTGGATAACGCCAGTGTTCATCAATCCGACCCCATCCGCGACCGAATTGAGCAAGCGGGATGCCAGGTGGTCTTCCTGCCGCCGTACTCACCTGACCTCAACAAAATTGAGACGGTCTGGGCACGGATTAAACACCCCGTGCGAAAGACTTCGACGTTCTATCCCCTTTGTGGATGAATCATGGTGGCAGGGCTTGGTTGGTTGGGCTGTTTTTTGGGGCTAGCCCATTGCACAAAGCGTTCCACCAGCCCTGGAACTAGACGCTGGCCCAGCACGGCTACTCGGCTTTGCCAATCTACCAGAATTTCCGTTTGCCCCTGCATCAACCCTTGCAGGAGGGCGGCGGCGACCCGGTCGGCTGAGGCCGGACGCATCCAGCGAAACCATGCTAGGCCACGCACCATGTCGGTATCCGTGAGGGAGGGCAGCAGAGCCACCACGCGCACTCGATGGGGAGCTAATTCGCTGCGTAGGGCTTGGGTGAAGCCCAGGATGGCAAACTTAGTGGCGGAATAGGTGGCCATGGTAGGAGCCGCCACTTTGCCCATCAGGCTAGAGACATTGACAATACAGCCCTCGCGGCGGGCCACCATGCGGCGGGCAACTAGGCGCGTGACGGTGTATAGCCCCAACAGGTTGGTGTCGAGTTCCGCCTGTACCTGATGCAGCGATGCCTGCAAAAAGGGGGCTTGGTGGGCCACCCCGGCACAATTCACCAGCAGATGGATGGGGCCATGGTGTTGCCAAGTTTGGGCAATGGCCACATTCACCGCCACGGATTGGGTCAGATCCAGCGGTAGGATGACCGCCTTGGCTCCGCGCTGCTCTACCTCAGTGGCCACCTGGGCCAACCGTCGAGCATCGCGGGCTACCAGCACCAGACACTGGGCTCCGTGATTGGCCAACGCTAGGGCAATGGCGCGGCCAATTCCCCGCGAGGCCCCAGTAATCAGAGCTGTTTTGCCGCTGATGGCATTCGTTGGCCTAGACGAACCAAAAGGCGTCCCAGGAGTGTTCAAATCAGGGGTGGCCGTAGATGTGGCACTACGGTTCCGTCGTCCCATCCACAAATGGGACATCAAATCCGTCAAAACTTTCATGGAGTTACCTCCGGCTGAAGGGCTGAAGCGTTCAGGTAGCGTGATGATGTTTGGGTGGCCATGGCGAAATAGACTCGCGGATAAACGCCATGGCAGAAGGCCGTAGAACCGAGTCCTCAGGTGCAGCAAGACAGCGGTGGCCTACCCGTTTCTTAGAAAAGAAAAATTAGTTCACCGAAATCGTAATGTTTCGTGATGCAATCATGGTGGCTGTTCTCCGAACGAAGGACTATCCGAACCAATGCCTATCGACCTTAGCACCGGGATCAGTCTTCGACCACCATTCTGAGAAGCAGGGTTAAACTGTATTTTTTCTTAATATATTTCCCATAAATCTAGACTCAGCCGAGTACCCGCCGACAAAGGCCGATTTTACGGTCATCAGAGAATTTTGGTCGGTGGCTTCTCGTCCTACGCTGCTGGCCGCTCTATGAGAAACCCTGAGCCCTAGGAACCCAATTCTGATGATTCAATTTTGGGAACCTGCGCGATGATAGGACTCAGGTTTGTGGGAATTTTGTGGGAATACTGCAATGAATCGCTATGCCTTGGGCGCGGCTATGGCGCTGCTGTTACTGCTGGCCCTGTCGGGGGCGGGGGGTATCAACCGGCTGTTTCGAGGTAACGACCAACTGTTCAATGGGCAGGGTGCGGATGATAGCAACCTCGGCACCCTGCCCATTGAACAGGCCGGACAGGCGGTGCAGCGTCAAGGGGCGGCCTCTGGCGGGGTGCCCATGAACCCGACAAACTCGGCCCCTAGTGGGGATCTCTCGCCCACCACGAACGGCGGATTTACCACCCCATCGGGAACCCCGCCCGCCCCCCCCCAAAACGTGATTCCTCGCCAGGGAATCACGACCTTACCCGCGCCCCTTGGCGACATTGCTCCGGTACAGCCCGACTTAGTACGGCCCGACCCAGCCCCCCCCGTGACCGATGACCCAGAACTAGAGTCGATCCCAGCCCTGTGGTAAATGTCTTTGATGGCGGATTTGTGATCTATCGTTGAACCAATGTGCTGCCCTCACCCCCAGATCCTCTCTCCCTTGGGGAGAGGATCCGGAAGTCTCCTTCAAAGTCCTTCTCCCCGTGGGAGAGGGATTTAGGGTGAGGGCCAATCCCGCTTATTCCACAAACCTATCTTCGTCTTCCTTGCCTTGCGATGTCTGCTGTACCGCCCAAACTGCGCCCCTACCAGGTTGAATTGATTAACGACCTCTACCGCAAGCTGAATGAGGGCCATAAACGGGTGGCCATCGTGGCGGGAACGGGGGCCGGGAAAACGGTGATTAGCGGCCAAATTTGCGCCCATGCCGAGGCAGCGGGCAAGCGGCTGATGTTTTTGGTGCATCTAGACGTTTTGGTGGGCCAAACCTACGAAAAAATGAAATCCTTTGGCCTGCACTGTGGCTTCATCAAAGCGGGCTGGGAGGAAAACCGCGACGCCCCGATTCAGATTGCTAGTATTCAAACCATGGCCAAGCGCCGCTGGTGGAAACAGTGGCCCGCCGATGTGGTGTTCTACGACGAGGGCCACATTACCCTCTTCAGCCAGGTAGGCAAGTCGGTGCTGAAGACCTTCCCCAACGCCACCCACCTGGTGATGACCGCCACCCCCGAACGCCTCGGCAAGGAACAACTGGGGGACGTGATGGATACCCTGGTGGCCTCTCCGGTGCCCAGCACCTTGCAGCACATGGGCTACCTGGCCCCGATGAAGTACTACAGTATGCCCCCCGATGGCGTCGCCAACCTGACGGACGTGAAAACCGTGGGCGGCGACTACGACGAGGCAGGACTGAAAAATGCCTGCGACCGCCCAGAACTGATCGAAAAAATCGTCACCGAATGGCAGCGCCTCTGCCCCGGCAAACGCACCATTGCCTTTTGCGTAGACCTCGAACATGCCCGCCATGTGGCCAATGCCTTCAATGCCGCTGGCATCCCCGCCGCCACCGTGGAAGGGGGCACCCCGATCAAAGAACGTCAGCAGATGTACCAGGATTTGCGCCAGGAGAAAATCCTGATGCTCACCTCCTGCAACGTGATCAGCATTGGCTTTGATGAACCCAGCGTGGAGGTCGGTTTGTTGCTGCGGCCCACCCAGTCCAGCGCCCTACACCTGCAACAAATTGGCCGCGTCATGCGGATTTCCCCCCAAACGGGCAAGGGCTACGGCATCATCCTCGACCAGGCGGGCAACTTGGAACGGCTGGGCTTCCCGGAAGACATCAAGGACTACCACCTGCCCACCCAGCAAACCAGCAGCGACGGCGGCAAACCCGCCCCCACCAAACCCTGCCCCCAGTGTGGTCGGGTGGTGCTGGCCTTCATCGCCAAATGCCCCGACTGCGGCCACCAGTGGATCACCGAACGGCCCCTTAACCTGGAGGACATGGTGGAAATCTACTCCGCCGCCCAGGCCCACCAAATCAACGATCTGCCCACCCTGGTGGAACTCTTCCACAGCCACCGCCGCCGCGCCTACCTGCGCCGCAACGCCCCCACCTGGGCCGAACGCTCCTTCTGGGAACACTGCGGACGATGGCCCAAGGATTCCTGGTACTTTGGCTCCCTCTTTGGCCCCCGCCCCACCCCTCACCAAATGCTGGAATATTGGGAATACCTCCAAAAAAGCGCTAGTCGCCTCGGCAAACGCCAGGACTGGATTGTGCAGGAATTTGAAAAAGAATGCGGCCCCGGCAGTTTCCAACGCTTAGCAGGTTTCCGACAGGCGATGTAGAACCTGGTTGACTGACAAAAGTTTATGGCCCTCACCCCCAACCCCTTTCCCATGGGGAGAGGCAGGGTGGTTTCATACCAGCGTAGAAAAATGAGGATGGGTTGAGAC
>JBBAWV010000160.1:0-8047 GCA_040396995.1 Nodosilinea sp. | reverse complement strand
AGAGCCGCGCTGTCACATTTTGCTATCCTGTTCCCAGAACGCTTCAAACTCTGACAATCAAGGGCTTACACAAAAATCAGAACACTCTCCAATAACCGAACGTTCTGGTGGAGAATCTTCTATGGAAAAGACTGTTAATCTCGCTATTCCCTTCGATTTTCTCTTGCAGGCGGTCGCTAAACTTAGCCCTGACGATAAGCAACGCCTCTGGGATTTTCTTGACACCGATCTCCACGACTCTGCTGGTAACCTGCTCGATGCTGATGAAGAGGCTGAGGTGGCCACAGCCTATGCTGAGTATGAGGCTGGGGATTTTGTGACTCTGGATGAGTACACGTCGCAACGGGCTGAGCGGACGTATTCGCATTGGTGATTATCGTCTACGCTACAAAATTGACGATAACCACCAAGTGGTTATTTTGGGCTGATGTCAGCACCGCAAAAACGTTTATGACTCACCCCAGAACCACCGTATGATGAATTAGTGCAGCGTAATCCATGAAGTGGAAAGAGTTTTTTGAAAAGCAATTTACATGGGGCTGATGCGTTACGCTATCGCTAATGCATCCCATATAAACTCCAGAGAAGTTAAGATCTAATTTAGATGTGCATCAGCTTATGACAGTTATTTTTTAATGAAAGATGGGAACTCTAAAATCAAGCTGTTGGAGAATTGTGAAGTATGGACTGGAAAGCTTGGAGTAAAGTTGCTTTCGCAAATCGAGACTCTTTACCAACGTTCTCAGGAATTTACGTGATAGTTGACTCTAAGGATATCGTTTGGTACGTTGGGCAAGCTCAAGATATTAGGAAAAGATGGGCTGGAAAAGGTCATCATAGATATCAACAGTTGTTGAGAACTAACAAAAAGCGCGATTATTCTATCTACTGGAAAAGTTTTCCTGTTGAGGAGCTGGCATCATGGGAAAATCACTATATCAGCAAACTTAATCCAGAATTGAACAGAAGCAAGGTAAAAAGATATATTCCTTCTGAGCCAGTCAAGATAAGAGAGGCTAGAAGGATAGTAAAGGTTCTCTCAAAACTAAATCAGTGGCATCCCAAAATAAGATCTATATTGATTGGGAAATATACATCAAGCCACTCAACAGATAAAGTATTTTTTGCTGTTCGTGGTATAGATTTTGAAGTTATAATCAGGTCAACATTTAGTAAAAAATCTCGATTAATACAAAAATCGTGGACTCTAATAAGACCATCTTGTGGCTTCAGCGAAGAAACTCATCAAGCTCCATTTATACATGCATTTCTTCTTCAAGAAGGTTTAGAAATAGTCTTTTTGAATATGGATGAACTACCAGAACTTCTCGAGAGAAATCCAGATTTTTATGATCTTTATGTTCATGAAATTGCTTTTCTAGGAGTAAATATTCAGTCCTTAAAGTCAATGGATGTTTTTGATGAGCATCAGTTTTCAAAAGTTAATGCATCTTGGAGACTTATCCACAAGGTTGTCTTGAGTGACTTTGCCTATCTTAATTTATTTCTAGAAGACATCGAATTAATATCAAAACTTGAAGTCTAGTAGGGTAGGCACCGCCCACCATCAACCTAGACCACTGACAAAGCGATCATCATTATTTCCCCAACACCGTCGAAACAATTACTGTTACCGTGGCCGCCGCAATGAGGCTAAAGGCAAGCTGCACCACCCACTGGGTTGCTTTTTGGTAGGTGTCGAACTTTTGGTTAAAGGCGTTGGTGCTTTGGTTAGCTTGCTCTACATCCTGGCTAATCTGCTCCACATCCTGGCGCAGTTCTCGAATTTCAGCCAGAATTTGCGCCGCTTGACTGGGGTTGATGTTGGGATTGTCGTCTGTAGCCTGTGCCATAGGTCTGGTGTGGGTAACTGTGTCTATGATACCCACCGCCACCCGTGGCCTAACGTTTGAGCGGTGGCAGTGCCGTTGTGTGAAAGCGAGAACCCCGGCTTCTTTAAGAAACCGGGGTTCTGGTGAGATGGCCTTATTCTACCGTCACGCTCTTGGCCAGGTTGCGGGGTTGATCGACATCCAAACCGCGTCGGGCTGCGATGTGGTAGGCCAGCAGTTGCAGCGGGATCACCGCCACGATGGGCGACAGCAGTTCATCCACTGGGGGCACGGGCAGCAGCTTGTCGAAGGTTTCGGCGGCATCAGTGTCGTTCATGGGCACCACGCCGATCAGTTGGGCGTCGCGGGCCTTGGCCTCCTGGGCATTGGAGAGCACCTTGTCGTAGACGCTTCCCGGCATGGCAATGGCCACCACGGGCACCTTGGCATCCAGCAGGGCAATGGGGCCGTGCTTCATTTCGCCAGCGGGGTAGCCCTCGGCGTGGATGTAGCTGATTTCCTTCAGCTTCAGGGCACCCTCTAGGGCAATGGGGAAATTCACCCCTCGGCCTAGGTAGATGAAGTCTTGGGTGTCGTTAAACTCGTGGGCCAGTTCTTCGATGTAGCGTTCCTGGCTTTCGAGGACTTGCTCGATGTAGGCTGGAAGCTGGTGCAGTTGGCCAATGATTTCCTCAATCCGCTGGGGCGAGAGGGTTTTCCGGCGGTAGGCTAAGTCCAACGCCAGGAAGTAGAAGGCCATCACCTGGGCGGTGAAGGTTTTGGTAGCGGCCACCCCAATTTCAATGCCCGCGTGGGTGTCGATGATGTGGGGCACTAGGCGCGAGAGGGAGCTTTCGGGACGGTTGGTGATGCCCACCATACGCGGCGCAAAGCGGGGATCGCCCTGGGCGGTGCGGCGGTCCTGCTCCATTTCCAAGGCGGCCAGGGTGTCGGCGGTTTCGCCGGATTGGGTAACGCCGATGGTGAGGGTGTTGGGGATCAGCGGCGTGGGGGAATAGCGAAACTCTGAGGCATACTGCACCATCACGGGCAGTTCCGCCAGTTGTTCGATGAGATACTTACCCACTAGAGCGGCGTGCCAACTGGTGCCACAGGCCACCACCTGCACATGGTCTAGGCCATCGAGCACCTCATCGGCAATGCCCAACTGCACCGGAGGACGGCCCGATTCGGCATTGGCCCCGTTGTCGATGTAGGTTTCTAGGCAGGTGCGTACCACCCCCGGCTGCTCGTAGATTTCCTTCAGCATGAAGTGTTTGAACCCCTGCTTTTCCACCATGATTGGGTTCCAGTTCAGGGTGATGGGGTGCTTGCGCTGGCGGTCTCCCGCAAAGTTGTAGACCACGACGCCTAGGGGCGAAAGGCTGGCTAGTTCGCCATTTTCCAGGGGCAGCACGGCACGGGTGTAGGGCACGATGGCGGGGGTGTCGCTGGCGCAGAAAAATTCCCCTTGGCCAAAGCCGATGACGAGGGGAGCTTGCTGCCGCACGACCACCAACTCATCGGGGAAATCTGCCGACACAATCGCCAGGGCAAAGGCTCCCTGCAATTCCTGACAGGCCAGCCGCACCGCTTCCAGCAAGGGGGATCGACCTTGGAAATCCCCGGTTTTGCCCAGCTTGGCCAGGTGAGAGGAAATCAAATGGGGGACGACTTCGGTATCGGTGTCGGAAACAAACTTGTGCCCTGCGGCCTTCAGGGTTTCCCGCAGTTCGCGATAGTTTTCCACAATGCCGTTCTGTACCACGGCGATGCGGCCCTCGGTGTCGCGGTGGGGGTGGGCGTTGTATTCTTCGGGCTTGCCGTGGGTGGCCCAGCGGGTGTGGCCAATGCCCAATCGGGCGGGATTTTCTAGGCCGTCGATTTTGTCCTGCAAATTTTGCAGCTTGCCCTTGGCCCGCACACAGTGCAGCTCGCCCTCAAACACCGTGGCAATGCCCGCCGAATCGTAGCCGCGATATTCCAGCTTGCGCAGCCCCTCCATCAAAATGGTGGTGGCGGCCTGGGTTCCGATATATCCGACAATGCCACACATAGCCGTTCCTCCGCAGCGCTAGGCTCAGTTAACTTACCTAGGGTAGCGCCCTTGGGGATCAGAACCATAGTCACCCAGAGCATACCCGACAGAATGCAGACTAGGATACACGCTGCTCCCCATTCTGTGCGGCTTCAACGAAACGGCCTGAGAGTTTGGATTCTGCCAGCCCTAGAGCCAGCCCCGCAGGGTGAGGGCTTCTGTTAGAGACATCCCTGTAACGGATTGGTCGTAGCGGGCCACCTGGATTTGGGCTACCGTTAGCTTGCCCTGGGCCAACAGTGAATCAATGCGTGCGGCTTCATCGGAGAACGACTGGGCTGGGCTGGGGTCGGGTTGAGCGGGTTGGGCGGGTTGGGGCTGATGCTTCACCAGAGCAGTACCCACGTTCGCAGCATCTCGGTTCATCAACGCATGACCCGTGGGAAAGATGTAAACCACCGTGTCCCCGGTTTGGCCCAACACATAATCAGCATCGGTGGGGTTGGAGGAAGCGCTGGCTGAGAGGGACGACATCATAGCAAGACCTGGGTAAAACGACCGAGAACAAACGACCAGGCAACGCAAACAAGTTTTAGGAAAACCCAAGCCACCGCACTCCCACAGTCAAATTGGCGATGACAGTCTTGATTGTGTTGGCCTTAATACTGTTTTACACAATTTTTCTGGGGCCAGTGTATTGAGGCGGTAAACCTATGCCACAACAGCGTGAACTCTTGGTTGAGGCTGCGCCAGGGCCATCCCCAGAGGCCGGAACTCCAAGCCGGGGTGGGCGGATTGGGGGCTGGCGATAGAGCCGAAGAGGGCGGATCTGGGGCCATCACTTTCTGGCGGTGGGTACATCCCCGGCTGGGTTAACCTGGGTCGGGATGCGATCCTAGACAAGCTGTGGTAGAACCTCTGTTGTGCCCATGCATTGGCAGGGGAAACTCTATGCCCCCACGAAAATCGTCTCAGAAAAGTAGCAAGCCTCCCACACCTCTCCCGCCCCCAGCACCCTTTGGCGGCAAGGGGCATCAGGTGCAGGTGTTTTATCTGGCGGCCCGCAGCCAAAACCCCAACGCCCCCACCAAGGATGCCCTGTGGTTTGCGACCTACCCCATCATCCCCCGTGTGGGCGATTGCCTGTTTCGCGAGGGGATTTACTATCAGGTGGAGCGCGTGTTTCTCTACGAAAACCTCACGGCAAGCTGGTGCGCCGATATCGAGGTGTCCTTCTACAGCCGTCGCTAGAAAACGCAACCTTTCTGGAGAAAAGCCTAAAGCAAGCGAAATCCCGTTTTCGCAAAGAGCGGTTGCAAATGCTGTGGTAGATCAAAACCAACCCAATCCGCTATCGGCAGGAAATCGGTGAGCGGTTGGGCCGCAGTCCCGCTACGATTAGCCGTTGGAAGCCTGCTGTCCCGAGGGGGTGGTTGACCCGGTGAGCGGATGGCACTGGAGCCAAGCCCACTCCCACCTGAACCAGACGCCGTTTCAGTGATTCCTCGCTGACCTCTCCCATGTCCTCGGCGATACCGTCGTGGTCATGAAACTCGACCGGGCTCCCGCCCATCGGGCCGCTGAGCTTAACCCAAACTGAGGTTAGAGTAGTCTCCTAAGCGCGTTTTCCTAGCAGATGATCGCGCAGGGTTTTGATGCGGTCGCGGTACTTGGCGGCTTCTTCAAAGTCGAGGTTTTTGGCGGCTTCTTTCATTTGTTTTTCGAGCTGGCCAATCAGTTCGGGAATGTCCTCCAGCGGCAGATCTTCCTTATGTTCGTAGACTTCCTCGAGCTCTTGGGCATTGAGGCGGCGGGAAATATCCAAGAAGGAGAGGATGGAATTGCTTTTGCGGCGGGTGATGGGTTGGGGGGTGATGCCATTGGCCTGGTTGTAGGCCGTTTGGATGACGCGGCGACGTTCGGTTTCGTCGATGGCCTTGGCCATGCTGTCGGTTAGGTTGTCGGCGTAGAGGATAGCCTGCCCTCGGACGTGGCGTGCTGCCCGCCCGATGGTTTGAATCAGGGAGCGCTCGGCCCGCAAAAAGCCCTCTTTGTCGGCGTCCAAAATCGCCACCAGGGAGACTTCCGGCAGGTCTAACCCCTCCCGCAGCAGGTTCACCCCCACCAGCACGTCGTAGTTACCGTCGCGCAGGTCTTGGATGATTTCGATCCGCTCGATGGAGTGGATTTCCGAGTGCAAATAACGCACCCGCACGCCATGTTCTTCCAGGTATTCCGTCAGGTCTTCGGCCATGCGCTTGGTCAGGGTGGTGACGAGGACGCGCTCCTGACGCTGGGCGCGATCCCGCACTTCCCCCAGCAGATCGTCGATTTGGCCTTCGGTGGGGCGTACAAACAGTTCCGGGTCAAGCACTCCGGTGGGGCGGATGATCTGTTCCACCACCTTGCCCTCGGAGATCTCCATTTCCCAGTCCCCCGGCGTGGCGGAGACGAAGACGCACTGGTTCACCTTGTCCCAAAATTCCTCGGCCTTGAGGGGGCGGTTGTCGGCGGCACTGGGCAGACGGAAGCCGTGGTCGATCAGCACCATTTTGCGGCTGCGGTCGCCATTGTACATGCCGCGAATTTGGGGAATGGTGACGTGGGATTCGTCGATTACCAGCAGCCAGTCCTTGGGGAAATAATCCAGCAAACATTCCGGCGGCGATCCGGCGGGGCGTCCGGCCAGGTGGCGGGCGTAGTTTTCCACGCCGTTGCAGTAGCCCACCTCGCGGATCATTTCTAGGTCGTAGCGGGTGCGCTGTTCCAGGCGCTGGGCTTCGAGTAACTTACCCTCTTTTTCCAGGGCTTCTAGCCGTTCCGCCAGTTCCTCCTGGATAGCCTTGCAGGCTTCATCCACCCGTTCTTCGGGGGTGACAAAGTGCTTGGCGGGGTAAATGCTCAGCCCCTCCATGCTTTGCAACGTGGCCCCGGTGATGGGGTCTACGTAGCGAATCGCGTCAATTTCGTCGCCAAAAAACTCCACCCGAATGATGCGATCTTCGTAGGCGGGGCCAATTTCCAGCACATCCCCCTTCACCCGAAACCGCCCTCGGCCCAAGTCCAAATCGTTGCGCTCGTACTGAATTTGAGCCAAATCCCGCAACACCTGGCGCTGGTTCACCTCCATCCCTACCTGCAAGGGAATCGAGGCTTTCAGGTATTCCGCAGGCATCCCTAGACCGTAGATACAGCTAATGGAGGCCACCACAATCACATCCCGCCGCTCGAACAGCGACCGCGTAGCCGAGTGCCGCAGCATATCGATTTCTTCGTTAATCGACGCCGTTTTGGCGATGTAGGTGTCCGTCACCGGGATGTAGGCTTCCGGCTGGTAGTAGTCGTAGTAGCTGATGAAGTACTCCACAGCGTTGTCCGGGAAAAATTCCCGCAGCTCGTTGCAAAGCTGGGCCGCTAGGGTTTTGTTGTGGGCCAACACCAGGGTGGGCTTGCCCAGGTTGTCAATCACGCGGGCGATGGTGTGGGTTTTGCCCGTACCCGTGGCCCCCAGTAGGGTTTGGTAGCGGGTGTTATCCTTCAAAAACTGGGTAAGTCCGGCAATGGCCTTGGGCTGGTCGCCCATCGGTTCAAAGGGGGCCTGAATGTTGAAGTCGCCCATCGCGGTTTCCCAAACGGTACAAAGACACTATTACCTATGGTGACGGATTTTGGCCGATTGGGGGTGGCACAGACTACCAGAACCCCATCGGTCACCAGCATAGGACTGGCTTAGCGATAATTCCCATCAACCTCGTTTTCCTTCTTGCCCACTGGCGGACGCTTTCTAGACAAACCTCAGACGACTGCCATGATCGAAATGTCAGTCATAGACATATAAGCGGCAGTAGTATAATAACTTCTAAGCAAAAATTGGACGCTTAAATGAGAATAGCCTATCTCATCCTCGCCCACAATAATCCAAAGCATTTACAAAGGCTTATCACAGCGCTTTCATCGAATTCGTCTGCCTGCTTTATTCATATTGATTGCAAATCTGATCTAGAGATATTTTCAGGCATCCATGGTGATAACGTTTACTTTGCCGAGAAGAGGACTTCTGTATATTGGGGAGACTTTTCACAGGTCACAGCCATATTATTCCTGCTAAAAATGGCGCTTAGCCAACAGACCAAATTCGATTACTTTGTCTTGATAAGCGGCACTGATTTCCCCCTCA
>JBBAWV010000159.1:0-8290 GCA_040396995.1 Nodosilinea sp. | reverse complement strand
GCAGACCAATGGCGTTGGAAGACGGCACAACCGCACCAGAGATGATGTTGTTGCCAAACATCAAAGAACCCGCCACGGGCTCGCGGATGCCGTCGATATCTACCGCAGGGGCAGCGATGAAGGCGATCACGAAGCAGATGGTTGCAGTTAGCAGGGTGGGGATCATCAGCACACCAAACCAGCCAATGTACAGGCGGTTTTCGGTGCTGGTAATCCACTGGCAAAACTGCTCCCATGCGCCCACGTTATCGCGGGTACGAAGGGAAGTTGTCATGATTAAAAAGCCAATGAATGGATAAGAGCGATCAGGATAGAAAGAAAAGAGCTGCCTACCCTAGGGGACATCGTAAAGTTTCTCTCTATTGTTGCGAAAGCCCTGATCGGAAAAGTTTATTTCGTTGCACAAAAGTAAATTAATTGTTTCAAATCTTTATTGCTTGGCTACAAAAATACATCGCCTTTATTACAAACTGAAACATAGAAAAAGCGCCACGAAGGATGATCCTCCGTGACGCCGCATCGTTATTAGAGTCCTTTTGCCCGTCCTGATTAGTTTCTATTTGCCTTGGACATATCGCCTCAACCCGGTGGCCAGTGCATGGCCCGTCCACCCATCAGGTGAAAATGCAGATGAAATACGGTTTGTCCGCCCTCGGTGCCAATGTTGGTCACGACTCGGTAGCCCTTTTCGGTGAGCCCCTCTTGGTCGGCAATCTGCTGAATGGTCAGTAGCATATGGCCTAGCACTTCCTTATCCTCGGCGGTGACATCGGCCAAACTGGGGATGGGCTTTTTGGGAATCACCAAAATATGGACTGGAGCCTGGGGTGCAATGTCGCGGAAGGCGAGACATAGATCGTCTTCGTAGACAATGGTGGCGGGAATTTCCCGGCGAATGATTTTGCCAAAAATGGTGTCGCCGCTCATGGGAAGGCTCTGTAAACAACCGTTGCCATTCTCCCACAGGACTTCCCCCCGCACAGAATTTCCCCCACGCCAGCACAGCTACCCACGATGTGATCGGCTTATTCGGCCACAGATGCACGACCAATTCGCGACAGGTTCGCAACAACAGCGGAAGTTGGGCCGTTGTGCCCTACCGTCTATGTTGACCCTAGGGAGCTACTTTGACCCTAGGTGAGAGAGATCTAAGGTACCAAAATTGAGGCTGAGGGCAATATTGACGTTTTCCAAGACCTTCACTAACCAATCCACTGCATCGCTCGATGCTGTTTCGTAGTGGTTGAACAGGATGGAGAATCGGCGATCTAGGAAGGGTCTTACCTTTTGGCAAATCAACAGGATCCGCAGCAGCAACCCGGTGGTGTTGATGGGGCCGAGGTTATTGATCAGGTCGATGAAAACATAGTGCTGCTTGCCTGCGCTGGGATCCACGACCAGGAAATTGAACAGGTTGCTACATGTCCGCACTCGCAGAAAATCGTCGGCAGGTTTGTTATCGCTGTCGGCGAAGCTGCCAAATAGGTGGTCGTGCAGCATCTTTTTAAACTGACGCTGCCCATATCCCGGATCCACATCGGCCATGATGTAGTCGAAGAGGTCGGTCTTAAAATCGCGGAAGGTGCTGCCTTGGGGGTGGTTCATCAAAAATCGCTGGGCCGTGTCCCGATAGCTGAGACTTTGCCCCGGATCGCGACGGCGGGCAAACTGCTTCAGGGAGGTGACCAATTCTCGATCATTGAGCAGGGTTGGATTTTGGATCTCCCGCAGACGACTGATGGCCTGGGACTGCCCCTGGAGATAGAGTTGCCGCTGACGCATCCGATAGGTGACGTAGTGGGATAGGTCTACCTCCAGTTGATGCTGGGCTTCGGCCTGCATGGTGCGGATAATTTGCTGGTGTTGCAGGTCACTGTCCTCAGTCACCAGACAATGTTCGTAGAGGTAGGGGTAGCGGTTGATGAGCGACCCTAGGGGCACCACTGAGAGCTCGGCAGGTTGGCCTTTGGCGGCCTGCCGGGCTTCAATAATGCGGGCCAAACGCCGCAGGGCTAGATACTGTTCGGTCTCTCTGAATTCCTTGGCCGCCTGCCGAATCCGACGCATGGAACGGGAACGGGAGAGTTCTGTGACGCGGCTGGTAGCGGTGGGCTCTTCCTCAAACAGGTTCACGAGGTTGAGGATAGCGGGCTGGAGTTGGGGATGGGTTTGCCAGCGGTTAATTAAAATGTGGCAGCAGCGGTTGAGGATGAAGCGAAAGTACTCTTCTACCTCTGGGGACGACAAAATATTGTCTAGGGCCGCAATCACATCGCGATCGGGATAGCCAAAACCATTGATGAAGAGGGCCTGGAATCGCCCAATGAGCATCTCAGGCGACTCGGAACCGACACAACCCAGCAGGTGGCTGTATAGGAACTCCTCATCAGCCGTGGTGATGCGGTGATTGTGGGTTGCTTGTGTTTTCACGGATTTACCGCCCTTGCCTTGGCATTGCGACCCCAATGGGAAACGACCCCGATGGGAATCGTGGAGGATCTAAAGTGAGCATAGGGTCGTGGAACAACGGATGAAGGAACAGGTGGTCGCTTGGATAGGTAGATGTAGATGCACGGGATGGTAATGGAAAACCCTTACCTCTATCTAAACGGAAAGCAGGGTTGGCCTGCGTCAGTTTTTACACCAGATTACTGAGGCACCATACCCCACAGTAGTGGGTATTTCTTCGACTGAGCCGGAGACACCCGCAACGGACGCAAAGGAAGGGTAAATCTCAAAGAGAGCGTGTAAGGCCACGGTAAAACTCCTTTCCGGGCCTGTCCCAAAGGTCTTATCCGGTGGGACTTTGGCCAAAAACTAGCATTTGTAGTTTCTACAGCCGGCGCGGTGAGAATTCATGATTAGGGACATGGTTACTTTACAATTGATCAGCCTTCTTTACAACGAAGGTAAGAAGCATGGCTAGTTAAGACGTGTAAACCTCGACCGTAGGATCTCGGATGACCGATTTGGCTGCACTGGGTAGCTTAGCGAAAGTTTTACAGGCACCCCTCAATTATTTACCGATCAATATCCAGCAAGCGTCAGTATCCAGCATTACAACGGATACCCGTGATCTGCAGCAGGGGGCGTTGTTTGTGGCCCTCAGTGGGGATCGCTTCGATGGCCACGACTTTTTAGAAGCAGCGATGGCCCAGGGGGCGGTGGCAGTGGTGGTGCGGGCGGATCGAGTGCGGCCTGACTTGCCCTGTGTGCCCGTGGCCGATACCCTAGCTGCCTACCAGCGCCTCGGCCACTGGTGGCGCACCCAACAGCGGGCTAAGATCGTAGCCATTACTGGATCCGTGGGCAAAACCACGACCAAGGAACTGATCGCCGCTGCCCTCGGCACCCAGGGGGCGGTGCTCAAAACCCAGGCCAACGACAACAACGACATTGGCGTGCCCAAAACCCTGCTGCAACTTCAGCCCCACCACGACTTTGGGGTGATTGAAATGGGAATGCGGGGGCCAGGGGAAATTGCGGTGCTGGCCCAAACAGCCCAGCCAGACGTAGCGGTAATTACTAACGTGGGAACAGCCCACATTGGCCGATTGGGGTCTGAACAGGCCATTGCGAACGCCAAGTGTGAACTGCTGGCGGAACTGAGCCCTCAGGGCATCGCCATCCTCAACCACGACAATGATCGGCTGATGGCCACAGCGGCGACGGTATGGCCGGGACGCACCCTTAGCTTTGGCCTAGAGGGGGGCGATGTCCGGGGCACTCTGCGGGATTCTGACACCCTAGACATCAATGGCGTTGCCCTGCCTCTCCCCCTACCGGGACGTCACAATGCCCTGAACCTTCTCGCCGCCGTCGCCGTGATGCAGTCCCTCGGTCTCGATTGGCGAGGGCTTCAATCCGGACTCACGGTGGATTTACCCAAGGGTCGTGCTCGTAAGCTTGACCTAGGTTCAGACATCCTGCTGCTAGACGAAACCTACAATGCCGGGTTTGAATCCATGACCGCCGCCCTCCACCTGCTGGCAGAAACCCCCGGCCAACGTCACATCGCGGTGCTGGGCACCATGAAGGAACTGGGCGATCAGTCCGTGGCCCTCCATCAGCGGGTGGGGGAAACGGTGCAGCACCTCCAGATCGATCACCTGCTGACCCTAGCCGATCCCGACGAAACCAACGCCCTCGCCGAGGGAGCAAAGGGTGTCCCCACCCTGGCCTTTGGCGACCACGACAGCCTGACGACTCACCTAAAAACCCTGCTGCAACCGGGTGACCGCGTGTTGCTGAAGGCTTCCCGTTCCGTGGCCCTAGATCGGGTGGTGGATGCTCTGACGGCGGCAACGATTGACCAGTCCTAATCGCCTGACCAGATGCCGACTATGTATAGGACAATCGACCGCTGTGGTGCCCATTAGGGTAGATCGGGACAGGATCCCATGAGGCGTCGGCAATAACAACCTGAATCAGGGGCATTTCGAGCGCTTTGTCTACAGCAATTTGTAGGTCTTAGAATCGGCAAGGTATGACATTCCTGCCACGAATTCGTTCGCCACATTCGTTCTACGAAAAAACGAGTTCATGCAAGCACAGAGTATGGTAGGTCAGAAAAGAAACCTACGGGTCTTAGGGCTATGTTCGGAGTATCCCATAGCCCCATCTGTGCAGTGAAACTCAACCGTACAGAATAATTTTATTAACAAAAATTACTTGGCGAATATCAACTTAGGCGTTAGATTAGGCTAGAGTTTTAAGCAGGGTTTCTACCATTGAGAAATCTTTATAATATTTACCTATGTTTGACCCCCCAGCGGCCTCTGATGCGGAAGTAAACAGCCTGAGTCTATCATCCCATGCCCTTGTACTACGCCAAGATTCTACCCTGGCCCAGGGAGAACCCGCGCAGCTTATCCCCTCAGATATTACGGTAGACTATCGTCCGGTTGACAATCACCGTGCTCTATTAAACCGTTGGCAACGTCTGCATCCTGCCCATCAACTCATGATTGGTGGGGCGATTGGGTTGGCCCTAGGCATCGGTGTTATGGATTGGATTACCACCCCTAAGCAGGTCGTTCCCTTCGCGCCCTTATGGAGCAATTCTGATCAAAACCCCAGACTCACTCGGTCCAGCTTCAATACGCTCTATCATCGGCTGAGAGAGGCTTTTCCTTCCTCCAATGGCCTCAGCACTGCTACCCCAGTCTCGGAGGTTCGGCCCTTCCTCCGTCCCGTCATGGTGGATCGATTTTACCTGCCCAATGCTGCCACGGTGGGGTCGGCAGAATCCGACGCTTCCTCCCTGGTGGTAGACCGCTTTTACTTTGACCCGGGGGGCTTGACAACTCAGGACGTCCGTGGTGCCCAGGAAGGCATCAGCCAAGGAGATGTCGCGACCGGGTTGCCGTTAATGGTGCCTTTACCCCCACCGCCCCCTAGCGCCCCAATCCTTCCTAGCGGACAGCCCAACGGACAGAGGGTCGCCGACTCAAACTTCGTCACTAGCGCTGCGCCAGAGGCCAACTTACCTACCCCTAGGGCGTTGCCCCCCCTTGAGCCAGTTCCCAAGGCCAATCGCCTGATTGGGGTGGTGCAAACGGGCCAATTTTCGGCGGCCTTGATACAAACCGACCAAAATGCCTATGCCGTAAAATTGGGAGACCGAATTAGCCAAAGTGCGTGGCAGTTAGTCGAAGTGCAGCATGACGCCGTTATTTTGAGCAACGGTCATGAACAGCTAAATGTTTATGTCGGTGACGCTTTTTGATCCCCTACTCGGTGGCAATGGTGACAACTGGAATCGCGGCTAAAGTAGGGAAAGAAGATCCAGCAGGAAATTGGCTTGACCAGTTCTGGTAAAACTCTTCTCGGCTGGCAAAGATCTCAAAAAAATCAACCATCCCACTGAGCTGAAGCAACTGATTGACCTGCACAGGCAAGGTACAAAGAGCCATGCGTATCCCCATGGAATTGGTCAGTTTGTGGAGCCGCACTAAAACCGCTAATCCGGAACTGTCCACAAACCCAAGCTGGCCTAAATCCAACAACAGATTGCCCGTCTGAGCCTTAATCGATTGCTTGATCTGGCTGAGAGACTGTTCTGTTTTGACTAAGGTCAGGGTTCCTTTCAATTCTACGATGACAAGATTCTGATGCATTATTTCCGACATTCATGTTAGTACAACCATCACTGCTGTTTCCACAGCAAACCCTGAAACCTAGCTTTCAGGGTTGACGAGGGATCGGTTGGCCGTTGACGATTTAGGGCTAGGCACATATTACCGCTTTAGGGCTAGGTTGGGGCTAGGCGACATCGGAAACTCCGGCGATTTGTGAGCTTATCCAGGAGGCGATGCCTATCTCCCGTTGATGCTGGATTTTGGTCCGGCCCGAAGCCTGACCTTGTGCAGGGCAACTGCATACTTGGCATTCAACTCAGACATTACGAGATACCGTTGAGTTCGTTAAACTCCCTTGACCTATTTTCGATACCTGGATGGAGTTACTCGGCAATGCCGCAGGCTCTGAGCAAGTTGCGCGTACATCCAATCCGGATTAATTGACCCTGATATTAATGATCGAGAAGACCTTTATTTTATGGTTTGTTGGGATAGAAATCGAATTTTCTTAACTCGAATTTGCTCTGGAAATAGATTTTATTTTTCTCCCTGGGGGTGTCGTCGCCTGGGGTATTTAGGGGGTTGGGTGAACTTGCACATCGCCGGAGGGTAGGAGTTCAATCTCAACGGTGGTGGGTTCTGGCAGGCTTAGGTTGGGCAACACAGTGCCCACTGGGGGCAGGGGCGTTTGGGTCAGATATTGGCGCGATGGGGCGGTTAGGGGTTCGATGGCCAGAATCTCCCCCGCTGGCCCCAGGGTGAGGCGATAGCGCAGGGGTGAGGCCAGTCCTGGAATTGGGCTCCAGAACTCTGCTAAGGCCACCCGTAGGGAATCCAGGTTGTGAACAGGGGCACTATCGGCCAAACCCGCCGAAGGGGCTGGGGCCAATTCAGCCGCTGATTCAGAAGACTGGGTTTCTGGTGACCCTGGGGACGCTGGCGGGGGCGCAGAGGACGCCGCTGTGGACACCCTAGATTGAGATCCAATGGCCTCTGGTGGTGGCACGGGAGAAGAAGAGGTCGATGGCGACTCCGTCGTGGGGGAAGGTGGAGCAGCCTGAGAGGGCACCGCTGCAAGGCTGTCCGGTCTGGGTTGGGGATCTGGGGCAACAGCACGGTCTGGCTCGGTTGATGCCACGTCTGGCCTAGGGGCGTTTGAGGGGGGATTTGGGGTTGGGGATCGGTCGGATGCCCTAGGAACTGGGGCTAAGGCCGGGGCATCTCCCCTACCCTGGGTTGCTGGTAGGTTCTGCGGATTCTGTAAGCCCGACCGGGGCTGAAGGCCCTGCGGTTCATCATTATTGAATGAGCCATTAGATGAGTCTGCCTCAGCTAATGGGTCTGCCTCTAACGGATCAGAATCGAGCGGAGGAGAGCCCTCAGTTATGGCCCCGTTTTCCTCGGCGGTGCCTCCGGCAGCGTTTTCTGGGGCAGATGTTTCTGCCGTGGGTCTGGGAGGCAGCACTAGGGCTGGAGGAGACGACCCTAGCCATTGGCTTCCCAGCACCGCCGCCACCAGCACCGCCGCCACCGATCCCGTCCACAGGGGCAGTCTAGCAGGCCATCTTAGCCGCGATGGTCGCCGTTGGGCCGGGGCTAGTTCCTCCGACCAATGGGCTACGGCTTGCTCAGCTTGGCCTAGCACCGTGGCCAAATCCGCCAACTGCACCAAAGACAAATTCACAGCGGCAGGGGAAGATGTCCCGGTCACCGTCAGTCGATGGCGCGTGAGTCCCACGGGAGCCAAACGGTTCTGCCCTTGGCTAAGCCCCTGGGATGGTGTTAGCCCTTGTACCTGAAGGTAGTGCTGCACATAGGTTTGCACCAAATGGCTGAGGTTGGCTAGGTCTGAGCCATGGCCAGAGACCTCAAAGGCGGGAGGAGGTTGACGGGAACCATCAGCGGGAGACGTTTCAGCGGGGAACGTTGGCTGACCATCGGCCTGAATACGGTCTGGGGTGTCGGCACTTTCCCATAGGCGTAGATGGAACCATGATCGTTTCAGCACCACCCGATCCGTCAGGGTGCTCAAAGGCGACACCTGCCCCGTTAGCTGCAAGGCCCAAGAGCCAGCGGCGTATTGGTAGGAGGATAGGGTGGCAAGGGTGGGCATGGAACTAGGGATTGGGGATTGGTTATTGGTGATTGGCGATGAGTTGTTGTGGGTTGGTTATTGAAGGTTGGGCATAAAGGGTTGACTATTGGGGACT
>JBBAWV010000158.1:0-8292 GCA_040396995.1 Nodosilinea sp. | reverse complement strand
CCTTGCAAGGTGTAAAGATCGTTGCTAGCTTTAGCCAGTTGATCGATGACAGAAAAATCACCATCTGAGGCTTGCACCATATCGAAGAAGCTAGATAGCAGCGATTCTTCCCATTGGCTTTGATGATTACCAGCTTCTACCATAGATTCAGACTCCTATTTTTGCTGAGGATTTACAAGTCATGAGAACTAGAACTAATCACCTCTAAATCATGCTTCAAGAATGCTTTCGCTCCTGGCAATCTTCTGTGATATATCAGATCCATAGGTGGAGCAACCTCAACTTGAAAGACTACTTTGCGTTTAGGGTTTGTGCTTAGGGCAGGCTTGCTCAGTTACGCTTAGCTAGGCGAGGGGCCACAGAGACCTATACTGAGAATCAGTGCATTAAATATCGACCATGTGGACTGCCATTGCTCAACACATTAGCGCCCAAACGGGGACAGCCTTTGCCATTACAGACCGCCGATCCGTGGGTGGGGGCTGCATCAACCAGGCGTATCAAATTACCGATGGTCGCCAGCGGTTTTTTCTGAAGTTGAATAGTGCCACCCAAGTAGCCATGTTTGAGGCGGAGGCGCTGGGCCTACGGGAAATGTACGATAGCCAGACGATCCGCGTCCCGAAACCGATCTGCTGGGGCACCGCCGAGGCATCGGCCTATGTGGTGCTGGCGTGGCTAGACTTTGGGGCTGCTGGTGAAGGCGCTTGGCGGCGCATGGGGGAAACCCTAGCCGCGATGCATCGAGTGAGTCATGTTAAGGGGTTTGGCTGGCACCAGGGCAATACCATTGGGGCCACCCCGCAGCCCAACCCTTGGATGGCAAGCTGGCTCGATTTTTACCGAGAGCATCGTTTGGAGCACCAGTTTCGCCTAGCCCAGCGGCGGGGCGGACGGTTCCCTCGACGGTCGGCACTCTTGCAGGCATTGCCGGATCTCTTGGCGGGGCATTCTCCCGCTCCGGCCCTGGTGCATGGCGATCTGTGGTCGGGCAATGCAGCGGTAACGGCGGCGGGCGATCCGGTGATTTTCGACCCCGCCACCTACTACGGTGATCGGGAAGTGGATTTGGCCATGACCGAACTGTTTGGCCGTTTCCCCACCACCTTCTATGAGGGCTACCAGGCAGCCTACCCCCTAGAGGCGGGCTATGACCAACGCAAAATTTTGTACAACCTCTACCACATCCTCAACCACTTCAACCTCTTTGGCGGCGGCTACGAAGCCCAGGCCAACCGCATGATTGACCAACTGTTGCGGTGAGAGGGTTGCCCCCTCTCGGCCCACCTACAGCAGGTTTTGGCTATGGAGAAAAAAGTAGGCCAACCGGGCCAAACTCAGGCCAATAAAGGCCATCAAGATAATGGCGGTGGACACACTGACGATCTCGCGTAGGGTCTTCATCCAACTTGGTCAAGGGCTAGGGTGAACTGCTATGGTCTGAGAGAATATTGTCTCGCCTTTTGGGCCATTACTGGCCCCTTGCCCATGAATCGTCGTAATTTTTTAGCTACTACCCTAGGGCTTACCCTCACCAGCTTGGCCGCTGGTTGTCAGCGCCTATGGACGGGGGATGTGGGGCTGGCGATTCTGGCGGGATCGCTACCGGGACAGTTGGTGCAGGGGTTTCAACGGCAGTCATCCCAGACAGGGCAAGTTTCTGTGGTAGCGAAGGACTCCCTCCTTGACCTCTATCGTCTGCTACAAACCTGGCAGAGCGAGCGTCAGGCAAGCACCCCAGGGGCACGTTCCAACACGCCCCCCAGAACCGCCCATTGGGTGACCCAGGCGGATACCTGGCTAGCCCCGGCCATTCAGCAGGGGCTTATCCAGGCCATCGCCACCGAAACCCTCAATGGCTGGGCCGATCTGCCGGAACCTTGGCCCACCCTGGTGCGGCGGAATAGACAGGGGATGCCCGACGCAGCAGGGCAGGTGTGGGGCATTCCCTACCGATGGACGCCCCTGGCCATCCTCTACGACCGCCGCACCCTGGGGGCCAAGGCCGATCCGGTGCGGGGCTGGGCCGATCTGCTGCACCCGGAATGGCAACAACGGCTAATGCTGCCCGACGATGAACGGTTGGTGATTGGTCTGGCGCTCAAGGCGCTCAACGCCTCTGCCAATGCCCCCGACCTGAGCGAGATCCCTGAGTTGGACTCTTTTCTCGCCCAACTCCATCGTCAGGTGCGCTGGTATAGCTCCACCCACAGCCTCAAAGCGTTGATTGTGGGCGATGCTGCGGCTACCGTGGGTTGGCTAGATGCCCTGCGCCCTGTTGCCCAGCGCTATCGACACCTTGAACTGGTGATTCCGACGGAGGGCACCCTGGCCAGTGCCGACCTTTGGGTGCAGCCCAGTGTGGCCCCAACCCCCAGCCCCATGGCGCTGGACTGGCTCACCTTTTGCCTCAGCGAGACCTTCACCGAGCAAATGGCCATCTACGGCCAAGGGCTAACCCCCCGGCACTGGGGCGCAGGGCGGGCCAATCTCCCCCCCGCCTTCCAGCCAGAGGCCGGACTGGTGAGCGACACCACCGGACTGGCTAATAGTGAATTTCTGTGGCCCTTGATCCCCACCGTGCAAGCCCAATACACCCAGCTTTGGCAACGGGTCAGAACGGGATAGGGGCGGAGGGTTCACCATCCCTCAGGGCAGGGCGCTAGAGCTGGGTGCCGCAATTAAGTTTTCAATCCAAAGTTTTCCGCCAAAACCGGGAACAGGGGTTTATATTCGGGGAAAGCGAATTGAGGCGCTGTAGTAATTGAGGCGCGGTTGATTGCCATTGGCGACCCACCGCCCACCGCCTGATTCAGATCGTGACACCCCCTTTCCCCGCCATGACAGACAGCTTCACCCACGTCACTTGCCCTAAATGCGGCTACGAGCAAAACCCCAGCACCGCCAAAAAGTGCGAAATCTGTGGCCAAGCCCTGAAGAAGGGCAATTCCCTCGCGCCAATTCTGCTGGGGGCGGGGGCGCTGGCGTTTTTGGGAGGGCTGGCGGGCCTTGGGGTAATCGGCTACAACACGTTCTTCAAGGCCCAGGCTCCTACCACGCCGCCAGGGGGGACAGTGGTGGTTCCTCCCGGTGGCGGCACCTCTCCCACAACACCAACTACCCCGTCACCCACGGCACCCCCCACGACGGCTCCGACCGCGCCCAGCCCATCCGGGGATGTGGCCAACGCCCTCAGTTGGGGGGATCGGGTGCTGTTTGCCGACAACACCAATGCCGACCTCCAGGCCGGGGTGGCCGCCTTTGCCAGCGGGGATTTGGCCACGGCGGTGACGCGCTTCCAATCCGCCCGTCAAGCCCTACGCAACGACCCAGAACCCCTGATTTACCTGAATAATGCCAAGCTGGGCAACACCCCCGCCCTAGGCATTGCCGCCGTGGTGCCCGCCAACGATACCCCAAACGCAGCCCGCGAACTGTTGAGAGGGGTGGCCCAGGCCCAGGATGAAGCCATCCAAGCTGGGGTGCCGATTAAGGTGATGATTGCCGACGACCGCAACGACCCCAACCAGGCCACCGCCATCGCCAATGCCCTGGTGCAAAACCCCGATATCGTCGCGGTAGTAGGTCACGGCACCAGCACTGCCACCCTGGCCGCTGCGCCCGTCTACCAGCAGGGGCAACTGCCGATGATTGCCCCCACCAGCACCACCACAGACCTCACAACCTTGACTCGCCAGGGCAGCAATATGATCTTCCGGGTCATCCCCAGCGACCAGTTTACGGGCACCACCCTGGCTCGCCATATGCTCTCCACGGGCAAGAGCCGCCCCATCGTGTTTTACAACTCCCAAAGTTCCTATAGCCAGTCTTTGCAGACGGCCTTTTCCACTACCCTCGGCCTAGAGGGGGGGCAGGTGGCCAGCCTGGTGGATCTGTCCCAGGGCAATCCCGCCTCGTCGCTCCAGGGCAGCGGGGCCGATGCGGTGGTGCTCATCCCCGATTCCGCGACCTTTGACGCCGCCATTGCCGTAGCCCAGGCCAACCAAGGCCAACTCCCCATTTTTGCCGGGGACGCCTTCTACCGCATCGAAACCCTAGAAAAGGGCGGCAACAGCTTAAATGGGGCGATCCTCACCGTGCCCTGGCATCCCCTGCGATCCACGCCCCCCTTTGCCCAAACAGCCTCCAGCCTGTGGGGCGGCGATGTAAACTGGCGCACCGCCCTCAGCTACGACGCCTTCCAAGCCCTGAAGGCGGCTCATAGCGTGGGCAATGTGGCACCGGGCAGCGGCACAGCGGGACGGACAGCCCTGGCAGCGGCCCTCGGTGGTCAAGGCTTCTCGGCGACGGGTTCAACGGGGGCGGTAACCTTCCTGCCCTCTGGGGATCGCAATGCCACGGTGCTGCTGGTGCAGGTACAACCGGGTAGCCGCTCCGGCACCGGGTTTGACTTCGTGCCCATGCCCTAGCCCCAGGGTTATAACAGCCACTCGAGGGAAAGCCCCCAGCGGCTCTCTTGGCCAAAGCGAGAATTTTGAAACTGGAGGTCGCTGCCGAGGCGCAGTTGGCGGGTGACGGCATAGCCCAGGTTAAAGCTAGTAATGCCTACCTCGCCATCGGTGCCGGGGGCCACCCAGTGCTGGCTAATCGAGAGATCCGCCGCGCCCCCACGGGAAGGAATCACCATCAGCCGCAGGCCCAGGTCAACGCCATCGGTGCTGTAGGCCGGGGCCGATACCGAGCGGTAGCCGACGCTAGGGGCCACATTCACATAGCCGCCGAGGGGCAGCAGGTAGTAGCGGGCCTCGGCTCCATAGGATTCTCGCTGGCCGTTGCTGCTGCGGCTGTAGTCGGCGCTGGCGGTGAGTCCGGTTCCGGGCCATACAAACACATCATCGACGCCCAACTGAAACCCGCCGATTTCGCCGCTGGAGGGAAAGTTGGCATAACCCACCCGCAGCCGGGTACGAAAGCTGGGCGTATGGCGGATTTCCTCGGCAATGTCGGGCACCTCGTCGAGCCACTGCCGCAATACTGGGCTTTCTTCAATAATTCTGGGGTCGAGTTCGAGGGGGGCCAATTCTGCCTCAACCAGCGGATCAGGGGAATCAGGCTCAATATTAGGGGCCAAATTGGGAGGGGATGCCTCCGAGGCTGACTCAGGGGTGGACGATGGCGCTGGGGTTTGGGCGAGAATGGTGGCGTTGTCAGGCGGACAGGCCGCTTTGGAAGACACTAAGGCCATCGCTTCCTCAGCAACATTGAGGGAGCAGCCTGTGACCAACAGCCCTTCGGCCATCGCGGCCCCACCATTCCCCAGGCTACCGATGATGCCTAGGGCTAGGCCAAGCAATTTCCCATGGGCTGAGGACTGGGCCATCACACACTCTCTCAAATCGTCAACGGGTGCCATCAATCAGGGCTAAGGCGGTAGGCGAAACCTTGGGCTCAATTTTGCCGTCGCGCATCAAATGCTTATGCCCCATGGGCTACGCTACGCCCATCTATCCTACCTTTACCTGAGTTCGGGATAAGGAAATTTCTAAACCCAGTCCGCAAGATTGCCCATCCCAAGAATAGGAAGGTTAGGCAAAGCCCGTGACCGATTCTACCGAACCTTTTTGAACGCGCCCCTGTTGTTGGGGCAATCCACCCCACCCTAGGGGGGCTTTCAGGATAGAGTATCCCACTTTCAATTTAAGACTAAGCAATCACCAAGATAATTCCTGGAGAAAGATATTAATAATTATTTTCAAGAAATTAAGAAATGAATAGCTTTAATGAATTTTGTTTTTCAGCAAAAATAGTTGTTGCAAAATTTAGTCGAACAAATGAATAGTGCTACTATTAAAAACGTCAAAAGGATTAATTTATTTTGATGTCTTAAAACCATCCAGGAGCGTTCGGAAAATGGAAGAAGGAACACTTGGTGAAGTACGGTTGTTTGCAGGTAATTTTGCCCCCAGAAACTGGGAATTCTGCAATGGTCAATTGATCTCAATCGCTAGCAATACAGCCTTGTTTAGCGTCCTTGGCACAACCTACGGCGGTAACGGAACGACTACCTTTGGCCTTCCCGACCTACGGGGACGAGTTCCTGTCGGCGCTGGTCAGGGGCCAGGCTTAACTTACCGTCCCTTAGGGGAAAGGAGCGGAGCAGAAAACCATACCTTGACCCCAGAACAACTACCCGCCCATTCCCATACATTGACCACCGCTGGGGGAGTTGGTGGTGTTTCCGATACTGGTAAAGCGGTTGCGGCTGGGTCAACCGAAGGCACCGTTGGCAAGGTGTCTACTTCGTCAGTTGGTGGTGGTCAACCCCACAACAATATGCCGCCCTATCTAGCGCTTAATTACGTCATTTGCATGTACGGCTATTATCCCTCACGCCCTTAATTGCGCCGCTTCAATCGTGAAGTGCATTCCCTGCTTACAATGGCATCTAGACCTACCATGTCAGACCACAAGGTTGATTGCGGCTAGGTTATGCCGTGTTTCTGCTGCGGCCACAATGACCGTAGTTCTCAGCCAGGTTGATGCACTTCACCTTTGAACTTGCGTTGTCACTAAAGCCTTTTCCGCCTGAACCCAGGAGAAAGATATTATGACGAGCACTACGTTAGACCCTTCTGTGGAAGAAGGGTCTACATTCCCCTCACCGCCACCGCCCATTGAAGTGATCGGCTACAGAACCTTTTGGAACGCCACGGACAATCATGGCCAATTGTGGATACTCTTTGCGGATGAAACGGGTCAATTATTTGACATGGAAACTCCGCAGGAAATGATGATGTTGGTTGACTTACTGCGCAACGAAAAGCCGATTTACTATGATCGCAAGTACAACTTAATCACCACTGGCATCGAGCCCGTTGGAGAAGGGGAAAACGACGCTAGTTAGCGTGTTTCTAGGGACGCATTTTCTCCTCTCTTATACCTCAATCTAAGGTGCCTCTTCTACAACTGGAGAGGTACTTGGGGTTGAGGTTTTGCCCTGTCTACCCCATCTCCAATGTAGGCTGGGTGCAGCAGAGAATTAAGAAATAGATAGTTTTCACAATTTTTGTTATCTAGCAAGAATAGTTATTTCGAGATACAGACAAGAATCTGGTTAATGCTATTATTTGAATCGATTGAAGGCTCGTTTTTTATGTCTTGAAACCATCTAGGAGCGCTAAAGCAATGGAATGCGGAACAGTTGGTGAAATACGGTTGTTTGCAGGTACTTTTGCCCCCAGAAACTGGGAATTCTGCCATGGTCAATTGATCTCAATCTCCAGCAATACAGCCTTGTTTAGCGTCCTTGGCACAACCTACGGCGGTAACGGAACGACTACCTTTGGCCTTCCCGACCTACGGGGACGAGTTCCTGTCGGCGCTGGTCAGGGGCCAGGCTTAACTTACCGTCCCTTAGGGGAAAGGAGCGGAGCAGAAAACCATACCTTGACCCCAGAACAACTACCCGCCCATTCCCATACATTGACCACCGCTGGGGGAGTTGGTGGTGTTTCCGATACTGGTAAAGCGGTTGCGGCTGGGTCAACCGAAGGCACCGTTGGCAAGGTGTCTACTTCGTCAGTTGGTGGTGGTCAACCCCACAACAATATGCCGCCCTATCTAGCGCTTAATTACGTCATTTGCATGTACGGCTATTATCCCTCACGCCCTTAATTGCGCCGCTTCAATCGTGAAGTGCATTCCCTGCTTACAATGGCATCTAGACCTACCATGTCAGACCACAAGGTTGATTGCGGCTAGGTTATGCCGTGTTTCTGCTGCGGCCACAATGACCGTAGTTCTCAGCCAGGTTGATGCACTTCACCTTTGAACTTGCGTTGTCACTAAAGCCTTTTCCGCCTGAACCCAGGAGAAAGATATTATGACGAGCACTACGTTAGACCCTTCTGTGGAAGAAGGGTCTACATTCCCCTCACCGCCACCGCCCATTGAAGTGATCGGCTACAGAACCTTTTGGAACGCCACGGACAATCATGGCCAATTGTGGATACTCTTTGCGGATGAAACGGGTCAATTATTTGACATGGAAACTCCGCAGGAAATGATGATGTTGGTTGACTTACTGCGCAACGAAAAGCCGATTTACTATGATCGCAAGTACAACTTAATCACCACTGGCATCGAGCCCGTTGGAGAAGGGGAAAACGACGCTAGTTAGCGTGTTTCTAGGGACGCATTTTATCCCTCAATCTAAGGTGCTTCTTCTACAACTGGAGAGGTACTTTGGGTTGAGGTTTTGCCCTGCCTGCCTGACCCATCTCCAAAGTAGGTTGGGTGCAGCGAAGCGGAACCCAACACTTACCGAGAATT
>JBBAWV010000157.1:0-8586 GCA_040396995.1 Nodosilinea sp. | reverse complement strand
ATTCTGCAACAGCCCCATTCTGCAACAGCCCCATTCTGCAACAGCCCCATTCTGCGCCTGTCCTATTTAACTATTTCCCATCACAAAAAAAGGCTCTGCTATGCAGAGCCCTGAGTTTAATGATTTAAGGAAGATTACCCATTGGTCTTAGCCGCAGGGAAAATCTACCTATCGCTCAGGTCTAGAAACTGGTACGACGATATTGACCGCCGCCACCACCGGAGCGGCTGCCGCTAGCGGCACGGTTATCGTCGCGGGGGCGAGCTTTGTTGACCCGCATTTCCCGACCCATCCATTCAGCGCCATCGAGGGCTTCGATGACGGTATCTTCTTGGGTTTCGGCGCTCATATCCACAAAGGCGAAGCCACGAGGACGCCCGGTTTCCCGATCAATGGGCAGGCTAACGCGGCTGACGGCACCATATTCGTTGAAGACACGCTCTAGGTCTTCACGGGTGACATCGTAGGACAAATTACCAACATAAATAGACATTAGGATTCTCTCCAAACTTGACGAATGTATCGAGTAAACGGAGAAGAACCTGTGTCGGAAATCGAAATGAAATGAAACAAGCGTAATCTACCGAAAACTGACTATAGGTATGGTAACACTCTCCCGACGGGGTTGGGGCGGGGTGGCAAAACTTCCTGGGGGGTGGGGTTGGGGCGACTTATTTGGATGCATGGCTCTCAGCGGTCTGGAACATTGCCCCTTAGGTCATTTGTGGATTGTACTGAGCCAAAAAGGTCTGAACCTGGCGGCTGGTAAGGGGGTGGGCAAAGAAGTAGCCCTGGCCGCTATGGCATTGATGGGCCTGGAGGTACTGCATTTGCTCGTGGGTTTCAATACCTTCGGCCACGACTTTTAGGTTCAGGCTATTGGCCAGATTGAGGATCGCCCGAACAATAGTGCCGTTATCGTCTGGATGGTCTGGGGAGGAATCGTGGCTGGGTAGATCCGGATGGCATTGCAGGGAATCGATGAAGGATTTGTCGATTTTGAGGATATCGATGGGAAAGCGGTGCAGATAGCTGAGGGAGGAGTAGCCCGTCCCGAAATCGTCCATGCAGATTTGGATATGTCGCTGTCGCAGTTGGCGTAAGAGCTCGATGGCGGCCTGGGCGTTTTGGATGAGCACGGTTTCGGTGATTTCAATTTTAAGGTACTGGCCGCTGATCTCGTTGGCGACGAGGGCCCGATCAATTTGGGGAATCAGATCGGGGCGCATGAACTGTTTGCCCGATAGGTTCACGTTGATGGAAAGCGGCAGGTGGGGGTATTGCAGTTGCCACTGGCGCAGTTGTTGGCAGGCTTGGTTCAGCGCCCACAGATCCAGGCTGGCGATCAGCCCCGTACTTTCGGCGACGGGGATGAAGTCGTTGGGGGGCACGAGGCCAGTGGTGGGATGGTGCCACCGCATCAGCGCCTCGAACCCTTCCACCTGAAAGGTTTTGAGGTTGATCACAGGTTGGTAATACAGCACAAATTCCTGGCGGTCGATGGCCCGCTGAAGGTCGCTTTCCACTTTCATTTGCCGGACGGCACGGGCATGCATGGGGGCATCAAAAATGGCGTATTCTCGACCACTTTTTTTGGCCTGGTACATGGCAATATCGGCATCGCGCAGGACGTGGTTGGGGTCGGTGTAGGCGAGGGAACCCAGGGCAATGCCGATGCTGGCCCGCACAAAGACCTCGTAGCCCTCTAGGATCATCGGGTTTTCTAGGGCGGCATGGATGCGGCGAGCGAGGTTCACGGCCACCTGGCTATCGGCGAGGTGAGTGAGCAGCACCACAAATTCATCCCCTCCTAGGCGGGCGGCGGTGTCGGTGGGGCGCAGGCAATTTAGCACGCGCTGGGCAACGGTACAGAGAAGCTGGTCGCCAATGCTGTGCCCCAGGCTATCGTTGACCACCTTAAAGCGGTCTAAATCCAGAAACAACACCGCAAACTGATGGCCAACGGGCACCCGCAGGTCGTCCGTATAGGGATCGGCGTGGGTGTAGGGCAAGGGGCAGGCAGGGGTATTGGGGCTAACCTGGCGCAGGTGGGCCATGGCCTGGGAGAGCCGATCCAAAAACAACACCCGGTTGGGCAGGGCCGTCAGTTTGTCATGGAGGGCATCGTGGCGCAGTTTGGCTTCCAGGCGCTTGCGTTCCGCTAGTTCGGCTTGGGCTTGTTGATACAGTTCCGCCTGCTGAATAGCGATGGCTAAGTGATCCGCCACCCGTTTGATGAGTTGCATCTCTTCTGGGGTCCAGCGGCGGGGGTGGGAGCATTGGTGGAGGCCGAGGATTCCCTTCACCTGCCCCCGATAGCGGATCGACACCGCCAGCATGGCTCCGATATTCATCTCTTGGGCCTTGGCCAACAGCGGCTGCATGAGAGGGCTCTGGGTGACATCATCCACGGCCACGGGAGATTCTTGGGCCAAGATGGCCTGGGCGTGGGGGTTGTCTGTGATGGGAATGGCGAGCCCTTTTAAAGTGTCGAAGCCGGGGACCGCTGCCGTGGTGGTGTGGACGAGGAGCGGATCGGTGGGCTGGCAAAGGAGGACTAGGCTGCGGCTCGCGTTGAACACCTGAAGTATCTGATCCGCTGCCCGCTGGAGCAAATCATCCAGTTCCAGGCTATCGCTGATGGCGGTGACGATGGTGTTGAGCAGTTTTTCCTGCTGCGCCATCAGGGTGGTTTGGGCCAGCAGTTGCCCTTGGTAGAGAGCAATGGCCAACTGATCCGCCAATTGCTGTACGAGGTCGATTTCCTTAGGCTGCCAAGTGCGAGGGGAACGGCAGTGGTGCAGGCAGAGTAGCCCCCATAGCTTGTGGCTGTAGCTGATAGGAACGACAAGGTTGGCCTGTACCTGAAAGCCCTCTAGCATCCGGCGATGGCAGGGATCCATAGCTGCCTGGGCAATGTCGCCAATCTGGCTGTTCTCGCCCTGGCGATAGCGATCTACCATAGCCGGATTGGTCATAAAGCAGGTGTCTTCCACGGTGGTGCCCAGCACGGGTTTCCAGGGCGATAGCACCGATTCCACGACCACGGTGCCGCTCCAGTCGGGATTAAACTGGTAAACCACCACCCGGTCGGTTTGGAGAAACTGGCGAATATCATCCACCGTGGTCTGCAAAATATCGCTGACTTCTAGGGACTGGTGGATGTGCTGGGTGAGGGTGCGCAGGAGCCGTTCCTCCGCCGCCTGCCGATGGCTAGCTTCCTGGGCTTCTACCAGATCCGTAATGTCGGTAGCAATGGAGCCAACCGCCCCCACCCCGTCCCCCGCCTGGGTCATGATAGGAAAAAGCACGGTGCTAAAGATCTTTTTCCCGGCGGGTAGGGCCATCCGATCCTCCACGGTCATGGGAGTTTGGCTGGTAATGACCCGCTGAACCCGATCCATAAAGACCGGGGCTAAATCCGACGCGATAAACCGTGAGATGGGCTGATCTACCATCTCGTTGGCTTGAATGTGGAATTGATCCGCCGCTGCCTGGTTCACATTGAGGTAGGTGCCGTTGCCGTCAATGAACGTGACCAAGGCGGGGGTGTTGGCAATGAAGGACTCTAGCTGGGCGGTGGTGTGGGCGAGGGCCTGTTCCGCCAGTCTGCGCTCGCTGTAGTCGAAAATGATCGTGTCCCAGGCCGTATCGCCGTTGGCCAATCGCTCTGGACGACCAATGCCGTGGATCCACTTTTGCTGGCCCGTTGGGGTGTTGATCCGCCAGTCGTGAACCCAGGTCGTCAGGTGGCGGGCTGAGGCTTGCACCGACTCCCACATGGCCAGCCGATCATCGGGGTGAACGGTACTCCACAGGGCTTGGGCGTTCTCTAGGATCTGCTCCGCCTCCACCTCCCAAATCTCCACACAACCCGGATTCATATAGATCATTGAATCGCTGCCGTCGGCGTGGAGCACGTAGCGAAAGATGGCCCCCGGCAAGTTGTCGGAGACATTGCGGAAGCGCATCTCGCTCTCTCGCAGCCGAACCTCGGCCTCCTTGCGGTCGGTAATGTCTACATCAACGCCGCGCATCGCCGCAGGATGGCCCTGGTCGCCATACTCCACGGTGCCCAGGCCCAAGGCCCATCGCACGGATCCATCGGCCCGCAAAAAGCGAAACTCAATGGTGTAGTCGGCCTCCCCGGCCATGGCCTGTTGCATGGCCTGCTGCACCCGATCTCGATCCTCTGGGTGAATCATGGTTCGCACCGTCTCGATGCGGCCATCAAAACTGCCGGGAACCAGGCCCATCAGTTTTTCTAAGCTTTCCGACCACACCACCCGTCCGCTGGAGAAATCCCATTCCCAGGTGCCCATGTGGGCGGCTTCTAGGGCGGTGCGTAGGTGCTTCTCCTGGATTTGTAAGCGCTGTTTTGACGCTTGCAAGTCCTCGACGGCCTGCCGCAACTCGGTCACATCCCGCTGCACACCGCAGCAACCGATCAACCGCCCCTGGGGGTCATAGAGGCAGAGGCAATCACTCTCCACCAGCAGAATCGACCCGTCTAGGCGTTGCTCCTCGGTTTCTAGGTAAACACGGCCATTATCTAAGAGGTTGCGAATGCTAGCTCGTCCGGCCTCTGGATTGTGGGGGAAGAAGCCCGACACCCCCATGCCGATCAGATCGTCTGGCTGGGCATAGTACTGATCGCAAAAGGCCCGGTTCACCCGCGTGACCCGCAAATGTGTCCACACATAGTCGAACAACCCATCTGGATCGGTGGGATGGGGCCAGACTACGGGTTGATCCAGCTTCATTAAAAAGAACCCGTCTAGGCTCTGATCAAACAGGAAACTGAGGAGATAATCGTCCTCCGCGTTGGGGCCTCCATCGGCTAGCTTCGCCCCACAATTCACTGCCCCTGGGTCAATAGCCGCAGCCCAGGGGAATTTGTCCATCCCGTTATCCTGTCGTGGGGCATCAACCATTATGAATTGCCCAATGAATGCAAAGCGATGAATGCGAAATGACGAACGTCAAACTATGAACGCAAAACGACCACAGTAGGACATAACAAACCTAACCTAATTTTTCTTGCAAGTTGGCCCGAGTCGGCCATAGCCGAGGGGAATACTTCACGCTTTCTAAGCTATTGGGAGGATATTGGAAAAATATTGAGGGCAAGCGCAACGATTCCTCGCCTCAGTCGATTGAGCATCGCTCCCCCAGGTAAGGAGATATCCTAGGCAAGGGGATTGGGCCCACTGTTTGCAGGGGGGACTTTGCGGATGGCCGTGGGGTGGACTTAGGCGGAGAAGGCGTCCCGAATGGCTTCGATGCGCTTGCGGTTGACCCCCAAGTCCGACTCGCCTAGGCGAGAGGCAGAACGCACATGCACCACCGAGTTGGCAGGGTCTAGGTAAAACTCTACATCATCCACATAGCCCATCAGTTTGCTCGTAAATTCGGCATAGAGATAGGTGTCATTTTTTTCGATGATGGCGGTGCGCGGCATCTCGGTAATTAACGTCTCCAATTGAGCTAGGGCGCTGGCGGCATCGCCGCTGTAGGCGATGGGATCAATGGCGTGTTCGGCGTCGGGGTTGCCCTGGCTAACCACACAGTTGGGCGAACCGGGGCAGGGGGAAAGCTGACCATTTTTGACGCCTAGGGTGTTCGGGCGCTGGCCAGCAAACAGCGTACCAAGGAAGGGGAGAGCAGCCATGGGCCGTGGGGATAGGGGGACAGATAGGGGAACCGCAGAGGCGGGGGGAACCGTGGCAAAAACCAGGCTGAGGGCCAGGGCAACAGCACTCAGACGCTTCAGCAAAGGGGCCTTCCAAGAAAGCTTGGCAAACGGCATCAACAACGATATCACCATAGTAAAAGGAGCGTAGTAAAAGGAGCCCAGGGTAAAGGGCGCTGCGGGATCGGTCTCCGCTGCAAGATAGCTTAACCCTTTGTAAAATAGCACCAGAACGATGACCGTCGGATGTCTAGGAGCCTCCATGACCACCACCTTCGCCGCCCCCTCCGCCATAGCCGATTTGCTGCAACGACAGCGAGACTTTTTTGCCACCGGAGCCACCCGCGAAGCCGATTTTCGGCTGGCCCACCTACAACGGCTACGCGAGGCCATCGTGCGCTACCAGGATGAGATCGTGGCGGCGGCCACCGCAGACCTGGGTCGTCCAGCCTTTGAGGGCTATTTCGAGGTGGGGGCTATCAGCGAACTGGACTATGTAATTAAGCATTTTCGGGCTTGGATGCGCCCTCGCAAGGTGTCGTTGCCCCTGAATCAAAAACCCGGTGCCGCTTGGATACAGCCCGAACCCCTAGGCGTGGTGCTGATTATTGGCCCCTGGAACTATCCCTTTCAGCTTATGATTTCTCCCTTGGTGGGGGCGATTGCGGCGGGGAACTGCGCCATCCTGAAGCCCTCGGAACTGGCTCCGGCGACCTCCCAAGTGCTGGCCAAGCTGGTGGCCGAAACCTTCGACCCAGCCCACGTAGCCCTGATTGAAGGCGGTGTGGAAACGGCCCAAGCGCTCCTGGTAGAACGGTTTGACCATGTTTTCTTCACCGGGGGCGAACGGGTGGGCAAAGTGGTGATGCAGGCAGCGGCCCAGCACCTCACGCCCGTTACCCTGGAGCTGGGCGGCAAAAGCCCCTGCATCGTAACGCCCGACGTTGACCTAGCAGTAACGGCCCGCCGCATTGTCTGGGGTAAGTTTTTGAACGCGGGCCAAACCTGCATTGCACCGGACTATCTGCTAGTGCATGAAAGTATCCAACCTGCCCTGGTCGAGGCCCTCAAGCAACGCATCCAAGCCTGCTATGGGGATCATCCAGCCCAAAGCCCCAACCTATCCCGCATCGTTAACGAACGCCAGTTTGACCGCCTCGTGGGCCTACTCAATCGGGGCAACGTCCTCATCGGCGGCGACCACAATCATCAAGAGCGCTTCATTGCCCCCACCCTGATCGACGGCATCACCTGGGATGACCCAATCATGAAGGAGGAAATCTTTGGCCCCATCCTGCCCATCCTCACCTATCGCACCCTGGATGAGGCCATCACCGCCATCAACCAACGCCCAAACCCCTTGGCTCTCTACCTCTTTGCTAAAGACAAAGCCATCCAGAATCAGGTGCTGCACCAAACCACCTCTGGCTCCCTCTGCATTAACGACGTGATCTTGCAGGTAGCCGTGTGGGATTTGCCCTTTGGCGGCGTCGGCAACAGCGGTGTGGGTAGCTATCACGGCCCCCACAGTTTCAACACCTTCTCCCACCTCAAAAGCGTGCTGAAAAAGCCCTTCTGGATGGATTTGGACTGGCGCTATCCCCCCTACGAAGGCAAAATTCAACTGTTTAAGCGGTTTATTGGCCTGTCCTAGGATTGAGGAGGGGCAATACCCAAAGCTAACCGAGGACGAGAACGCTGAGGGCAACGATAACAAGGACAGCGACGACTGGAGTGAAGTGGAGGCCACCACGGACGAATCGGGGTGGCAGGGGTGCATCGCTGGGCGAAGTTGCCCTAAGGGGATTAGGGTTCTGGTGCTTGGTTAGACTGGTCGTCCCTACAGAATTTGAGAGAGGAATTTTTGGGTGCGGTCTTCGCGGGGGTTGCTGAAGAATTCTTGGGGGGTGTTTTCCTCCACCAAATAGCCGCCATCCATCAGCACCACCCGGTCGGCTACCTCGCGGGCAAAGCCGACTTCGTGGGTGACGCACACCATCGTCATGCCAGAATCCGCCAGGGTACGCATCACATCGAGCACCTCCCGCACCATTTCTGGGTCGAGGGCGGAGGTGGGTTCATCAAACAGCATGACCTTGGGCTGCATGGCCAGGGAACGGGCGATGGCGACCCGCTGCTGCTGCCCACCAGAAAGCTGCCCCGGAAATTTGTGGGCCTGCTCTAGAATGCCGACCCGCTCTAAAAGCTGCATGGCCACTTCCTGGGCTTTGGCCTTGGGCCAGCGGCGTACCCAAATGGGGGCGAGGGTGACGTTTTGCAGCACCGTCAGGTGGGGAAACAGGTTGAACTGTTGGAACACCATGCCCACTTCCCGCCGGATGGCTTCGATGTTTTTCAGGTCGTGGGAAATGGTGATGCCGTCCACTTCGATGGTGCCCTTTTGGTAGGGCTCTAGGGCATTAAAGGTACGAATGAAGGTGGATTTGCCCGACCCAGACGGCCCCATCACCACCAGCACTTCCCCTTTGTAGACGGTCATGCTGACGCCCTTGAGGACGTGGAAACCGTTGTCGTACCACTTTTCCACGTCGCGGGCCACAATTACGGGTTCGCTGGTCATGTGGTGAGCAGAGGGTTGCTCCGTTTGAAACTGTGTCATGGGCTTTTCCTTGTCGATATCGTTCGGTGTTTTCGGTATCTGTAATTCCGAGGGCTGGGCGAGCTTGGCGTAACCCGTTTGCCCTGCCAATGGCGTCAATTCCCCTAGGAGCAACCCCCAGGTATTGCTATTTTGCCTTAACCCTAAAAGGTTTCGGGACGGCAAACTGTTAACTGTTACACGGTGAGGATCGGTGGGGTATGGGTTGGTGGTTGGGTTGTTGTTGGTTGTTGGTTGTTGGTTGTTGGTTGTTGGTTGTTGGTTGTTGGTTGTT
>JBBAWV010000156.1:1962-8658 GCA_040396995.1 Nodosilinea sp. | reverse complement strand
GCTTCAGTGAGGTACAAGCCTGACTGACTGACACAACGCTGAAAAGCCTTGATTTCTCGTAGGTTGGGTGGCGCGATAGCAGAACCCAACAAGCCCAAAATTCTCGGTAAGTGTTGGGTTCCGCTTCGCTGCACCCAACCTACTTTGGAGATGTGTCAGGCAACCAGGGTACAAGCTTGTTTAGCTTCAGATCCCCCCAGTTTATTGCTGGAGAAGATTCACCTTATACCCCCCTTAATAAGGGGGGCTGGGGGGATCTTAGCGGTGTACTTCATTCGAGTGAAATCCGCTATATATAAATTAGCTCTTATGGCGGAGAGCCAGTAGAAGCGGCAGCATGGGTGCCCTACTGACGCTTAACTTGGGGTGGCGATCCGTTTCGGGCGAAGTGTTTGAGCAAAGTTTTGTAATCAAAGCTACAGTTTTTGGGAGGCATCTGCAAAAATGTAATTGTCGCTACAGATAGTAGGGTATTCCTATGCTCCCTCCCAACTCCAGCCAAAATCGTCGTCAAGTGATTAGCGAACTGCGCCACCAACTTCGCTACGCCAGCCTTGAAGAACGGTCTCGCATTCGCCAAGAACTGAATTTCTGGACGCAGCACCGCTAACCTCTTGGGCCGCTAGGAGTAATCCAATGAATAAAGCTTTCTCGATGGTCTAGGCTCCAGATCCTAGTGTGCTTCGGGAGAGTTTTGGGTTGAGCCTTGGCGGTTCAATTTTGGCTTCTCCAGCCACAACCCCCAGGGAATTGTCGTCCCAGAGGTTGTGGCTGATGTTTGATCGATGGCAATCAGGAGACGCAAAAGACCTCGCTGAGGCCATCGGCCCACCCTAGCAGCAGCCAAGGCTAGCTCGCCTAGGAAAACCAGCGCATGATCAGTTCGGGGGATCGCCACAAACCATAGCCGATGAGACCAAAAAAAGCGGTCGTTAGCCCGGTGGCCACATAGCCGAGACACATTACCAGGCCATCGGCTTCTAGGGTGGCAATGGCCACGATTAAAATGCCCACGGCGGGGATGGGGTTAGTCATCGGCACAGGAAGCATCAGCAGCAGGGTTAGCCAGCTAATGCAGGCTCCGTTGATTTGCCAGATGTGGGGGCTGTTAGCCAGCCCAGTGAGCCGTGGCTGCAAAAACCGCTCGGTGAAGCGCGTCACCCGTCTGAGACCGCTGAGAATTTGCTGGGCCACAACCGGGGGAAACTGATACTGGGCCACCCGTTTGGGTAACCAGGGCGTTCTGCGGCCTAGGGTCATTTGCAAAGACAACAACAGGCAGGCCGAGCCAAAAATGGTCGTTAGCCCCGGTGGCATGGGGAATAAAAAGGGCAGCACCAACAGCCCAATCACCAAGCTAAAGCCGCGCTCGGAGGTTTGATCGAGCACATTGCCCAAGGTGAGCGGCTGGTGAGCCAACTGCTCTAATAGGGCCTTAATTTCTTGGGAAAATTTAGACGTAGGGGAGTGAGAATTCATAGATAAATATCATAGGTGGGGATTCGTCCTATTGTGGGCACTGAGGTAACAACTAGATTACCCCAGTGCCCTAGAACGAGGATAGGGCGAAGCGCTAGTGTTTGGCCCGTTGCTTGAGGAAAACCCGGATAAACAGTTTTTCAAGCTCTAGCCAAACAAACAGGAGGGCACTGAAGCCAAAGCAGATGGCTAGCTCTGTGCCAGAGAGCGGATGCAGCCCAAAGAACCGCTGCAAGGGGGGAAGGTAGACCAGCAGAATTTGCAGCCCCGTGGTAAACAGTACCGCACCCCACACATAGAGGTTGGAGGCGGGATTGATCTCAATCATGAGCCGAGTATCGGAGCGGGCGGCCAGGGCATGGCCCATTTGGGACAGGCACAGCGTGGTGAAGACCATGGTTTTCCAGGTGGCGGGGTTGCCGGGGTAACCTGCCGCATTAGTGTATTGGTAGGCCCAGCTCATCAGGCCGATGCTGAGGATGGCCAGCAAAATACCGACGCGCACCATGTAGGATCCGAGGCCACGGGCAAAGATGCTTTCCCGTGGATCGTGGGGCGGACGCTGCATGACGTTGGGTTCTGCGGGTTCCATGGCCAGGGCGAGGGCGGGGACGCCATCGGTGACGAGGTTCATCCACAGAATTTGCAGGGGCGAGAGGGGCACCCCACCCAAACCCAGCAGGGGTGCGGCGGCAATGGTGAGCACCTCCCCGATATTGCTACCCAGAATGTATTTAATGAAGCGACGGATATTGTCGTAGACGACCCGCCCCTCCTCGGTGGCGGCCACGATGGTGGTGAAGTTGTCGTCGAGCAGCACCATGTCGCTGGCTTCTTTACTGACGTCGGTGCCCGTAATGCCCATGGCAATGCCGATATCCGCCTGTTTGAGGGCGGGGGCATCGTTGACGCCGTCCCCGGTCATGGCGACAAATTCCCCGCGTTTTTGAAGGGCCTGCACAATGCGCAGTTTGTGCTCTGGGGCCACGCGGGCGTAGACGCTCACCTTAGAGACGGCCTCTTCCAGTTCGGTGGCCGAGAGATGGCTGAGTTCGCGCCCGGTGAGGATGGCGTCACCCGGTTGGGCAATCCCGAGGTCGGTGGCAATGGCCTGGGCCGTCAACTGGTGATCCCCGGTAATCATCACGGGCCGAATGCCCGCCTGCCGACAGGAGGCCACCGCCGCTCGCACCTCAGGCCGGGGCGCATCGAGCATCCCCACCAGGCCCAGCCAGATCAGCCCCTGTTCTTCGGTTTCCAAATCGGCGGCTAGGGGGAGGGGGCCAAGGATCGACTTGGTGGCCAGCCCCAGCACCCGCAGTCCCCCAGCGGCCATCGTGTCGTTGTGGGCGAGGATTTGCTGGCGCAGGGCCTCGGTTAGGGGTTCCTTGCCCGTGGCGGTTTGCGCCCATTCGCACCGCTCGAGCAGCAGTTCCGGCGATCCCTTGGCAAACAGCACCGGGGGCTGGGCGGTGTCGGGGCTAGTTTCCGATGGCCCAATGATCACGCTCATCCGCTTGCGTTCTGAGGTAAACGGAATTTCCGCAATCCGTTGGCCCGGTTCGGGGGGCGGTGTTGTCTCCAGGCTGCCTTTACCCGCCAGGGCCAGCAAAGCTCCTTCGGTGGGATCGCCCAAAATCGTCCACACACTGCCGGAGCGGGTCAAAGTCGCATCGTTGCACAGAGCGCTGGCTCTCAAGAGGGTGGCCAACACCGGGTTTAGCGCACTATCCACGGGCTGGCCGTTCTCTAAAATTTGGCCCTCCGGGGCATAGCCTTCCCCGGTGACGGTGTAGCTGGCTTCGAGGGTTTGCACCCGTTGGACCACCATCTTGTTTTGGGTGAGGGTTCCGGTTTTGTCGGAGCAAATGGTGGTGACAGAGCCCAGGGTTTCCACGGCGGGCAGCTTGCGGATTAGGGCTTGGCGGCGCACCATGCGCTGGGTACCCAGGGCCAGCGTCACCGTGATTACGGCGGGTAGACCCTCCGGCACCACAGCCACGGCCATACTGAGGGAAACCTCTAGCAGGTCGTCAAACAGGCTGAGGTCACCCGTGCGCAGCAGCCCCGCCACCACCACGAGAGCGACCAACACCAGCGATCCCGACACCAGCACGTTGCCCAGTTGCCCCATGCGCTGCTGAAGCGGCGTGGGTTCCGATTCCACCGACTGAATCAGCGTGGCGATGCGGCCTAGCTCGGTCTGCATCCCCGTTTGGGTGACGAGGACGGTGCCCCGTCCCTGCAATACTTCGGTACCTTGAAACACTAGGTTGACCCGATCCCCTAGGGCCGATTCCTCCGGCAGGGTGGACTCCGGCTGCTTGATCACCGCCTCGGCTTCCCCGGTGAGAGCCGCTTCCCGCACTTGCAGGTTGGCCGCGCTCAACAGGCGTCCATCGGCGGGCACCTGTCCCCCGGCCTCTAGCAGCACCACATCCCCCGGCACCAGGGTTTTGGCATCGATCTCCTGCTCGTCTCCCTGGCGCAGCACCCGCACCCGAGGCGAGGTCATGTTTTTGAGGGCGGCCAGGGCCTGTTCCGCCTTGCTCTCCTGCAAATAGCCCAGCAAACCATTCAGCAGCACAATGGCAAAAATGGCGATGGCATCCTTCGGAAAGCCCCCTTGCCGTAGATCCAGCACCAGCGACACCAGGGCCACCGCAATCAACATCAGCAGCATGATGTTTTTGAACTGATCCCACAAAATTTCCAGGGGGCTGCGGGTGGCTCCTTCCTGAAGTTCGTTGAGGCCATACACCTGCTGGCGGCGCTCGGCCTCCGCTGCACTGATTCCCTCGGCACTACTTTCGAGCAGATCAATGGCCCGCTGGGCGCTAAGGGTATGCCACTGATTGGATGGCGGTTGGAGACTAGCCCCAAGGTCAGATGCAGACGGTGTACTGTGAGCCACGATGACGGTTTACCTCAGAATGGGAATGCTACGATTTAGACGTACCTGAGGAACCTTTATAGCACTATTTTTTAGTGCCAATTTTTAAGAATCACAATGAACCCCTTTGTCTTGCCCCCCCGCATCTGCCGCGAAACTGAGCTAGACGTGATTTGTAGCCTGCTGCAACGAGACAATGATTTTGTGGTGACGGGGGTTCCTGGCATTGGGCGGCGTTCCCTCATTCGCGATGCCGCCAAGCAAGTGGGCTGCCGCTGCCTCGAAATTGATATGCTGCGCTGCCGCAACGCCGGACAGTTCCTTAGGTTCTTGGCCGATGCCCTCACCCAAGCCTTTGGCGAACCCCACGAACTCGCCAAAATTCAGCAGTGGAGCCTCAGCCAACCGCTCACCCTCGATCAAACCCTGGCTCCCCAACCCCGCCTGGTGTGGCCCACCACTCCCGGTAAAGAATGGGCGCTGTTTGAGGGACTGTTGGCCCTGCCCCAACACCTGGCCGAACAGCTCCACTGCCAGGTGGTGATCCTATTCCACAACTTCCCGCACCTACGATCCTGGGATCGGCATGGCAAATGGGAGACCCACCTGCGCCAGGAAATTCAGCGCCAAAATCAGGTCAGCTACGCCCTGGTTGCCACCGTCGCCGAGCCCTGGATGTATGCCAGCCACCTGCCCGTCATCCCCCTAGCGCCCTTGCAGGCCGAAGAACTCGCCCCTTGGATTGCCCAAAGCATGGCCACCGCTGGCCTCACCTTTGACCCCGAAAGCCAAGCCCTCGACCTCTTTTTAAGCTACGTCCAAGGCCACGTTAAAGACGCTATCACCCTGGCCCAACGCATTTGGCTCGACTGTTCCGCCCAAGCCCCCCAAGCCCCCAGCGGCCTCATTCAGGCCCACCAGGTTCACAGCAGTATGCTTGCCCTCATCCAAGACATGGGTGTCACCTTTGAAGCCCTCCTCCTCCTCCTGCCCCCCACCCAAGCCAAAGTACTCGAAAGTTTGGCCCTCGACCCCACCGACAGCCCCCAATCCAGCGCCTACATCAAAAAACACCAGCTCTCACGGGGCGGTGGCCTGCAAGGAGCCCTCAACAGCCTGGAACAAAAGGGCCTAATCTACGGCCCCCAATTCAATTACCGCATTGCCCTACCCATGCTCAACTTTTGGCTGAAACAGCGGCTTCGGTAGGCCCTATCCTACAGTTCCAGGCTGACAGAGAACGACCCACCTCGATCAGCAAATGCCCCACAGTCGGCGCTACAACAGTGCCCACCCAAGATTCGAGTCAACCCTAAGCATTGCCAGGGGGCTGGAGAAGACTTCACCCCAGCCCCTGCTATCTATCGATGCCGTTTGTCTCTAGAACCTGCCTCGCGGTGGCGGCGTAGCGCTCTAGGTAAGGCACCCCCGGAAAGCCTTGCAGCATTTCAATCGCCTCAGTCGCCAGCGCAACGGATTGCGCCCGGTCGGGGACAGCCTGCACATAAAAAATGCTCAGGTTAATCAGCGTCGCGGCGACATCGGGCAAATAGGTGCGGGGGGACTCTGCGGCTAGGTTACGATAGAGCTGCAAGGCTTCTTCATAACTGCTCGTGGCGGCCTCCAGGCGATTTTGAGCCGCTTGCAAAACTGCCAAATTGTTCAGCGTCGCGGCGACATCGGGCAAATAGGTGCGGGGGTTCTCTGCCGCCAGGGGACGTCGAATCTGCAAGGCTTCCCCATAGCTGCTCGCGGCAGCTTCCAGGTGATTTTGAGCCACTTGCAAAAGACCCAAATCGTTCAGCGTCGTGGCGACAGCGGACAAATAGGTGCGGGGGTTCTCTGCCGCCAGGGGACGTCGAATCTGTAAGGCTTCTTCATAGCTGCTCGCGGCGGCCTCCAGTTGATTTTGGGCCTTTTGCAAATTCGCCAAATTGTTCAGCGTCATGGCGACAGCGGGTAAATAGGTACGGGGGTTCTCCGTTGCCAGGTCGTGCTGAATCGGCAAGGCTTCTTCATAGCTGATCGCAGCGGTCTCCAGTTGATTTTGGGCCTGTTGCAAAACTGCCAAATTGTTCAGTGTCCCAGCGACATAGGGCAAATAGGTGCGGGGGTTTTCTGCCGCCAGGGTGCGATAGATCTGCAAGGCTTCTTCATAGCTGATCGCGGCGGCCTCTAGGTGATTTTGGGCCTGTTGCAAAACTGCCAAATTGTTCAGCGTCATCGCCACATCGGGCAAATAGGTGCGGGGGTTTTCTGCCGCCAGGGCGCGATAGATCTGCAAGGCTTCTTCATAGCTGATCGCGGCGGCCTCTAGGTGATTT
>JBBAWV010000156.1:0-1862 GCA_040396995.1 Nodosilinea sp. | reverse complement strand
TGGGCCTGTTGCAAATTCGCCAAATTGTTCAGCGTCCCAGCGACATAGGGCAAGTAGGTGATGGGGGTCTCTGCCGCCAAAGCGCGACGAATCTGCAAGGCTTCTTCATAGCTGCTCGCAGCGGCCTCCAGGTGATTTTGAACCTGTTGCAAATTCGCCAAATTGTTCAGTGTCGTGGCGACATCGGGCAAATAGGTGCGGGGATTCTCTGCTGCCAATTCACGTTGAATCTGCAAGGCTTCGACATAGTTGCTCGCAGCGGCCTCCAGGTGATTTTGAGCTGATTGTAAATTCGCCAAATTATTCAGCGTCGCGGCGACATCGGGCAAATAGGTGCGGGGGGTCTCTGTCGCCAATTCGCGTCGAATCTGCAAGGCTTCGCCATAGCTGCTCGCGGCAGCTTCCAGGTGATTTTGAGCCACTTGCAAAAGACCCAAATTGTTCAGCATCCCGGCTACATCGGGCAAATAGGTGCGGGGGTTCTCTGCTGCCAGGTCGCGGCTGATGATTAGCACTTCTTCGTACAGGGGCTTGGCTGGGTCAAAGCAGTTGTGGTTTTGCAAAAAGACCGAGTACTCAAACAGTGCTTCTGGTGTGCGGGCGGCTTTTAGTGCGGTTTCAAAATAGTGGCAGGCCCGCTCAAACCAGTCGGGCTGGTCGTAGGTGAGGGTTTGCAGCCGCGCTTTAATCAAAAACTCGTCGGCAATCTGGGTTTTGCCCTGGGCAATTTCGGCTTTTTCTTGGTCAAGCTGCTGCTCGCGGGCCATTAGCCGATCTAGATCTTGCGTCATGTCGGCAGCGTTGAGGATGGCATCGGCTTCGCGAAATTGCCCCAGGTCAAAATAGGCTTTGACCTGGGCTAGCCGTTCGGTGCTGATCTTAATTTTGTTAAATGTCTCATACAGCCGAAACACATTTTCCTTAAAGGCATCGAGCTGCTGCTCTAGTTCTGCTAGCGCGGCCCCGGCTTGGAGGGCTTTATCGGTTTTTCCGGTTTCCTGATAAATCTCCACCAGTTCGCGCTTTTCGGCAATGCGCTGCATCAACGCCTGGTAATCCAGCGATTGCGTAATAAACTGAGCCGTGCCGATGTTCTCAATGTTGTAGATTTTGTCGCCCATGACTACTCGAACCTGGCCTGGTCAATGTTGCCGATGTGGTAGATCTTAGAGCTATCGGTAATGGTGCTGTTTTCAAGGTTCTGATAGGTCTTGTTGCCATCCCCAGTGATGGTCGCTGTTGTCCCAGGATTGCTTTGTGCCTCGGTGGGTATGGGGGCATCTCCCGCTGGACTGACCTTGATAAACCCGTTTTCCGCCAACTTGTCGAGCTGGTTGCCAAAGTGATAAAGCAACCCCTCAATGTTGAGATATTCCGTTTTGTAGTGCTTGAGTTCCTTGAGCTTGTCTTCAAATTCCCAGAGGCTTTTTAGCTCATCGCGATCATGGGTAGTAGGGGGCTTAAAGTAGGTAAAGATAAAGGGCTTTTGGCTCTCGGTAAACTGCCCGAAGGCATGGCCAAATTCTTCGGCAGTATATTTGCCCACCTTATTAAAGGCCAGCAGCACAAAAATGTCGCAATCTCGAATGGTGCGATTATATTCGCTCTGCAAACCGCCCGCCACCATCGCATCTAAAAAATCTTCCCAGACATCCAGGTGCAGAAAAATATCCCGGTCAAACCAGGCTTTGCATTTGTGATAGATAAAAATTTCAAACTGATCTCGGTCTTCTTTCAGTTCTGAAGAGGATGCCAAAAATAGCTTGATCTTCTGCATAGGGCACAGCCAGGAGGCGAGAGCTATGTTCCTGGTTGACTGACAAAAGTTGGTTTTAAAAGCTGAAGAGCCTTGCTGTACGGTA
>JBBAWV010000155.1:0-8748 GCA_040396995.1 Nodosilinea sp. | reverse complement strand
GTTTGAGGGGGCGCACCATCGGCATCCTAGGACAGGATAACCACGGGGATGACAACGATCAGGTTGGGTTGCGGAAGCCCAGGGGCAAGGCAAAACGCTACAGAGTGGGGGCAACGGTTAGTCGTTCAACATCACCTATCTCTATGAAATCAAAGAACCGCTGACATTGCCCTAAAACACCTCGTTTTTACATGATTAATACAATTTCGTAATGCTAGATTAAATCACGAAGATTATACGTAATCCTGCTTATTTAGCTCGTTTTTTTATACTGACTTTTCTGCCGAATACCAGTTTCCCTAGCGATAATAACCTGGCATAACCGAATCTATATCCTGCGCTAGACTAAGCCTCCACCTCACCTAAGACCTTGAAAATCAAGTTTTTTAGGCTAGGTCGGCATTGTAACAACCATCTATCTTTCCTAGGCCGTGTGACAAATAATTCAGGGAATTGCCGTAGGTTTACGGACTTCCTGGAGATGCTAATCACCCTCAAAACTAAAAACATAAATCGCATTAAAAGTGCCACGGGAAAAGTGGCAAGAAGACTAATCTTACCTATTAGACTTTATGGAGTTAGTCGCTGGTCAATCACCATCAATGGACTCGTCCATCAACAACTGACTATGCCATCCATCGATGGATTTCCTGGCTATCTACCCTAGCCCAGGGAGTACACGCAGCCAGAATCTTGGGCTGTCTGGATTTGGTTCACCCTGCACCGACTTAAGAAACTTGCTTGTTGCTAAACTAAAATCGCCTGTCTTCATCGCTGGGATGGGCGCACGGCGGTATGCTCTTGCCCAATCACCAACCACCAACCACCCATCACCTCTATGGCCACGATTGACTACCTTCGGATTAGCCTGATCGACCGCTGCAATTTTCAATGCACCTACTGTATGCCGGAAGGGGCTGACCTTCAGTATGTGCAGCAGCAGGATTGGTTAACCCGTGAGGAACTGCGGCGGCTTCTGGTAGAGGTGTTTATGCCGCTGGGGTTTTCGCGGTTTCGGCTGACGGGGGGAGAACCCCTGCTGCGGCCCGATGTAGTCGATATTGTGCGCGACATTGCCCACCTTCCCGGCACCCAGGATTTGGCCATCACCACCAATGCCTTTTTGCTGAGCCATCTGGCCCAGGAGTTGTGGGATGCGGGGCTGCGGCGAATCAACATCAGCCTCGATTCCCTTGATCCGGAGGTTTTTCAGCAGATTGTGGGGGGGCGAGGGCGCTCCCGTTGGCCAGAGGTGTGGGCCGGGATTCAGGCGGCACATCAAGTGGGGTTTTCGCCGCTGAAGCTGAATGTGGTGGTGATTCCTGGCGTCAATGACCACGAGGTGATGGATTTGGCCGCTCTGACGCTGGAGCGGCGGTGGCATGTGCGGTTCATTGAATTTATGCCCATCGGCAACGATGATTTATTTCAAGATCGAGGCTGGGTGGATTCCGAAACCCTGCGCCAGCGGATTCGCCAGCGGTGGGGTCTCACGGAAGGCCAAGTGCAGGGCAACGGCCCAGCGGATGTGTTCCAAATTCCGGGAGCCTTGGGCACCGTGGGCTTTATTAGCCAAATGTCGGAATGCTTTTGCGACCGCTGCAACCGCATGCGTCTGTCTGCCGATGGCTGGCTGCGCCCCTGCCTGCTGAACGAAACCGGGCAGATTGACCTCAGAACGCCCCTGCGCCAAGGCAAGCCCCTCGCTGGTCTACGTACCCAGGTGGCCGAACTCGTCGGGGCCAAACCCGACATCAACTATAAAATGAGAGAATCCGGCGTTACCGGAGCCTATAGCCGCACCATGTCTCAAATTGGCGGATAGGTCGCGGATAGGTTTTGGTGCCAGACGGTGATAGTGGGGTGGGGCACTGTGCCATGGTAGGGCACGGGGACTGAAATACAACGACGGATAGCCACCGATTTCTGCAAGGCTTGGGAAGTTGGTGATTCCATCTGGGGTGAGTGGCGTGGCCCGGTCACGTCCTGTGATCCAGTCATCCTCCTAAATATTTGTTTACATTAAGAGATGGGGTACCCTTGCCCCAAGGCGTCATCATCTCATCGGGGAGCCTTCCAGCGTGACTATTTTTTCCACCTTTAGCCCGTCGGTGCGGGCCAATTTAGCCATCCTGTTTGCAGCAGGACTGTGCTTTTGGTCGGGGTTGGCGGGGCTGTTGCCCACCCTGCCCCTGTTCATCGAAACCCTGGGCGGCAGCGGCCAGCAAATCGGTATTGTGATGGCCTCCTTTGCCATTGGCCTATTGGTGGCGCGTCCGGCCCTGGCTCGTTTGGCGGATACCCGTGGCCGCAAGCTGGTGATGATCATTGGCCTCATAGCGGTGGCCCTGGCTCCCTTTGGCTACTTACTGGTGCAAATGCTGCCCCACCTTCAGATTCCGATTTCTTTAGGGAAATGGGAGCTAACCGTGGATGGGTCTATCCTTGCCCTCATCGCCATTCGGGCCTTCCATGGTCTCAGCATTGCCGCCTTTGTGGTGGCCTACAGCGCCCTAGTGGTGGATTTGGCTCCCCCTGCTAATCGTGGCGAACTAATTGGTTATATGACCCTCGTTAATCCTCTTGGCCTTGCCCTGGGGCCAGCGCTGGGGGGCTTTTTGTGCGAGGCTTCGGGCTTTCGAGTGGCGTTTTTGGTCATGGGGATTTTGGGCTTCTTGGGCCTGTTTCTGGTGCTGCGCCTAGAGGAACCCTACTGCCCCGGTGCAGAACAGGCCAAGACCGCTGATACCGCCTTTTGGAGTCAACTTTGGGCAGGCCGGGTGCGCACCCCAGCCATGATTTTGCTGCTGGTCGGTCTGGCCTTTGGCACCCTCAGCACCTTTGTGCCCCTCTATGTGCGCGAGGCTGGGTTAGCGCTGAACGTCGGACTGATCTACACCGCCTCCGCCGTGGCCAGTTTCACCTCTCGCCTAGTCGTGGGCCGAGCCTCCGACCGCTACGGACGGGGACGATTCATCACCGCCAGTCTGCTGATCTATAGCCTCGCCATGGGAATCTTTTGGCTGGCCAATAGCGCTCCCCTATTCCTGCTGGCAGGGGTGATCCAGGGCTTTGGGGCCGGGACACTGATTCCCATGATTGCCGCCTTGATGGGCGACCGATCTAGCCCCGCCGACCGAGGCCGCACCTTTGGCCTTGCCATGGTGGGGTTTGATGTGGGCATTGCCCTGGCTGGCCCCGTCTTTGGAACCATCGCCGATGCCCTCAGCTATCGCGGCATTTTTGGCCTCTCCGGGGTGATGACCTTGACGGGACTCCTCATTTTCATTACCGCCTCCAGCAAAGACCTCCCCCACTCCCTCCGCTTTGCCCTTGGTCATGGGCGCGACATCTACGCCGTAGACGGATGGCAGGGCCACGCCACGCCCGAATAAACCCAATTGGGTGCTTCCGCCCGGTGTCAAGCCGCTCGTTCTGATGCCCCAAGGCTGCGTTGGTTTGCCTCAGATCGCGCCTTCGCTGCTCGTGCTTTTCCTCCGTCCTACCTTGTTCTTCCTCCTGGCATACTGTATACCTAGGCTCTAGCGCCATCTCGGTGGTGTCCCCGCCGTTTGTTTCTGCGTAATCGCCCATGCCCTACTCCCTCGCCCAACTGAACCAGATGACCGAGGCTGAATTTGTCCAAGTCATCGGCCCCGCCTTTGAAGACACACCGCAGATTGCCGCTCAGGTTTGGCCCCAGCGGCCCTTTGCTTCAGTGGCGGATTTGCACAGCAAAATGGTGGCGATTGTACGGGCAATGACCGATGCGGAGCAATTAACGCTAATCAAAGCCCATCCCGACCTGGGCACCCGTGTGGCCATGGCCGAAGCCTCTGTGGCAGAACAAAATCAGGCGGGGCTCACCCAGCTTTCGGCAGCGGAATACGATCGTTTTCAAGCCCTGAACCAGCGCTACAAAGATCAGTTTGGCTTTCCCTTCATCCTGGCCGTAGCAGGGCACACCAAAGCATCTATTTTGGAAAACTTCACCCAGCGCCTCGACAACGACCCCACCACCGAAAAAGCCACCGCCCTCAGCCAAATCGAGACCATCGCCCACCTGCGCCTATCTAGCTGGATCCAGGGCTAGGCATTGGTTTAGAGGATGTTTGAAAAGGTTTATTGGCCGTGGCAACCGTGGAAATCCCCCTACATCCCCCTTAGGAAGGGGAACTTTTACCCCTCTTCTCCCCTTGGAAAGAGGGGGATCAGCAGACGACTAAGGCTACAGTCCATCACTGTTCAAACGCCCTCTTAGAGAGAGGAGCGAATATACCTCAATCAGGGGCAATCATGCCTCAGCGCAAATCCCCATAGGCTTCCGACGCGTTGGCCGCATCGGAAGCCTATGGGAGCGATACACTGGAATATCTGGACATCTCTGAGCCCTAAACGGCCTACCGCTGACTATGACTGCCGCCCACACCCCACTCTCCACGCCCCAATCCCTCACGCCCCTGGCCCAGGCTACCCGACGCGCCGCCCAGCGCCTCGCCACCGCCACCACCGCCGACAAAAACCGTGCCATCGAGGCCATCGCCACCGCCCTAGAGCAGCACGAGGCGGATATTGTCGCGGCCAACCAGGCGGATTGTGACGCGGCCTTGCAGGATCATCTGGCCAAGCCCCTCTACGAACGGCTGAAGCTAGACGCCGTGAAACTGCGGGGGGCGATTACGGGCCTGCGCGATGTGGCCAAACTGCCCGATCCGGTGGGGACGGTGCAAATCCATCGAGAACTGGATGCGGGGCTGGTGCTGAAGCGCGTCACCTGTCCGCTGGGGGTGCTGGGGGTCATTTTTGAGTCGCGACCCGATGCGGTGATGCAGATTTCGGCCCTGGCGGTGAAGTCTGGCAATGGGGTGATTTTGAAGGGCGGCAAGGAAGCGGTGCAGTCCTGTACGGCCCTGGTGGCGGCGATTAAGCAGGGACTCGAAACGGCGGGGTTTGATCCGGCGGCGGTGCAGTTGCTCACCACCCGCGAAGAAACCCAGGCCATGCTCGCCCTCGATGAGTACATCGACCTGATTATCCCCAGGGGTTCCAACGCCTTTGTGCGCTTTGTGCAAAACAACACCCGCATCCCCGTTTTGGGCCATGCGGACGGCATTTGTCATCTCTATATTGATGCCGAAGCCGACCTAGCCAAAGCCGCCACCATTGCCGTGGATGCCAAAGCCGCCTACCCCTCGGCCTGCAACGCCATCGAAACCCTGCTGATTCACCAAGCCATCGCCGCCACCGCCCTGCCTGCCCTCGCCGCCGCCCTACAAGAGGCTGGGGTAGAACTGCGGGGGGATGAGCCGTCCCGCCAAATTCTGCCCGACCTGGTGCCCGCCGCCGAGGAAGACTGGGCCACGGAATACAGTGACCTCATCCTCGCCATCAAAGTCGTGGATGACCTGCAAGCCGCCGTCACCCACATCAACACCTACGGCTCTCGCCACACCGACGCCATCGTCACCGAAAACACCGCCACCGCCGCCCAGTTCATGGCCGAGGTGGATGCCGCTGGGGTCTACCACAACTGCTCGACCCGCTTTGCCGATGGCTTCCGCTATGGCTTTGGGGCCGAGGTGGGCATTAGCACCCAAAAAATGCCGCCCCGTGGGCCAGTAGGGCTAGAGGGTCTTGTCACCTACAAATACCAAGTGGTGGGCGATGGCCATGTCTCGACCACCTACAGCGGCCCCAACGCCAAACCCTTCACCCATCGGGATTTGTAGGCGTTACACCCTCGTGCTCAGGATGTAGGCTGGATTAGCAAAGCGTAATCCACGATGGGTAAGAATTTGATGCGTTACGTCATTGCGAACCCATCCCATCAACCCTTAATCTGACGAACTTTGGAGATGTGTGAGGGAAGCGGGCCTCATCTCGACCGTGGCCCTAAGATGTGAGGAGATGTCCGCCTAGGGGCCGCCCCATCCCGCGCCTATGTCTACCACTGCCCAACGTCTGCAAGCCTTCGTCAACTATGTGGCCGAATACCTGAAGGGAGACGAAAAGGGGGAAGCCCCGGTTTTTCTGGATAAGTTTTTTCGCGCCTTTGGTCACGAAGGAGCCATCGAAGCCGGGGCCACCTACGAAGAACGCATCCACAAGGGCAGCAAAAAGGGCAAAACGGGCTTTGCCGACCTGGTGTGGAAGCCCCGTGTGCTCATCGAAATGAAGAAACGGGGGGCCGACCTCAGCAAGCACTATTCCCAGGCAGTTGAATACTGGTGGCGGCTCACACCAAAAACTAAATATGTCATTCTCTGCAACTTCGACGAATTTTGGATTTATGACTTCAACATCCAAGTAGACACGCCCATCGACATCGTGCCCCTGGCCAATTTGCCAGAACGGGTGGCGACCTTTGGCTTTATGGAGGTACAAGAAAAGCCGCCCGTCTTTGGCAATAACCAAGTAGAAATAACAGAGAAAGCCGCCAAACGCATGGGGCTGCTTTACCGAACCCTGCGAGATCGTCTGATGCACGTTCGCCGCATTGACCAACCGGAGGCGGCACTGGTGGCACGGCGGTTTGTGTTGCAATGTGTGCTGGCGATATTTGCCGAAGACCGGGGACTATTGCTCGATAGTTTGTTTGTGGCCTGTGTGCAAGATTGCCTCACCACCGGGGCCAGTTCCTACGATGTGCTGGGCAACCTGTTTCGTGAGATGAATACCCCTGGCACCACCCCCGCTGGGCGCTTTAAGGGAGTGGAGTATTTTAATGGTGGGCTGTTTCGCCACATCGATCCCATCGACCTCACCCAGCAAGAACTGCGGTTGTTGGAAACCTCCGCCTTAGAAGACTGGAGCAAGGTACGCCCTGCGATTTTTGGCAGCATTTTTGAATCCGCCATCGACACCAAAGAACGCCACGCCCACGGCATTCACTACACCTCCGAGGCGGACATTATGAAAATTGTGCGCCCCACTATTTCCCGCTATTGGGAAGACCGTATCGAAAAAGCCAGCACCATCGGCGAACTCAATACCCTACAACTGGAATTACAAGCCTATCGAGTCCTTGATCCAGCCTGTGGATCGGGGAATTTTCTCTACATTGCCTATCAAGAACTGAAACAAATTGAACAAGACCTGCTAGACAAAATTGCCGAACGTCGCCGCTCTCCTCGCGATCAAACCCAGATGGGTTTTGTGACGCCCTTACAATTTTTCGGCATCGACAATAACCCCTTTGCGGTAGAACTAGCCCGCGTTACCTTGATGATTGCTCGTAAGGTGGCCGTAGATCGCCTGGGCCTAACGGAAGCCAACCTACCGCTGGATACGCTGGATGACAATATTCGCTGCCAAGATGCGCTGTTTATCGAATGGCCCAAGGCCAATGCGATTATTGGGAATCCGCCGTTTTTGGGTGGAAAACATATGCGAATGACCATCGGAGATGACTATATTGATCAAGTCTTCAAACGGTTTCCAGATGTCAAAGACTCCGTAGATTTCTGCTCCTATTGGTTTCGCCTTGCCCATGACCACATTGACGAACAGGGCAGGGCTGGATTAGTCGCCACCAATTCAGTGAGCCAAGGAAAATCAAGAGCCGCTTCCCTAGATTACATTACTCAAAACGGTGGAATTATCCATGAGGCGATTTCATCACAGCCTTGGTCTGGAGAGGCTAATGTTCATGTCAGTATTGTTAATTGGCGGAAGTGGCCCTCATCCCCTAGCCCCTTCTCCCACGGGGAGAAGGGGGACAAGAAGGTGGTTCAAGATGTTTCTGCTTTAGCAGGGATTCAGAGGAAAATTCCAGAAGCCTTATTGCTGAGGGCTAGAGAACTGCGGAAGCAACAAACCTCTGCTAAAGAAATTCTATGGCAATGTTTACGGAGTCGCAGGCTAGAAAATCTCAAGTTTCGACGACAGCATAATATTGGTCAATTTATTGCTGACTTTTATTGTCATGGAGCTAGGTTAGTTATTGAATTAGATGGTTTAATCCATAATAGTCAGAAAGAACGAGATAAAGATCGCGATCTGTGGATGAGATCTAACGGCTTTACGGTTCTGCGCTTCAGAAATGAGGATATTTTCGATTCTTTAGAAATTGTTTTAACCAAGATTCTTCAGACAGCCCTCACCCCTAGCCCCTCTCCCGCAGGAGAGGGGAACTTGTCCGAGCTCCCTTCTCCCCGTGGGAGAAGGGTTGGGGATGAGGGCCAACCTTCAAACCCGAACACCCTCACCCCTAGCCCCTCTCCCGCAGGAGAGGGGAACTTGTCCGAACTCCCTTCTCCCCGTGGGAGAAGGGTTGGGGATGAGGGCCAATGCTACCTCGACAACAAGCTAGTTCCCTTCATCACTTCCGCCCTCACCGCAAACACCGATGTTTCTCAAGCCAAGACATTACAAGTCAATCGAAATTGGTGCTTTCAAGGTGTGATTCCTGTAGGTAAAGGTTTTTTGATCACCGAAGACCAAGTTAATGCATGGATTAAGTCAGACTCTCAAAATAAATCAATCCTTAAACGCTTCTCCATGGGTGCAAATCTAGCTCAAGAGCCTAACGGTTTACCTGAACGATGGATTGTTGACTTCGCTGATATGTCACTTGAGGAAGTCACTGACTATATTTTGCCATGCCAACATCTTAGAACTTACGTGAAGCCAGAACGTGAGAAAAATCGTGAAGCGGTAATGCGTGAGAAGTGGTGGCGATTTAAGAGAACTAACGGAGACTGATCAGAATTTTGTGTAAGCGGTCTAGAATCCCGATACCTAAGGAGA
>JBBAWV010000154.1:0-8764 GCA_040396995.1 Nodosilinea sp. | reverse complement strand
AGGGTCAGGGTCGTCATGGCACCGAGGGCGCAAAGGATACCCTTAATCTAGCAAGGGAGATGGGAAAAGCGTTGCCATCAGCGTCCCAGTCTCTTGGCATACTAGAGGCGCTGGCGATTTGTGTTTCTGCCCTATGGTGTCCGATCCGCAACCCACAGCTTTGCAGGGGCTACCAGAGAACTTGGCAGTCATAGTTTTGGAAAACGGGATCTCGGCTCACAAGCGTAGCTTGTTCCACAAGGCTCTGGGCGATAAGAAGACGATCAAAAGGATCTCGGTGGTGTTGCGGGAGATCTTCTAGGGCAAAAATATGGGGAACCTCAATAGGCAACAGCCGCAGATCGTTTTCTATTTGTTGCTGCTGCACGATGTCAGCAAGGTGTCCCCGGAGCGTTAATTTTCCCAACTGAGTTTTAATTTGAATTTCCCAGAGGCTTACTAAGCTCAGGAGGACTTGGTTGTCAGGAGATTGAAGACGTTGAAGAACCGCTGGAGTCAATTTTGCCGGATCTCTGTCCCACCAGATAAACGTGTGGGTATCGAGCAGGAGATTCATGCCTCTTCACCCAGCCAAAATTCATCGGGGAGCGGTGCATCAAAGTCGTCGGCTATCCAGTAGCCAATCCCTTGATGCAATCCTGGGGTGCGAGTTTTGGAAGCTTGGGGCAACGGGTGATCTACAGGCGTAGCATAGCGATGTTTGAGGAACGTGACAAACTCGGACACCAACACTTGGGCGCTTTCGGGCAAGGCAGCAATATCCTGTTGCAACTGCTTAGGTTGAATCATCGTTCTTCATCTCCTCAAGCTGATATCTAATCTCACCGCGAAACATTTCGCATTGACAGCGTAATCCAAATCCCACTCACGGCATAGAGATTGCTGTAACATCACTGGATCGGCATTAAAGTTAGGGGAATCTTTGAGGATGCCAAAGAAATCTTCAAAGGTCGGAACGTTAGACCTAGGGCTGGCTAAATCTGTGGGAATTGGCTCAGCAGTTTCAAGAACTAAGTCATCGGTTATCCCCAAATTTTTCGATTCTGTCCACCGAGTTTTTAGCCCCTGAAAAAAGTTCAGCACTTCTATCAGCAGCCCATCCGTTGCAGACTCAATTTCTCGGAGTAGTTCTTCTTTGGCTGTCATCCCCTTGCCCCTGTGTCTTCCATCCTGGTGGGTGAATGGCCTGCATCCAAGCCCTGCTATCTATATTTTGTGTCTATATCTATAGAATAACCCGATCACTAGAGAACCCAGTGCCCCGGTCTCTTGGCATACTAGAGGCGCTGGCGATTTTTGTTCCTGCCCTATGGTGTCCGATCCGCAACCCACTTCACCCGACTGGATGCGTCTGCAACGGGCGCTGTCGGTGGAGGCTGAGAGCGGTTTTAACGACTTGGTGGGCAAGCAGCAGACCTTCAGCGAATTTTTGCGAGACAGTTTGCAACAGCCGCCCGGGGTGTTGCCGCCGGATCAGCAGCAGTCTTGGCAGAGCTTGGCCCAAAAGTATAGCGACTATAGGGATTTGGGCTTTGCCCAGCGGCAGCATTTGGTGGCGGAAACCCGGCGGTTTTTGTATGGCACCCAGCGGTTGTTGGAGCAGTTCAGTAAGACCAAAGCTCAGCGTGGCCAGACGGTCGGGGAAGCGGGGGCATCTACGGCTAGTGGAGCCTCTGGCCGTGGGGGATCATCCCAATCCTCAACTACCCCGAGCCAAACACCCAAGCGTAGCCCCAAGACGGCCCAGGTGGGGGCTTCCACGCCTAGCAGTTCTGGCTTTGGGTTAGACCAACCGCTCACCTACCTGAAGGGCATCGGCCCCAAAAATAGCGAGCGGCTGGCCAAGCTGGGGCTGTTCACCGTGCAGGATGTGCTCTATTACTATCCTCGCGACCACATCAACTATGCCCAGCAGGTCAAAATTCGCGACCTCGTGCCGGGGGAAACGGTGACGATTGTGGGCACGGTGAAGCGGGTCAATTGTTTTACCAGTCCGCGCAATAAGAATTTGACCATTTTTGAGCTGCAACTATCCGACGGTAGCGGCACTCTGAAGCTGAATCGGTTTTACCCCGGCAACCGCTACGCCACGCCAGCTTGGCAGCAGCAGCAAAAGCGGCAATATCCCCAGGGGGCGGTGGTGGCGGCTTCTGGGTTGGTGAAGGAGGGCAAATATAATGTGACGCTGGAGGATCCGCACCTGGAGGTGTTGGACAGCCTCAGCGACCGCATCGAATCCCTCACCATTGGTCGGCTGGTGCCCGTCTATGCGCTGACGGAGGGGGTGACGGCTGACCTGGTGCGGCGGGTGGTGGTAGCCTCGTTACCAGCGGTGCCGTTGTTGAAGGATCCCCTGCCTGTGGATGTGCGGCAGCGGCAGGGGTTAGTGGCCTTGGAAACGGCTATTGCTCAGATCCACTTCCCCGACGACGAAGAAAACCTCACCCAGGCCCGCCGCCGCTTGGTGTTTGATGAATTTTTCTACCTGCAACTGGGTCTCTTGCGTCGTCGTCAGCAGCAGCGCCAGCAGCAAACCGCCATCACCCTGGCCCCCACTGGGGAGTTAATTGATCGGTTTTATGGCATCCTGCCCTTTAAGTTAACCGACGCCCAGCGGCTGGTGGTGAACGATATTTTGGCCGACCTGCAACAGCCCATCCCCATGAATCGCTTGGTGCAGGGGGATGTGGGGTCTGGCAAAACCGTGGTGGCGGTGGTGGCGATTTTGGCGGCGATTCAGTCCGGCTATCAGGCGGCGCTGATGGCCCCCACGGAGGTGCTGGCGGAGCAGCACTATCGCAAACTGGTGGACTGGTTCAACCAACTGCACCTCACCGTGGAACTGCTGACCGGATCGACCCGTGTCGCCAAACGCCGCAAAATCCTAGGCGAACTGGCCACGGGGGAACTGAAAGTCCTGGTCGGCACCCATGCGTTGATCGAAGACCCGGTGCAGTTCTGTGCCCTGGGGTTGGTCAGCATCGACGAACAGCACCGCTTTGGTGTGCAACAACGGGCGCGACTGATGCAGAAAGGCGCGAATCCCCATGTGCTCACCCTCACCGCCACTCCCATCCCCCGCACCTTGTCCCTTACCTTGCATGGGGATTTGGACGTGAGCCAGATCGACGAACTGCCCCCCGGACGCAAGGCCATCCAAACCACCTTGCTGACCAACAAAGACCGCACCCACGCCTACGATCTCATGCGGCGGGAGATCGCCCAGGGTCGCCAGGTCTATGTGGTGCTGCCCCTGGTGGAGGAGTCGGAAAAGCTCGACCTCAAATCCGCCGTGGACGAACACCAGCGCCTTGCCGAGGTGATTTTTCCCGAATTCAAGGTCGGCCTGCTCCACGGCAAAATGTCCTCCGCCGAAAAGGACGCGGCCATCACCGCCTTTCGCAACCGGGAAACCCACATTCTAGTGTCTACCACCGTGGTAGAAGTGGGCGTCGATGTCCCCAACGCCTCAGTAATGCTGATCGAACACGCCGAACGGTTTGGCCTGTCGCAACTGCACCAGCTCCGGGGGCGGGTCGGTCGTGGGGCGGCGCAATCCTTCTGTCTTTTGCTCAGCAGTAGCCGCAGTGAAAATGCCCTGCAACGGTTGCGCGTCCTCGAACAATCCCAGGACGGCTTCTTTATTGCCGAAATGGATCTGCGTTTTCGGGGGCCGGGGGAAGTGCTGGGTACAAGGCAATCTGGTTTACCTGATCTGGCCTTAGCGAGCTTGATCGAAGACCAGGACGTACTGATGCTGGCCCGCGAAGCCGCCGAGTCTCTGCTAAACGAAGACCCCACCCTAGCCCGTTGGCCCCGGTTGGCCCAGGAACTCCAGCGCCGCTACGACAAATTTATGGGCGGCGCGATTATGACTTAGTACAATTCCGACCCGTTTACCCCCGGTATCTAACGGGCAAGGATACCTTATCCCTGAGATTTGCGGGGTTAAGAACCGGGGGCATGGAATTCAGATTTGAACTTATACCAAATCCTAATCGAATAACCCCGATTCCCAGCCCAGCAAACCGTAGGGGCGAGGTCTCCTCGCCCGCTGATACCGGGGGCATGGAATTCAGATTTGATCTTACTCCCGCAGGCTGGCCTGGAGATAGGTGAGCGAGGATTGCCAGTCGATGGTTTGGCCCTTGAGTTGTTTTTGGCAGAGGGTTTGGATGGTGGCCAAATCTTTTTCGGATAGGTGGAGGGCCATTTGGTCGCGATAGCTGGGGGGATGGTAATCCACCGCAAACCAGCGTTGCAAAAGGGCTTCGGACAGATAAATTCCGGTGCGCAGTCGGTCAGTGGAGAGTTGTACGGTAAATCCAGCCTGATGAAATAGGGTGTCTAGGGTGTCGGCCTGCCAGTTAAAGCGGGGGTCGTCGTTGGATTGCAAGGCTTTTTCTTCGGCCTCTTGCCAGCGTTTGACCAGGGCTTTGCTGAGGGACGAGGTCTCCACCAGGCTAGAAATGCGCTGGCTGTGGCGGGGGATGGTTTCTACCAGCAGCACGACACCTCCAGGGGCTAGCCAGCGGCGCAGCACCTCCACAAAGCGCTCACGATTCACCGCTTGGCCAAAGGCATTGCGGCCCACAATGCGTTCAAAGGCCAGATCGGGACTGTGGGCGGAGAGATAGGCGGAGAGGGCTTCGTAGTCGGCATGGACAAGGACGGGGCGGTGTAGCTCAGGCAGGGCAGCGGTTTGCTCGGTGAGGGCTTCGTAGTCTTGGGCGTTGTGAACCCTAGCGTAGACCTGGCCTTCGGGCACGCGGCGCAGAGCTTCCCAGGTCAGCAATCCGGTGCGGGCATGGAGATCCAACACCCGATGGTGGCGCTGGGGTGGGGTCATTGCAAACAGACGATCTCGCACCTGGCCGAGTTGGGCTCCGGCTTGGCTGAGGGTGCGTTGCAGCCAGCGATCTCGCGCCGGATCGTCGGGGCTGTAGGTGAGCACGTCCGGCAGAACGCTCGATCCATCCACCAAGGCCGCCAGTTGGGCCTCCCGCCGCTGGGCCACCTGGGTTTGCAGTGCCGCTTCGTAGCCCTGGCTGGAGGGTTGGTAGAACACCTGTCCCTGAAGGCCGTTCGGCAAATACTGCTGCGCCACCCAATGATCGCGGTAGGCGTGGGGATAGAGGTAGCCCTGACCGTGACCCAGGTCGGCCTTGTCGCGGTTGGCGTCCCGCAGGGGGTTGGGTACGGTGGCTTCGCGCTCCCGTTCCACCGTGGCCAATGCCTCAAAAAAGCCCATGGTGCTGTTGGATTTGGGGGCCGTCGCTAGGTACAGCGTCGCCTGGGCCAGGGGATAGCGCCCCTCCGGCATCCCGATGCGGTCGAAGGCTTCGGCGCAGCTTGTCACCACCGCCACCGCCTGGGGGTCGGCGAGGCCCACATCTTCGCTGGCGAGGATGATCAGCCGCCGCAGGATAAACCGAGGATCTTCCCCGGCATAGACCATGCGGGCCAGCCAGTAGAGGGCGGCATCGGGGTCGGAACCGCGCACGCTTTTGATGAAGGCGCTGATGGTATCGAAGTGGGCATCCCCTTCCTTGTCGTAGAGCACCGCCCGCCGCTGGATGGATTCCTCCGCCACCGTTAGGGGAATGGTGATGGTGCCGTCCTCCCCCGCTGGAGTGGTTTCCACCGCCAGTTCTAGGGCATTCAGCAAGGCCCGTGCATCGCCATTGGCCACGTTGACGAGGTGATCCAGCGCCTCCGGTTCTAGCTGAATGGGCCGATTGCCGTAGCCCCGCTCCGGGTCGGTCAACGCCTGATGCACCACCTGCCGCAGCTCCTCCGGCCCCAGGGATTGCAGTTGGAATAAACGGGAACGGCTAACTAGGGCTTTATTGACCTCAAAGTAGGGATTTTCCGTGGTGGCCCCAATCAAAATCACCGTGCCGTTTTCCACCCAGGGCAGCAGCGCATCCTGCTGGGCCTTGTTGAACCGATGCACCTCATCCACAAACAAAATGGTGCGGCGACCGTAGCGCCCCCGCAAATCCTGGGCCTGGGCGATGGCCTCCCGCAAATCCTTTACCCCCGCCAGCACCGCATTCACCGCAATAAAGTAGGCGCTGGTGGTGTTGGCAATAATCTGGGCCAGGGTGGTTTTGCCCGTCCCCGGTGGGCCAAAGAAAATCAGCGACGAAAGCTGATCCGCCTGAATTGCCCGCCGCAGCAACCGCCCTGGCCCCACCACCGCACCCTGGCCAACAAACTCATCCAGGGTACGAGGCCGCATCCGCGCCGCCAGGGGAGCCTCCCGGTCAATCTGGGCTTGGCGATTGTGGTCAAACAGATCCATATTAAGCGGCCTCTCGATACCCATGACGCGCTGGGCTTTCGTACTGCTGGAATACATGCAAATACACCACATTCGAGAGACTTTCCACCTCATCCTCCGAGCGGCCATCCATTAGATCGACGCCGATGGTGTCTTCCGTAAAGTGGACATTTTTTACTCGCGCATCCGTCAGGATCATGAAGAGTAAGCATCCAATAGGCGATCTACTTTGTTTTCGATGCTGGTGAGCTTGCGTAGAACCGTGGGGCGATCTTCATCGAGAGAAGCCAAAAGCTGGACTACGCCTGCTTGCAAAGTGGTCAGACGCTGAATCGCCTCGTCTAACCGCTGCATACCTGCCTGAAATTCGTCACGGACTTCTTCTCGCCCCAGACGTGCTTCGGCCATTGTATCTAGCATGGCTTGGGCAGTTCGGGCATTGCTTTCAACCAGTTGGCGCAGTTCTGAATCGGTCATGGACGGGTGGTCTGGCTGGGGCGATGGGGGATGCTTGGCATTGTAGCAAGCGGGGTATGGGAAAATTGCGGCTTGACGCACCGAGGCAAGGTAGTTACCATGTAATTACTCTGCATGGACAAGCGGCTAACTTATGAGTACAGCTATCAGAACTCGCATCGTTAAGATTGGTAATTCTCAGGGTATTCGCATCCCCAAATTACTTTTAGAACAAAGCGGTTTGGGTACCGAAGTAGAGGTTAATGTAGAGGGTGATCACCTCATTATTCGCCCCGCCCCCTGTCAGCGTCTAGGGTGGGATGAAGCCTTCGCGGCCATGGCTGAACACGGCGATGATACGCTTCTCGACGATCTCCATATCAGTCATTGGGATGAGTCTGAATGGGACTGGTAGTGCAGCGCTTTGATGTTTTTCTGGTTAACCTCGACCCAACCCTAGGGAAAGAAATTAAAAAGAGCCGCCCCTGCGTGGTCATTTCTCCCGATGAGATGAATCGCTACATTGCTACGGTCATCATTGCGCCTATGACCACCAAAGGCCGATCCTATCCTACCCGCGTGGCTTGCCAATTTCAGGATAAACCTGGGCAGATTATCCTAGATCAAATTCGTACTGTTGATAAAGTTCGTTTGCTTAAAAAACTAGGCCAGATTAGCACTGATGAACAAGGTTTAGTGCTAGAAACTCTAGCTGAAATGTTTGCCGAGTAAGCGACAGAGATAGAATTCTACGAAGGCAGATGACTTCAAGAGTCATGCTGTCACCTCGTTCTTGCTTCTGGGGCAGGGGCACCGCGCAACATTTCTTCGGTACTGAGGTCTTCGTCTAGGGGTTCCCAGTGGATGCCGTAGCCGCCCCGCAAATTTCCCACTGGGCAAGCTGTTCGGGCAATGCGTTTGAATTTAAGGTTGATGGGTTAAGCCGCTTGCTCATCTCGAACCGTGATCGAAAGCTTTAGCCCTAGGCCATGGAGCAGGGTTGAGATTAAGTAAATATCTGGAATTTCGCCACAGGAAACCAGTTGATAGCAGGTTTCCCAACTAGTGTTAGGAGAATCTGGCGAATAGGGTTTCAATACCGCAGCCATTTGGTGAGGACACGCATGGGTCTGCCTGTATTGGGATCAATTTGAGGCTTGCTCCAGGCTCTAGCTTCGGCAAAGCCCAGACGATGGAGGATTTTGACCACTAGGTCGATGCCTGTGGCGGAGCCGATGATGGTGATGATAATGGGTTCGCGACTGGGTTGGGTGGGGGCGAAGTCGCTGGGTGGAGCGCTGTAGATTTCGCTGTTGGGGATGAATTCTTCTGACATGGGGATACCAATGCAATGCAGTCACAACTGTGACATTAGCACGGACACAGTGTATCCACAAGTGTGACATTTACCTTCGCGTGCGGCTCTGACAAGATTAGGGCATGGGAAGGGCAAGCGACGCACTGAAGCAGGTTTTAGACACCTACAGCATTAGCCAGAACAAGCTGGCGGTGACGATGGGTATTAGTCGCGCCAATGTGGGGCGCTGGTACCACGGGCTTGACCCCAGCGCTGAAAATATCGCCCAGATTACCCAGGCGCTTAAAATGCTGAACCCCTTGGCGGCGAAGGACTTTGTGCGGCTCTACCTGGGAACTATCATTGAAGATTAGCGCCCGACACGTTAGCTCGGTAGCAGATCTGGGGTTGAAGAACGGTCTGATTTACAATTGAAATATATGTAAGGACTAGCTTCGCTATGCATCCTATTGTGAATGAGATCCAAAATTTGCCTCCCCAGGCTCAGCAGGAGGTGATCAATTTTGTCGTAGCGCTGGTTAAGAAACAACTAAAGCAAAACGAGAGTGTTCAGATTTTTGTGTAAGCCCTTGATAGTCAGAGTTTGAAGCGTTCTGGGAACAGGATAGCAAAATGTGACAGCGCGGCTCTCCAGTTTTTGATGGGTCTTGCAGGGCAAACGCATACTCGGAATGAGAATATCAAGACTCATCGCTCAAGAGGTG
>JBBAWV010000153.1:0-8794 GCA_040396995.1 Nodosilinea sp. | reverse complement strand
TGATCCCTTGGTGGCCCAGGTGATTGGCCGTCTCATGGTGAGCCAAAGCTACGCGCCCGATCTTGTGGCGACGGCTCGTCAAGGTCTGGTGATGATCGACTCCTTTTCCTATGATTTGGTCATCCTAGATCTCCAGTTGCCGGAGATGGATGGTGTGAGCCTCTGCCAGCGCCTCCGGCATGAGGGCAAAACCATGCCGATTTTGCTGGTAACGGGCACCAATACTCCAGAGCAAAAGGCCGTTGCCCTCAATTCTGGGGCCGATGACTATGTGGTCAAACCCTTTGATAATCAAGAATTCATTGCGCGGGTGCTAGCGCTGCTGCGCCGCAGTAAGCAGATGACCTTGCCCCATCTCACCTGGGGAGCCCTCTATCTCGACCCGGCCTGCCGCCAGGTTTACTATGGGCCGCAATTGCTAACCCTAACGCCCAAGGAATATGCCCTGCTAGAGCTGCTGCTCCGCCACGGAGAGCAGGTGTTTAGTGCCCAAGCCATTCTCGACCAGGTATGGACCGCCCACGAATTGCCCATGGAAGAGACGGTGAGAACCCATATTAAAGGGCTGCGACAGAAACTAAAGGCCGCTGGAGCCGCCTCCGATTTCATTGAGACGGTGCATCGGGTAGGCTATCGGCTGAATCCGGCTATGCGTCATTGGCGTCCGGATGTTCCTGCCCCCCAGCCTGATTTCCCCAACGTTTATGCTGTCCTAGGTAAGAAAACGTCCCAGCGCCCTGACGTGTTGTTGGTTGGTCAAAATGACGCTGACTTGGCGCAATTGCAATCCTATCTCCCGGCGGATCAGATTCAGGTGGTGGGGCTAACGCAGCCACACCATTTATGGACGATGTTGCAGACAACCTGCCCCGATATTGTGTTTTTGGGCGCAGCGCCAGACCCCAACCTTAACCTGGCGCTCTGCCGAGATCTGCGATCACACCCCCAGTGGCGGCAGTTGCCCGTCATTGTCACCCTTTCCTCCCCATCGATTCACTGGGTCTATGAGGTGTTTGCAGCGGGGGCGAACGACGTTGTGATGGAACCCATTGTGGGGCCAGAACTGCTGGCCCGCCTTGTGGCCCAGGCCGAACTGGCGAAAATCCCAAGGGATTGGCGGCCCTTGGATCTGGGGACATCTGGCGCTTTCCAGGACGAGCCAGCGTAGCCCATCCTCATAAATTGGCGGGCCACCTCTACCATGGCCACCGCCTTGGATGCCGGGGCCGAAGCCATCCAGGTGTGCCGCCCTCAAATACTGCACTCAGTGAGATGGGTTGCATGGGGTGCCCATCCAGCAAACGGCGGGGGTGTTGGTGCGCTAGGGGCCATGCCTGGAGGATAAGTGGATGCCGCAATTCTTCGGAGAACCTTCATCATGGCCTTATCATTGCTTTACAGGAACTCTCCTATTCTGTACCCAAGCTATCTGGCACCTATGTATAACCCCTTAAGTCAAACCGTATCCTAGCCTTCTGGCCGCGATACAGGCTCACCTACACAGACCGACCTATACCGAATCCCCTATGCCTTAGCGTGATGGCCCTGCTCTTCGGAGTGGGGCCATTGTTCATTTTGGCGGGCGGATAGGCATTTTGGCAGGGCAGCCCCAGATAGGCCCGGTATCCTAAGTCCAGCTTCCTGGAGCGTGGTTTCTAAAGGTATCCGATCAAGCCCATGAAAGCCCTACTGCTCTATCCCAAGTTTCCCCAATCCTTTTGGTCCTACGACCGCTTTATGGAGATTGCGGGCTTGAAGGCCGTGATTCCGCCTTTGGGCATTATCACCGTGGCGGCTCTGCTGCCCGCCGATTGGGAGATTCGCTTCTGGGATCGCAATGTGGCCCCAGAAACCCAGGCCGATTGGGACTGGTGCGATCTGGTGATCATTTCCGCCATGATTGTCCAAAAGCCGGATTTTTTGGCCCTCATTCAACGGGCTGTGCGTCTGGGTAAGCCCGTGGCGGTGGGTGGCCCCTACCCCACCTCGGTGCCGGAAGACGCCCTAGGGGCCGGGGCCAACTTTTTGGTGTTGGATGAAGGGGAAATGACGGTGCCACCTTTTCTGGAGGCACTAGAACGCGGCGACACCGAGGGTATCTTTCGCTCCGCCGAAAAGCCCGATGTTACCCACAGCCCCCGGCCCCGCTTCGACCTGCTGCAACGGGATGCCTACCTGATGATGGCGATCCAGTTCTCGCGGGGTTGCCCCTTTAACTGCGAGTTTTGCGACATTATTTCCCTCTATGGCCGCAAGCCCCGCACCAAAACCCCCAGCCAAGCCCTAGGGGAACTCCAGGCGCTCTACGACCTCGGCTGGCGGGGGTCATTGTTTATCGTGGATGACAACTTCATTGGTAACCAGCGCAATGTCAAAGCCTTCTTGCGGGAGCTGATTCCCTGGATGAAACAGCACCGCTACCCGTTTACCTTTTTAACCGAAGCCTCGGTGAACCTGGCGGAGGATGAGGAACTGCTAGACCTAATGGGGCAGGCCGGGTTCTTTGGCGTGTTTTTGGGCATCGAAACCCCCGACCAAGACAGTCTGCAAATCACCCGCAAGGTACAAAATACCCGCAACCCCCTGGTAGAAGCCTGCGCCAAAATTAACGCCGCCGGACTGCTGATCTATGCCGGGTTTATCCTCGGCTTCGATGGCGAACGGGAGGGGGCCGGGGATCGCATCCAAGCCTTTGTGGAAGCCACCAGTATTCCCCAACCCATGCTGGGCATTTTGCAGGCGCTACCCAACACTGCCCTATGGGAACGGCTGCACCGGGAAGGGCGCTTATTGGCCACCAACGGCCACCCCACCGGAGATCAAAATACCCTGATGAACTTTGTTCCCACCCGTCCCATCACCACCATCGCCCGTGAATATGTGCAAGGCATTTGGCATCTCTACGAGCCAGAAGCCTACCTCGACCGCTGTTTGAGGCAGTGCCTCAACCTCAGCAGCCGTCGGCACGATCACCAAACCATGCAATTTCCCCTCGGCAAAGGGCTGCGCCTGACGGCCCAGGTGATTTGGCACCAAGGGATTCGCCGACCCGACATTCGGGGGCAATTTTGGCGGCAACTGGGGATTATCCTGCTCCAGCGCCCCCACATTCTCAATACCTACCTGGGGCTCTGTGCCGCCGGAGAACATTTTTGGGAATACCGATCGCTGGTGCGTCGCCGCATCAGCGATCAGATTGGATTTGATCCACTGGCTCCAGAGATGGATCCCCAGCCAGAACCCCTCACCATGGCAGCCTAGCAGGCGATTCCCCAACGGCAAAATTCTGCCCTGGGGCGAGGGGAGGGATGGGAATGCAGTACACTGCTGGGGTGTTTTGGCCACGGTAGACCTATGAATGCTGGCGAAATCTTAGACCGCTATCGGGCGGGGAATCGCACCTTTACGGGCCTGACTTTGCTAGAAATCGACCTCCTCCAGGCCGACCTCAGCGGGGCAGACTTCAGCCATAGCGATCTGCGCCAATCTCGCCTGGGGCGCACCCGCTTTATCCGTAGCACCTTCACCCAGGCCGACCTCAGCGAAGCCCTGTTGTGGGGAGCCGATTTTACCCAGGCCCACTGTGTCCAAATTCAACTGCGCGATGCCGACCTCAGCGGGGCCGTGTTTGCCGAGGCCATCCTCACCGCCGCCAACCTGGTCAAGGCCATCCTTTGCGGGGTGAATTTCCAAGGGGCCGACCTCACCCAGGCGTTGTTGATCGAAGTCGATTTTCGCCCCAGTTCCGACCAATCCACCAACCTGAATGGGGCTAATCTGAGTACCGCCAACCTCAGCTATGCCCACCTCAGTGGAGCCTCCCTGGTGGGGGCCAATCTGCAAGGGGCCAAACTTTGCCGCGCCCACCTGGGCCAGGGCTTTCGGCCCGATGCCCCCAAAACCGACCTCAGCCAAGCCAACCTGCAAGGGGCCGACCTCAGCTATGCCGACTTCACCGGGGCCATGTTGCGCGGGGCCAACCTTCGCGGGGCCGACCTCACCGGGGCCATCCTCACCCAAACCGATCTCACGGGTGCCCAACTCCCCGACGGCATCGACCTCACCTTGCCATAACGATCCCACTCAGCGAACGGGCACCGTCAGCCAACCGTGCCAACCGTGCTGGTAGCGAGATATCACCTGGGCTAGGCTACGGTGGGCAACACCGAGTAAGCGGTGCCATCAAGGCCAAGGAAATAGAGTTCCACACTGAGATCGGGATATTTGGCGGTAATGGCGCGGTAAGCCTGATTCAGATAGGTGGCGTGAACCTGTTGCTCCCGCTGAGGATTTTGACTGAGGGTGGGGGCAACTTTGCGAGCGTAGGCTCCGCAGTCTTGGTGGTCGAGGAGAATGACGCGGTTAATGTGGTGCAGTTGTTGGGAAATCTTAAGCTGATCCCAAAACGTTTCGGCTTCGGCAGCGTGGGGAAAACCCGCCAGCGCTAGGGACGCCCCAGCCAAGGCCACCCAGTCGTAGCGATGGCTCAGTTGCTTTTGGGCCAAGAACTGCTGCTCGGCCTCTACCATGCGAAAGTCTATGCAGCTTAGGACAAGGGCCTGGGCTTGGTGGGGTTCGGCCTGGGCTGGTTGGGGTTTGCCCAAAAGTGGGAAGGCCGCTGCCCCCAAAAGCCCTACCCTCAGAAACCAGCGACGGCCACAACCACAGGTTCCCAAATGGCGGGCCATCTGGGGCAGTTGGGGGGCGGTCGAGTCGGGGCCGTTAGCAGAGGGAGACATCGTCGTCGCTTAAGAAGGTGAGTGGCAGTGGCAAAACAGCCTTTAAGATAGGGACATGACTACAACACCCAGCGGCATCTTCCAGCCTTTGAATGCATTCCAAAGGCTCTACAGATATATGATTTCCATCCTAATCTCCGTCCTAGGTGCCGACCACCCTACAATCAAGAGTATGGAACAAATCTGGCAAAAACTTCTGCGTTCTAAGCGATTGCTATGGTTTTGCTTGGGGATAGTGCTGTTGGGTTTGGTGGTGCCAATGCTGGCTTTGGTGCCCTGGCAGGGGCTTTTGGGGGCCAACGAGCAAGCTCCTACTGGGCCTCGGCAGGTAGTGGTAACCGAGGTAATCACCAGTTTAGATCGAGCAGACTTGTTGGCTACTTCAGCAACCCAGGGCAACCCCAATGCCGCCATTGTGCTGTTTAAGTTTTCCGACTTTCAGTGCCCCTACTGCGCTGTTTCCGCTGCCCAGATGAAAGACTTTGTGCGTCGTCATCAGGAGGATTTACTCTACGTTTATAAGCACTTTCCCCTCAACAACATTCACCCCGAAGCTACCCCCGCCGCGAAAGCCGCCTGGGCTGCAGGTCAGCAAGGGCAATTTTGGCTGTACCACGATGGCCTCTTTGCCAATCAGGAACGGCTAGGGGAGGATCTCTATCTCGAATTAGCCACGGCTATGGGGTTAGATTTAGAACAATTTAACCGCGACCGTGCTAGCCCTGAAGCGGAGGCCACCGTTCAGCAAGATTTGGCCTTGGCCCAGCGCCTAGAACTGGAAAGTACGCCCACTTTTTTAATGAACGATTTGCTTATTCCAGGTGGCGTTACGCCAGAGCTAATGGAAACCCTGTTTCAGGACATTAGTGGCCGCATTAAGTTCAATTCCTCCCCACCGACGACGCCTTAACCTGCAACCTTATACCCAATCTTAATCGAATCACCCCGATTCCCAGCCCAGCAAACCGTAGGGGCGAGGTCTCCTCGCCCGTTGATACCGGGGGCAAACAGGTCGGATTTGGTATAAGAACGCCGCGCAAACGCCACAAAAAAGGCGCACTCGTTGGAGTACGCCCTTGGGATTAAAGGTCAGACGTTAAGGTCTGGCCGAGGTGTGTGCAGGAAACTTACTTGTTGGGTTGGGGGGTCATCCGCAGGTAGGGCTTGATTTCGGTGACGCCCTTAGGAAAGCGCTGACGGGCTTCGTCCGTGGGAATGGCGGGGGAAACCACCACATCATCGCCATCTTTCCAGTCTACGGGGGTGGCCACGCTGTAGTTGTCGGTCAGTTGTAGGGAGTCGATCACCCGCAGGATTTCGGCAAAGTTACGCCCGGTGCTGGGGGGATAGGTGATGGTGAGGCGAAGTTTTTTGGCGGGGTCAATCACGAACACGCTCCGCACGGTGAGTTTGGCGTTGGCGTTGGGGTGAATCATGCCGTAGAGGTCGGAGACTTTTTTGTCTTCGTCGGCCAGGATGGGGTAGTTGACGGCTACGCCTTGGGTTTCGTTGATGTCGCCAATCCAGCCGGTGTGGGATTCCGCGCTATCGACGCTGAGGGCGATCACTTTGACGCCGCGCTTGTCAAATTCGCCCTTGAGCTTGGCCACGCTGCCCAGTTCGGTGGTGCAAACGGGGGTGTAGTCGGCGGGGTGAGAGAACAGCACCACCCAGCTCTCGCCAGCCCAATCGTAGAAGTTGATCTCACCCTCGCTGCTTTGCTGGGTAAAGTTAGGAACCTGATCTCCAAGTTGTAGGGTCATCACAAATCTCCTAGGAATCTCGATAACAACGCGCAGCCGATAACCCTGCGCCACTAGACAAAACGATTCGTGCGGCATGGGCACAACCGTTGTCCTATTCTTGCATAAACCCCGGTATTCCGGTCGGAGTTTAGAGGATTATCTTAACGATTGGTTCCATCGCCCAGATCGGCCCGGACGGAGGGGCGGTGTTTAGGTCAGCCCGCCAAGGCGAATGCCAGATCCTAGCACCACAAAGAGGACGGCGAGGGTGCCCCTGACCATACCCTACAGTCCGCTTCCCATGCGGGAGAAAACCGTTGAAGCGCTTCCGGCTCCCCTCGCCCAGGAGGGCGAGGGGCTGGGGGAGAGGGCGAGCCAAGCTATCGGTGTAGTAGAGTACCAAATAGCTTCACCTCGCCGGATTGTGACCCCATGACCTTTTACATTGCGCCGCGTTTCCTGAAAAAACTGGCGGTTCACATCACCAAAAATTTTATCGACCTGCCCCAGGTGAAGGTGCCGCTGATTTTGGGCATCCACGGGCACAAGGGCGAGGGCAAAACCTTTCAGTGCGAGCTGGTCTACCAAAAAATGGGGGTTGAGGTTGTCCACATTTCCGCTGGGGAACTGGAAAGCCCCGATGCGGGGGATCCCTCCCGCCTGATTCGGCTGCGCTACCGGGAGGCGGCGGAGTTGATTCGGGTGCGGGGCAAGATGGCGGTGCTGATGATCAATGACCTGGATGCCGGGGCGGGCCGGGTGGATGCGGGCACCCAGTACACGGTGAATACCCAACTCGTCAACGCCACCCTGATGAATATTGCCGATAACCCCACCAACGTGCAGCTTCCCGGCAGCTACGACGACACGCCCCTGCATCGGGTGCCGATTGTGGTGACGGGCAACGACTTTGCTACCCTCTATGCGCCCCTGGTGCGGGATGGGCGGATGGAAAAGTTTTACTGGGAACCCAGCCGGGAGGACAAAATCGGCATTGTGGGCGGCATTTTCTCCGACGATGGCCTCTCGGCCCAGGATGTGACCGCCCTGGTCGATCACTTTTTAGATCAGTCGGTGGATTTCTACGGGGCGTTACGGTCTCGCCTGTTTGATGAGCAAATTGAAGCCTTTATCGACCGGGTGGGGATCGAAAAGGTTGGCCCCTCCGTGGTGAATACCACCCAGCCGCCCACCTTCCACGCCCCCAATTTCCGTCTGCCCCACCTCATCGAACAGGGGGAACTGATCGTCAAAGAGCAGCATCGCCTGCGGGATATGCGCCTGGTGCAAGCCTACAACCAAGCCCTCTACGACCGTCGCCGCCAAGAGCCAGAACCCGTCGCCCGGTTCTCTACGGGTGAAGCCCCGATCCAAACCGTCCCTCAGACCGTCCCCGTCGCCGACCGTCACGCCCCAGCCCAGTCCCCAGCGGTGCCAGTCGCCCAGTCCCAGCCCGCCAGTCGATCCAGCGGCACTCCGATTGACCCAGCCGTGGCTCAGCAGGTGCAATCCCTTGCCAGTCAAGGCTATGCCATCGGGGTGGAATATGTGGAGCCCCGTCGGTTCAAGACGGGTTCCTGGCAAAGCTGCCGCACCCTTGCCCCGGCCTCACCCACCGAAACCCTTGCCCAACTGGCAACTTGCCTCAACGACCATCGGGGCCACTACGTGCGCATATTTGGGGTGGATGCGTCCAAACGGCGCGTGATGGAAACGATGATTCAACGGCCCTAGCAGCGGCTCACTATTCTTGCACCACCACAGGAGTGCCGATACTCGACCAGTTGAAAAACCACTCGGCATGGTCAACGGCAACATTCACGCAGCCATGGCTAACGGGGGTGCCAAAATTGTGGTGCCAATAAGCGCCATGGATGGCGTAGCCTCGATGAAAATACATCGTCCAGGGCACATTGGGCACGTCATAATCGGCACCCCGCATTCGGGCGGTGCGGTGCATCGACTGAATGGTAAACACGCCCCTCACCGTTGGGGTTGAGGGTTTTCCGGTAGAAACAACGACGGCATAAACGGGGGTATCGCCTTCCCAGGCATACAACCGTTGGCTGGATAAATCCACCTGCAACCAGCGCTGATTCGACTGTCGCAGTTGTTCAACGCGAACGGCAATTTCCTCATTGGTGAGGGCGAAGGCTGGCCCAACGGCGGGCGCGAAAACGAACCCTGCCCCGCTGATTAAAAGGCTCAAAAGCACACTTTCCCAAAGGCACTTAAGCCAGTGCGGTTTAGCGCAAAACATGACCTTACCTCAACGGCCTACATAGGAATAACTTCACGGTGGTCGGGCGG
>JBBAWV010000152.1:0-9086 GCA_040396995.1 Nodosilinea sp. | reverse complement strand
CAGAGATTGGGCGAATCGGATCCACTACATTTTTTCTTTACTTGTATGAAACCACACTGCCCCCCTTTGCATGGAAGGGGAGCAGGGGCTAAGCGTGGTTTAGTTGCCCCAGAGCTAGGCAAATCTGGACTTTCCCAGGGGTTTAGGTAATCACCGTGGGCTGATCCCGTCCGGTGAGTTGCTTAATCTGGGCGATCTCGTCGGCGAGGGTGATCAACTCGGCCAGGGCGGCTTGGGTGTCTTGGTCGTGCTTGGCCACATCGGGTTCGTAGCTTTCCACATACAGCCGCAGGGTGGCCCCAGAGGTGCCCGTGCCGGAGAGCCGGAAGACAATCCGGGAGCCATCGGTGAAGCCAATCCGCACGCCCTGCTTAGCCGACACACTGCCATCGACGGGGTCGGTGTAGGCGAAGTCATCGGCATAATCGACGGTGTAGGAGCCGTAGGTTTTACCGGGGAGGGTGTTGAGGGCTTGCCGCAGGTTGTCGATGAGGGTGTTGGCCGGATCGCTCTCCACCCCTTCGTAGTCGTGGCGGGAGTAGTAGTTGCGGCCATAGGTGGCCCAGTGTTCGCGGACGATGGTTTCTACAGACTGCTGCCGCACCGCGAGGATATTCAGCCAGAACAGCACCGCCCAGAGACCGTCTTTTTCGCGGATGTGGTTCGACCCGGTGCCAAAGCTTTCTTCGCCGCAGAGGGTGGCTTTGCCTGCATCCAGCAGGTTGCCAAAGAACTTCCAGCCCGTGGGGGTTTCGTAGCAGGGGATGCCCAGCTTTTCCGCCACCCGATCCGCCGCTTGGCTGGTGGGCATAGAGCGGGCGATGCCAGCAATGCCCTGACGGTAGCCGGGAACCAGGGTCGCGTTTGCCGCCAGGATGGCCAAGCTGTCGCTGGGGGTAACAAAGAAGTTTTTGCCCAACACCATATTGCGGTCGCCATCGCCATCGGAAGCGGCCCCAAAGTCTGGCGCGTTGTCGCCAAACATCACCTCGACTAAATCATGGGCATAGACCAGGTTGGGGTCGGGGTGTCCACCGCCAAAGTCTTCTAGGGGAATGCCGTTGACCACCGTTCCGGCTGGGGCATTCAGCCGCCGTTCAAACAGCGCCTTGGCGTAGGGGCCAGTCACCGCATGGAGGGAATCCATACAAAACCGAAACTTGCCGCCAGAAAGCATCTGCTGGATTTGGCCGAAGTCGAACAGGGTTTCCATCAGCGCCCCGTAGTCCGTCACCGAGTCGATCACCTCCACAGTGGTGTGGCCGATGGTGTAGCTGGCAACGCGGTCTAGGTCGATATCCGAGGTGTCGAGGATTTTGTACTCGGTGATGGTCTGGCTGTTTTGGAAGATGGCATCGGTGACGGATTCTGGCGCGGGGCCACCGTTGCCGATGTTGTACTTAATGCCAAAGTCTTCGTCGGGGCCACCGGGGTTGTGGCTGGCAGACAGCACAATGCCGCCAAAGGCCTTGCTCTTGCGGATCACGCAGGAGGCCGCTGGGGTGGAAAGAATGCCCCCCTGCCCCACCAGCACCCGACCAAAGCCGTTTGCCGCCGCCATTTTGAGGATAATCTGCACCGCCTGACGGTTGTAGTAGCGGCCATCGCCCCCGACGACCAGGGTTTGGTTTTGGTAGCCTTCTAGGCTGTTAAAAATCGATTGAACAAAATTTTCTAGATAGTTTGGCTGCTGAAAGACCTTCACCTTCTTCCGCAACCCGGAGGTGCCGGGCTTCTGGTCGTTGTAGGGCTGGGTCGAGATGGTTTGAATAGTCATTGATACTTAGTCGCTCCACGGTTAACCAGGTGCAACCCCAGAATAAAGCGCAAGCTTGCCCAGAAACATAAATCCATCCACAAGTTAAGGTCAAAATTCTAAGGACGGTTTAAGGCCGAAACAAACCTCCCATTCCTGTCGAACCCGGGCGACTCGAACTTGGGTGACCATCAGCCCCTAGCAATGTTCTCATCCCCTTGTGCCCAGGATGGATGCATCTCCCAACCCCAGCACCCAATCCAGCAGCAGGCCGTTCACCTGGTCGGGCACTTCGTCGTGGGGGCAGTGGCCCGCCTGCAGGTAGTGCTCGGTAAGCGTGGGGTAGTATTGACGGAATTTGGCCCCCTTGTCGCGGCAGGTCATCCAGGGGTCGCCCTCGCCCCACAGCATCAACAGGGGACAGGTCATTTTTTGCAGTAGTTCGTCCACCTTTTCGCCCTGGCGGGATTTGAACACCGAGGCAAACACCTGGGCGGCACCAGGGTCGCAGGAGGGGCGGCGAATGTCTTCCACCAGTTCGTCGGTGATGGCAGATTTGTCCACATACACCTGGTTGAGGGTGCGGCGAATCACCGAGGGCTGGCGCACGTACTGAAACAACAGCCAACTGGGCAGCGGTTGCAGCATCACCGATTGGATGAACTGGGCGACGGGGTTCGGTTTAGCAGCGGGGGCTGAGTCAGAAAACGGCCCTGCACTGTTCAGCAACACCAGCCCAGCGGCGGATTCAGGATGGTTCGCCGCCACGCAGAGGGAGGTATAGCCCCCCAGAGAGTTCCCCGCTAGAATCGCCGGACGCCCGATTTTTTCCTGAATAAACTCGTGTAGTTGGGCCTGCCATAGACTGCCGCTATAATCCCAGTTGGGCTTGGCAGAACGACCAAACCCTAGGAGATCAATAGCCCACACTTCAAAATCGGCCTGGAGCCCCCGAATATTTTTGTGCCAGTGGTCGGTGGAAGCGCCAAAGCCATGCACCAGCAGCAGCGGCGGACGCTGGGGATGGGGCTCCCCCGCCACAACGTAGTGGATAGACTGGTCTCGCCAAGTCCAATACTGGCTGGGGGCGCGGTGGGTGGGGGCGGAAAGGGTGGTGGTCATGGCAGGGATTATCTAACGGGGCGATGAAACGATGTTACAAAACTTAACTTAAATGGTAGCGAATTCTGTAGCTCTACCGCCGCCCAGGTGACAAACCGCCCAAGACGGGGCATTGTGGCAGTGGAATAGGTGGAGTTCAGAGGCTATGGCAGCGCTATCTCGTCCGCGTTCGGCTACGAAGGGGCGGCAGTTTTCTAAGTACGATGCGCGGCGGGCCGGGGCTCGCTGGTTCGAGCGGTTGATGGCGTTGCTGGCGCTGGTGAACTTGGGACTGGTGGTTTTCGACCTGAGCTATATTCCCATGCGGGATCTTTACCTGCGGGTGCTGCCCAGGGCCACCACCTGGTATGGCGAAACCTTTAAGGGCATTGAGCCCCACCGTTTTACTACCCATTACCTGGATACGGTGGCCAACCTAGAGCAACAGGTAGCGCTGACGGGGCTGACCTCCCCCGAAGCCCAGGAGATTTTGACGGATTTGCAGCAGCAAAGTGCAGCCATGGTGGCGGAAAATCCGTTCCAGTTGGCCAACCGTTCCGGCGCTCTAGAGCAGATCAAAAACGAGATGCGCGACCGCATGGAATTGGAATCGGCCACCGATTCCTTTACCGCCTTCTGGAGCTACGACCACCTCAGCGAGGCGGGTTTTCCCCAGGAAATCGCCTTTTTCCACAGCGAGGTTCGCCCCCTGATTGAAACGAATTTCTTTCGGCGGTTGGCGGTGCATGGCGGCTTTACCGACCTATTTTGGCGCATTGATGTTTGGTTCAATGTCCTTTTTGCCGTAGAGTTGCTAGCCCGCAGTTTCTACCTCAGTCGGCGCTACAAAAATTTCACCTGGCGCGATGCCATCCTCTGGCGCTGGTACGACCTGCTGCTGATTGTGCCCTTCAGCGCCCTGCGAATGCCCTGGCTGGCCCTGTCCCGTGTCGTTCCGGTGATCATCCGCATCAACCAGTCCAACCTGATTGACCTCGACCCCATTCAGCGCAGCATCAGCCGCTTTGCCATTAGCCATGTGGCCGTTGAAATTACGGAAATTGTGGTGCTACGCATCATCGACCAAATGCAGGCGCTGATTCGGGATGGGAGCCTGTCTCAAATCGTGTTGCAGGATCCGGGTAGCCGTCGCTACATCGATGTCAGTGGCGTTAACGACCTAGAGGTGCTGGCCCAGCGCTTAGCGACCCTCACCGTCTATAACGTGCTGCCCCACATCAAACCCGAATTCGACGATCTGCTCCATCACACTGTCACCATCGCCTTTGACCAAGCTCCCGGCTATCAAAGCTTTCGCCAGCTTCCCGGCCTCGGCAACTTGCCCGACCAAATCGCCCAGCGCATCGTCGCGCAACTGTCCACCAATGCCTACGCCATTGTGAAGGGCAACCTCGAAAATCAAGAGGGCGTGGCCCTTACCCAAGCCCTCGTCACTAAGTTCACCGAGACCTTCCGGCAACAGCTTCGAGAAGAGGAGAATATTACGGAACTGGAAACCCTCATGGTGGACTTCCTGGAAGAAGTGAAGCTGAACTATGTGAAACGGCTGGCCTCTGAGGACGTGGATCGGCTGATTGAAGAGCGCTACCAAATCTACAACGTCACCCAGCGGGATAGTTAACCTCAGTGCGAGCTATGCCCAGCGGCTCTATGCCCTGATAGCCCTCACCTCTTCAGGGAAATTAGGGATTTGGGGTGTAGTTTGTTTTCTGTCAGGGTGGGCTTAAGGGCAAGCCGGACGCAGGTTTCTCAAGAGTGCCGCCCTGGGTTGATCGATCACTCCGGTTATCTAGAACATCGGGAGTATCAGCCAACATGGGTTCTGCCGGGGCTAGGGTAGGCTTATCGTCTGCGCCAAAGACCTCGACGAGCGACGGCTTTGCGGGCTTCCTCAGCTCCTAGGATAATGGCTGGGAAGGTGAGCAAAACACCCCACTGCCAAGGCTCTAGGGGCCAAGTGGTAAAGATTTCTCTGAAAAAGGGAATGTGGATAAAGGCAATGAGCAGGACGACTTCAACGCCAATGCCCAGCCACAGCAGATGATTGTTGAGCCAGGTCATCCGAAAGGCCGATTGCCAAGTGGAACGACAGGCGAAGAGGTTCCCGATTTGAGCCATCACAATGGCAGCCAGGGTGGCGGTGGTGGCTTGGCGATAGATGATCATCAGGTCAGGATCGGCGGTGTGACTCAACAGCAGAGGGGTGATCCGCTGCACGTCACTAAGGGAAAATCCATAGCTGCGCCACACCAAGGAAAAGGCCACCAGGGCTAGGGCGGCTTCAACAAGACCTAAAAAGCCGTAGGCCCTTAGCAGCACAGACCGATTGAGAAGAGACTCCTGCTTGGGGCGAGGGGGACGGTTCATGAGGTTGGCCTCGGGGGGCTCTGCTCCGAGGGCTAGGGCCGGAACCATATCAGTACCCAGGTCTACGGCCAGGATTTGCAAAATGGTGAGGGCGGGCGGAATTTTGAAGACCACCATAGCCAAAAAGGGCATGATTTCTGGAACATTAGAGGCCAAAATATAGGACATAAACTTGCGTAGGTTTTGATAAATTGCCCGCCCCTGCTCAATGGCGATGACGATGGTGGCAAAGTTGTCGTCCGTCAATACAATATCGGCGGCTTCTCGGGCCACATCGGTGCCGTTCAAGCCCATGGCAATGCCAATATGGGCCGCTCTGAGGGCCGGGGCATCGTTCACGCCGTCGCCCGTCACCGCTACTACTTCCCCTAAATCCTTATAGGCTTGCACCAGGCGCAGCTTATGCTCTGGCGACATCCGCGCAAAGACCAGGGCTGATCGGTACTTCAAAATTTGCCGCAGTTGGGCGTCGGAAAGGTGCCCCATGCCTTCCCCAGTCACGATCCGAATGGGCTCGTGGGAGTTCGCGTGGGAGGCAACGAGGCCAATATTGCGAGCAATGGCTTCAGCCGTGAGGCCGTAGTCCCCTGTCACCATCGTCACCTTAATGTTGGCGTCATGGCACTGGGCAATGGCGGCACTCACCTCTGGACGGGGAGGATCAAACATGGCCACCAAGCCAACGAAAATCAACTCCTGCTCTAGGTCTTGGGAACGTAGATGACTGAGCGATTCTTCCCCTGGCCGCACCGCCAACCCCAAAACCCGAAATCCCTGGCGGGCTAGGCGATCATTCACCGCAATCACTTCATCTCCTAGGGTGGAGGTCAGATCCTGGGAATGGCCATCACGCAGCAGATAGCGACAGTGTCGCAGCACTTCGATAGGCGCACCCTTGGTAATCGCCAGCATCGGGGATTGGTTTGTCCAGTCATCGGCGGAGGGCCAATCTACCACTACCGTCATCATGCGCCGCCGCGAATCAAAGGGCACTTCCCGCCGCCGAGGGTGCTGGGTTGGGATCGTATCCAGGTTAAGGCCAGCCTTGGCTGCCACCACTAACAGGGCGGCTTCTGTGGGATCGCCAATTTCCTGCCATCGATTGGGGGAGGGATGCATTAGCCGCGCATTAGAACACAGGGCCGCCCCTAGCAACAACAGCCGTACTTTCCAGGCCACCTCGCTGGCGTTGGGGATGGCCACCGTGCCTACTGCCGGATCGTAGCCCGCCCCTGTGACTTCAATCAGCGAACGATCCCCTGAATCTTCGAGCACAACATCTCCCATCGAGTCGGAGGGCGGCACCCAGAGGTAGCGCACGGTCATTTCATTTTTGGTCAGGGTTCCGGTTTTATCCGTGCAAATCACCGAGGTAGCGCTGAGGGTCTCCACCGCCGACAGCCGCTTGACCAGGGCATTTTGCTGAGCCATGCGCTTCACCCCTAGGGCTAAGGCCAGGGTTACGGTGGGCAGTAACCCTTCGGGTACGTTGGCCACAATGATGCCAATGGCAAAGATAAAGCTTTCGCCCATCTCCATCCCAATCAGCCAATGGCTGAGCAAGAACACCGTAATACCCATGCCCACAGCAATCGCCGTGATCAGCCGCACAATATGAGCCACCTGCACCTCCAGGGTGCTGGGTTCACGCTTCACAGTGGTTGTGAGGTGGGCAACCTGGCCGAATTCCGTTTGTGCACCCGTGGCATAGACAACCGCCATGGCCCGCCCGGTGGACACGGTAGCCCCCGCTAGCACTAAATTCGCAATTTCAGCGGGATTGAGAGACTCTTGCAGGGGATACTCCCCTTGGCGAGGCAAAGACTTCCCAGAACGTAGGGCCATGGCCTCCCGAATCCTCACGGGGTGGGCATCGCGAGCCACGGGGAGAGACTCCCCCGTCAAGACTGAAATATCCACATACAAACTTTCCGCCGCCACCAATCGAGCATCCGCCGGAATACGATCTCCTTCCTCCAGTTGCACCACATCTCCCCGCACCACCTCCCTCGCGGCGATCTGCTGTAGGGTGCTATCCCGATATACCTTGACCTGCATGGGCAGCACCTGCTTGAGGGCTGCCAAAGCTCGCTCTGCCTGGAATTCCTGCCAAAAGCTAAACAGCGCATTAATCCAAATCACCGCCCAAATTGCCCAGCCTAGGGCAGGGGTGCGAGACACAAAGGCCAATATCCCCGCCACCCACAGCAAGAGGGCCATGAAATGGGTCAGTTGATCCACAAAACGCAGCGACAAGGGACGATGGGGGGCTTCCGGCAGTTCGTTTGGCCCAAACTGGGATAGTCTATGGCTGGCTTCTGTATCGGTCAGCCCCGTTGGGGCGGTTGCCAATGCGCCATAGATCGCGTCCACGGGCAGGGTCCAAATCGGCTGCTGTAACGTTGCCATGGGCCTAGCAGATTGAGTCTCTCAATCATCCCACCATTTTCCCAAGAGAGCGTTTTCCGATAGTAATCTATACAGCCTCTAGCCCCCTTAAAATCGCTCCCAGCCTGAGCCCTCTAATGAGAGTAATCCTTAACCGAAAGATAAACTTTGGTATCATTCCCTAGCAGTGGTTCTGGAAAGCGCTATTGTAATAACAAGAGGTGAGGCAAGCCTCCCTCCCAAACCGAATAGTTCAGTCCCCGTTAAATAGGAGGTTGTTATCTCGTTAACGTCTGAATCTATCTCGCACATCGAGCAGCCTTTCCCCTTAGTGGCTGATATTTCCTCCCCTAACCCCTAGAGAGCTCTGCATTAGATACCCAGAGACGCAATAACCCATTACGACGGTATCGACCCATCTCTGTTTAGTTTCATCCTATTAGAGGAAATCCCTCACATATTCCTGGGAAGGCTGCTGTTATCCTCCTTCTTTACGGAAGAGATAGACCGTTTTTGTTCATGGTTGAAGAGTTCAGTCTTCTTGTTCTCAGGAGGTTGTTACTTCGGATACATCTCAGTCTATTGCTTCAACATCAGCCCTGCCCTACTTCATGCTACTGATGTTTCTACCTATGGCCTGATAGAGAGCTCTGCATTAGATACCTAGAAACGCAACAATCCTCTCCACGACGGTATCGGCCCATCTCTAAAGTATCAGTCTCTATGTGAGAAGGCATTCCTAAGTAGCTGGTCTGGACACTGCTGATAGCCTCAGTAGTTTATTTGAATTGATTCAGTTTCACTCAATTCATTTCCGTTTGATTTCCGTCTAGTTTAAGGTAGTCCCAATCCTGGCTTCAGGGTTGGGACTATTCTTTATAGGGTATTGTTTAGCTACTTAATTTTCCGCCAAGCAACGCTAAATTGAAGGCCGTTTTGTGTTGCTGCCATGCTGGTCATTCTGCCGTTGTTTGCTAAGGCATTTCTCACTCTTTCTGTTGTTATCGATCCAGTGGGATTGGTGCCCCTCTACTTGGCCCTCGTCCATGCTCGGTCTGAGGAGGAACAATCACAGATTGCCATTCGTGCAGTAGTGGTTTCTGCGGTCATTCTGCTTGCCTTTGGGCTTACAGGATCTCACGTTCTACACAATCTCGGCATTAGCCTGCAAGCCTTTCAAATTGCGGCGGGAGTGTTACTCTCGCAGTGGCAGTCCCCATGGGCAACGTCGCGGTTTCCGGCACCGAATTAGCCCGTTCTGCGGTGCTGTCGGTGCTGGCCATCGCCACCCCTATTCTAGTGCTGCTGGTCGTCATGATCCTATTCGTTCTAATTTTTCGGCGGCGACGCTGGCGACGAAAACCCTATTGAATTCTCACTATGTGTATAAACAGTAGCCCCTGGTTGACTGACAAAACTAATCAGCAGCATAGCGGTACGTATGTATTTTGAA
>JBBAWV010000151.1:0-9166 GCA_040396995.1 Nodosilinea sp. | reverse complement strand
AAATCAAGGCTTTTCAGCGTTGTGTCAGTCAGTCAGGCTTGTACCTCACTGAAGCGAGAACCGCTATAGTATTATCTTGATGTCGGTAAAAGTATTTTTCACTACATATTTATCTCTACCCAAATTCTACCCTCTCCGTAGCCCATCCAATCTCAGGCAGTCGTGATTTTGAACCGTTCTGCCGTTGATCCATCCCAATCCTTGACGGATGCACAGGTCTTGACGCCTGCGTCCTTGGTGGGGAAAATACACCCTTGATGAGATTCTGGTCCTTCGTAGCGGTGATCTATGAGTATCTTTAAGCGGTCATCCAAGAGCCCCACCCCCGAAGACCTGGCCCGCTGGTGTCGGTGGCTAGGATGGGCGGGTTTGGTACTACAAGCCTTGCTAGGGTTTATTCCGCTGTTGGTCATCACCACGCGCATCTTTACCAGCCAGCAGACGGGAGGATTTGGCTTGGGGCTTTGGTTGGCCATGGGGTGTTTGCTAGTGCTGCTGTTCAGCATCTATTGGTGCTTCCGCTATACCCGATTGGCTGCTCGCCTGATGCAGCCCGACCGTCGCCCCCCCAAGTCTGCGGTCAAGCGAGCCCTAAAGCTAGGTTTGCTGACTAATTTGGCCATTCTGACCCTCGCTACCTTGATCGCCCTCTGGCAGGTGAGCGCCATGACCCTCCGGCTATTGGCGGTGCCCCAGGGAGCGACGGTGCTGGCCCCTAATGGTGTGGTCACCTCTGCGGCTCTCATTACGCCTTCCAATATGATCACGATCTACGCCATGATCAGCACCATCGCCGCAGGGCTGGCGGGGTTGATTGTGGCGCTGTTGTTGATTTATCTCATCGGTCGCCACCGTGTCGCCCAGGATGCCTTTTAACGGCGCTGGCACAACAATCTCTGGCGTAGTCTCCCACTATCTAAGATCGTTAAAGCCATCCAGATTTTGTTCGCTACCGTTATCCGTTGGAGAGCGATTTCTCTAGGGCTGTATTACAAGCCACAGGAGTCCGGTTGTCATCACAATAATTTGTAAAACCAGAAGAATTAAATCAGCCCATACCACTCGCCTTGTCCAAGCTGCCTCATGTTTATCCACCCAGTAGGCGGTAACAATGACTTCTAAAATAGAGGCAAAAATCAAAATATAAGCGATGACATACACCTGATCCATCAAGACGAGGTAGCCCAGATCAGGTAGGGCATCGGCATAGGTTTCCTGAAGGAAAACGGCGGTGAGTAGGGCTGTAACCGGAAGCGCGACCCGCGAGTCGATGTGTTGCGGTGCCAGCAGAAGCGATCCCCAGCTTGAGGCCAGAATAATCAGCAGGGGCAGCAACAGTTTCCAAACAAAAAAACTCCAGGGGCGCGTAATGTTTAGCGAATATTGCAGCACCGAATGCTCGGACTGACTGGGCAAACGCGGATCGCCAAAGTTGGTGTCGTAGGTTCTTACTAGGCTGTCAATGGTTGACCCCACAATTGACCAACCGGGAATATTTAGAAACTGCGAATAGCCGGACGAAGCCTCATCGGCCACGTACATCAGTTGATCTAGAGTATAAACCGAGTTCTCCATAAAAATGCTTAGATCGTGGGTATCTAGGGGATAGCGTTGGAGATCAAAAGCTTGTAGAAAACGACCTTCTACCCTGGAAATTTGATAGTAGCTGCCATCGGGCAAAAGCTCTGGTTCGGGATGGGCTGGAACAGACATCATGGCCCAGTCACTGATGCTATTGGTCACCTCTAAGCCCGCGATGGGATCGATGGTTCCTTTCCACTTAAACCACACATAGAAATCGGCATAGAATGAACTAGTTGTGAGGTCGATATCGTAAATATTGATAGCAAAAATGCCCACTTCCACTCGTTCGACTTGGGGTGGCAGGGTAGTCGGCTGACTCAGCAACGCTAGAGGGCTCAATGCTGGATGATCCCCTATCCATCGGGTGCCGATCAGCAGGATTCCTAAGCCTACAATCAGCAGCGGGATCAGACGTTTAGGAGTTGCCCCTACGGCCTCAAACCAAGGCTGGAATTGAAAGCGCTGCATAGCCGATGCCCACAAAAGATGGGGTCAGTTTAGCGCCCCTTTAGCCCTCACCCCCAGCCCCTCTCCCAGGAAGGAGAGGGGATCTGGACAACCTTTTACAAAGCCAGCCGTCGGTTGAGTGGAATGGCGTGAAGCCCAACACCTGCGTGGGTTAGATGGGGTTTTGTGATCGCGCCACTTAACCTACGTTGTGATAATCAAGGTTGGGCTAAGCCGCTGGATCGGCCTTGGCGGCGGCGGTGTCGCCCTCGGAACCCTTGAAGGCAATGCGCAGGAAGGGCGGCGCGAGGAAGGTGGTGGCAATCACCATGATGATGATGGCGGCTTCGAGGGGCTTGGATAGGACGCCGCTGGCGGAACCAATACCCGCAAACACTAGGCCCACCTCACCCCGAGGAATCATGCCGATGCCGATGGCCAGCTTGTTGAGCTTGGCTTGGCCGAAGGTCGTCCAGCCCGTGATCAATTTACCGAGGATGGCCACCGCCAGCAGGAAGAGGGCGATCACCAGACCTTCGCGGTTGGCGGGAACGGCGGGGTTGAGCACGCCCAGGTCGGCCTTGGCCCCTACGGTGACGAAGAAGATCGGCACCAGGATGTCGGCGATGGGCATAATCTGGCGATCCAGTTCCTTGCGCTTGTCGGTTTCATCTAGCACCAGACCAGCGGCGAAGGCCCCCAGGATGGCCTCTAGGTGAATGACGTTGGCGAAGAAGGCCATCAAAAAGGCGAAGGTGAGGGCGGGGATGACCAGGTTGCCGCGAGTTTGCAGTTTGTCGGCAATGGCGACGAAGGAGGTGTTGAAGAACTTGCCCAAGAAGATGGCCCCTAGCAGGAACCCGGTGGCGCTGGCGATCAGGTAAATCACGTTCATCACGTCCACTTCGCCGGTTTTGGCCAAGCTGGCGACCACGGCGAGGACGATGATGCCCAACACGTCATCAATCACCGCCGCACCGACGATGATTTGCCCTTCGGCGGACTTGAGTTGGCCAATTTCCGACAGCACCTTGGAGGTAATGCCGATACTGGTAGCCGTCAACGCCGCCCCGGCAAAAATGGCGGGAATCGTCGGCACATGGAACAGCACCATCAGCCCTGCCGTGCCTAGGGCAAAGGGAGCAGCCACCCCCACACAGGCCACAATCGCCGCCTGGTAGCCCACCTTTTGCAGTTCGCGCAGGTCGGACTCTAGGCCGATCTCAAACAGCAGAATGATGACACCGAGTTCCGCCAAGACCGAGACCACTTCGCTCTGGCTTTTGAAGACTTCGGTGATGGCTTCGGGAGACAACCCACCCAGCCATTGCAGCAGGCTCATCAACTGGGAATCCGCCGCAACGGCCCCACTTTCGGGGAAGACAATCAGGTGCAGGGCAGAGGCTCCGACGATCACCCCGGCCACCAGTTCCCCCAACACCGGGGGCAGGTCTACCAGGCGAGACAGTTCGCCACCGAGCTTACTGGCGATATAGATTACCACCAGGCTAAGCAGCACCCCGGCCAAGACAATCGGCCCGGTGTCGGCGTCGGGGGTAGCCGCCAGCAGGGGCGACAGCGGGAACTTCAGGGGCGTATCGGCCCAGGAGAGCCAGGATAGGCTGGACAGAACATCAGTCATCGGTGTGGATACCTCCTAAAACAGTGGTTGAAAACTTTAGCGCGCTAGCCATCATCCCCACCCCTCTCTCCACAGGAGAGGGGGCCGGAAGTTGTAGGTGGGCACTGCCCACCCTAGGGTGAAACTAGAGCTGCCTTAGGCCAGGCGGGGTACTTCCGATCCAGCGGTATCGCCGGAGTAGTCAATGCCGTCGATGGCCGCGAGGGCTTTGAGGGATGCCTTCAGGGCCTCAGCGCGGGTTTCGGCTAGATGTTCAGCGGGCACAAACCGCAGCACACCTAGTTTTTCCAGACGTTTCAGGGTCTTGCCCTTAGCACCCACGAGGAACACCTGCCGTCCGGCATCGGCGGCATCCTGGATAGCGTTTTCCAGGGCGAGGGCCGCCGTTACGCCCAGGTGGGGCACATCTTGCAGATCCACAATCAGCACATCGTGGTCTTGCATGGCGGTGTGCTCTTGGGAAATGGCCCGCGCCACGCCAAAGATCATGGGGCCATCCAGGTGGAAGAGCAAAATCCGGCCCTTGGCCCGATCCATCAGGGCGGTTTCTTCGGCATTGAGGGGGAACTCGCCATCGAAGTCGGTGATGGTGCGAACGCCCTCGGATTGCAGGCTGCTGAGGCGATCAATGGTGAGCATGTTGGCGATGAACACGCCCACACCCACGGCCACAATCAAGTCTACAAACACGGTCAGGAACATCACGCCGTACATGATGGCGGTGCCCTTCCAGGACACATGGTGCGCCCGCTTCAGGAAGCTCCAGTCCAAAATGTCGAAACCCACCTTCACGGCAATGCCCGCCAGCACCGCCAGGGGAATCACCTTGGTCAACGGAGCCGCCCAAAGGACAACCACCAGCAGGATCGCGGCCCGAATCAGGCCGGACAAGGCCGTAGTACCACCCGCCTGGATATTCACCACCGTCCCCATGGTGGCCCCGGCACCGGGCATCCCGCCAAACAGACCCGACATCAGGTTGCCGATCCCTTGGCCAATCAGTTCTTTGTTGGGGTCGCTTTGGGTACGGGTAATGCTGTCGGCAATCATCGCCGTTAGCAGGGCGTCAATACAGCCCAGCATCCCCAGCACCAGACCGTCCACCAGCATCACCCGCAGTTGGTCGGCGCTGAACATGGGCAGTTGTAGCGTCGGCAATCCGGTGGGAATGTCCCCAATCAAGCGCAGGTCAGCGTTGGCAAACACCGTCAGGGCCAGAATCGTCCCAGCCACCAGCACCAACAACTGGGGCGGCACCCAGCGCTTCATCTGCTTCGGCATCAAAAACAGCACCGCCAGGGAGAAGACTCCTAGGGCCACCTCCACTGGATCAAGGGTGCTGACGAGTTCCGGCAGGCTGGTGAGGGTGCCGACCACGCCGCCCTTGGGGGTGGCATGGCCCAAAAATGGCCCCAGTTGCAGGATAATCAGAATGATCCCAATGCCCGACATAAACCCAGAAATCACTGGATAGGGCATGAGGGTGACGTAGCGACCCAGCTTGAGAAATCCAAAGATAATTTGGAAGAAACCCGCCAGCATGGCGACCGTAAAGGCCATGGCCAAGCCGTTTTCGGGGTTGGCGGCCACCAGTTGAGCGATAACAGCGGTAAACACCACCGTCATCGGCCCCGTAGGTTCCGAAATCAGCGTCGGCGTGCCCCCAAACAACGCCGCAAAAAAGCCCACAATCACGGCCCCGTAGAGACCCGCCGCAGGGCCAGCCCCAGAGGCCACCCCAAAGGCCAGGGCCATCGGTAGCGCGATCACCGCAGCGGTGACGCCTCCAAAGAGGTCGCCCCGCCAATGGCGAAAGCTAATTCGATTGGTGATGCCCATCGCCAGCACCTAAATTCCTTCATTGAAGTTAATAAATATTGAAAACTTTTACATCGATAAAAGTCTATACATAGAACGATAACATCTCTGTTCGGTAAATCTCACCAGATTTACGATTGATTTTCCTGATAGGGGTGAAAAGCTGGCGTAACTTAATCCTGCTGTTCGAGATGGTAGCGGATAGCCTTGAGTTCGGCCAGAATTTGGCGCAGCAGATCGGTGGTCACGGTTTCGGGAGCAGGCTGCACTTGAATGACGGGCTGAAGCCCCAGCACTTCCTCGGCAAAGCGGCGCACTTCCTGGGGCCGAAACAGGAGGGGTTCGTCCTTATTCTGGCGCAGTTCGGGGTTGAGCTTTTTGGCGTCGTAGGGCGGGTTCAGCAGGTCGGGATCGGTGTTGGCGTAGCGATAGACCGAGGCCCGCGAACGGTTGAGGTGGCGCTGAACGTCATCGATGGTAAGCCCCGGTTCTGGGATGGGAAAGGAACTCCCTAGGTCGGAGCCCATGGCATCAGAGAAGCCACTTGTAGGGAAAGTTGGGGAGTTCATCGCTGCGGGAGAATAACCTTCGTTAGCTACTTTATCAGGTTTAGTCGCGTGGGTCTCAATGGTAAAACAGCCGTCTTACCTGTCATCCCAACCGGGACGGGCTACTATTTTTAGGGCATTTCCTTAGAACCCTTAGGCGAGTAAGCCGATCTGTGATGTTGCAAAAGCGCCTAGAACCGTTCCTCAGTCGCAAGCGCGTGGCTGTGGTGGAAGCCTGCGTAATTGGGCTGGTGTCGGGGCTGGCGGCGGTGCTGCTGAAGCAGGGGGTGGAATGGCTGGCCCTGTGGCGCACCCAAACCACGCTTCCCCCGTGGGTGGCGCTGCCGTTGATTGGTCTGGGCGGCGGCTATCTATCGGGCTGGCTGGTGGAACGGCTGGCCCCGGAGGCGTCGGGCAGCGGCATTCCCCAGGTGAAGGCGGCGCTGGGGTTTGCCAAAATGCCCCTGAATTTACGGGTGGCGCTGGTCAAATTGGTCGGGACGCTGCTAGCCCTGGGGTCGGGCTTGTCCCTAGGACGGCAGGGGCCAACGGTGCAGATTGGGGCGGCTCTGGCGGCGCAGCTCAGTCGGTGGGTGCCCACTTCGCCAGAGTATCGGCGGCAGCTCATTTCGGCGGGGGCGGCAGCGGGGCTGGCAGCGGGGTTTAATGCGCCCATTGCCGGGGTGCTGTTTGTGGTGGAGGAACTGCTCCAGGATTTTTCCGACCTCACCCTGGGCAGCGCCATTTTGGCCTCGTTTATTGGGGCGGTGGTGTCGCGGCTGCTGGGGGGGCAGGGGCTCAACCTGGCGATGGAGGCCAAGCCCGTCAGCCTGTCGGTGTATGACCTGCCGTTTTTGGTGTTGTTGGGATTGCTGGCCGGACTGCTGGGGTCGCTGTTTCGGCGGGGAATTTTTGGCAGTTTGGCCCTTTTGCGGCAGTTGAAAAGCCTGGGCCTGCCGGGTCGGATTGGTTTGGCGGGGTTGATTACGGGGCTGGTGGGCGTGTTTTTGCCCGTGGCGGCGGTGGATAACACGGGCCTTCAGGAATTTTTGGTGACGGGATCGGCGGGCTGGCAACTGATTGCCGTAGCCTTTGTGGCCAAGTTTTTGCTGACCCTGTTGGCCTATGGTTCTGGGGCGTCGGGGGGAATTTTTGCCCCGTCCCTAGTGCTAGGGGCGGCGTTAGGGTGCCTGGTGAGTTTCCTCGCCCAAGCGGCCTACACGGGGTTTGGGGCGTGGCCCATGCCAGAAGCCCTGGGCAGCACGACGACCTATGCCCTGACCGGAATGGGAGCCTTTTTTAGTGCCGTGACAGGGGTGCCGATTACGGCCATCGTCATCGTCTTTGAGATGACCGCCAACTTTAACCTGGTGCTGCCCCTGATGATTGGCTCCGGCATCGCCTACCTGATTGCCGACCGAGCCAATAAGGGATCTATCTACAACCGATTACTCGAACTCAAGGGTATTCACCTCGAACCCGTGGCCCAGGCCAACAATCCCTGGGGGCACCTCACCGCCGCCGACCTGATGCAGCGCCGAGTGGAAACCCTCTCCAGCCAGCTCACCCTACCGGAGGTAGTGCAGGCCTTTTCTCGATCCCACCATCGCGGCTTTCCGGTATTAGAAGAAGGGCGACTGGTGGGCATCGTCACCCAAAGCGACCTCGGCGAAGCCAGCGGTCTAGAACCCTACCTCACCCTGAAGGATTTGATGACGCCCCACCCCGTCACCGTAGCCCCCGATGCCCCCCTACCTAGGGTGCTGCACCTGCTGAATCGCCTCAAGCTCAGCCGCCTACCCGTTACCGAGGGCAACAAACTGGTGGGCATCATCACTCGCGCCGACATCATTCGGGCCGAGTCGGATCAGGTCAGCGGCGACCTGCCAGAACTTGGCCCCCAGGCCGAACCCTCCTACGTGGTCTTCCAACAGCGGGCTCCAGCCACGGGCCAGGGTCGCCTTCTGGTGCCCCTAGCGGATCCCAATACCGCCCCCGACCTGATTAAAATCGCCGCCGCCATCGCCCACGGATTGCACTATGAGCTGGAATGCGTCCATGTGGTGCGGGTACCGCGCAGTGTTGCCCCCGCCGAAGCCAAGGTCGATCTGCAAACGGCGGAACCCCTGCGTCAACTCGCGCTCTCCTATGCCGAACACAGCGGGCTATCGGTGCATTTCCAAGTCCGCGCTGCCCACGAAATTGGCCGCACCCTGCTAGAAATCATCCGCGACCGCCACATCGACCTCGTCCTCATGGGCTGGTACAACCCCACCCTCACCCCCGGTCGCGTCATCAACAGCGTGGTGGATACCCTCATCCGCCAAGCCCCCTGCCAAGTGCTCGTCGTCCGTCCAGGCCGCAACCTCACCTTTAACCACTGGCTGCTACCCACGGCGGGCGGCCCCAATGCCCAAAGCGCCCACCGCCTCATGCCGGGACTGATCACCCTCGGCAAAACCCCCGACATCCACCTCTGCACCATCTGCCACCCAGAGCAAGGCAAATGCCTCACCCCCCAATACCTCTCCACCCTCGCCGACGACCTCGAAACCGCCCTTCATCGCCCGGTGCATACCCACGTTGTCACTCATACCTCGGTCTCTGAGGCCATCCTCGACCTTTCCCAGCAGTGCCAAAGCGACGCTATCTTGCTGGGGGCCTCCCGCGAAAACCTGCTCAGCCAAGTGCTAAAAGGGAACGTGCCCCTAGAAATTGCCCAACAAACCGACATCACCATCATCCTGCTCCGCCAAGTGGAGGATGAGAGCGAGTAAACGCCGTCTCAGGCCCAACCCAAACCGGACATCCTCGATTCCCAACATTTCTCCCCACCGTGGGCAGGTTTACACCGTCTTTCAAACGCTTCAGCCGAATGGTATCCCGCACTTGGTCAAGCAGTCGTTTAGGTGGAGGAGTCGATACATTCATGAGTAACTTAGGGCGTGTCATCAATTGTCGCCGGAACCCTTGTGGGATAAGCCTTGACAGGCCCGACGGAGAAAATAGGCTAGGGGCTATAACCGTTGATTTCTGGAACATCAGAAGTTGATTGATGACAGCCCCTAGCACTAAGTAGGCAGTTGAGATTAAATGTAAGATGTCAGGGTAGCTAGAGTGCGCCCAA
>JBBAWV010000150.1:0-9470 GCA_040396995.1 Nodosilinea sp. | reverse complement strand
TACCCTCTCGAACACCACCCTCTATTCTGCTCAACTTCATACTGGATTGGTATAAGGCTATTAGCCTGCCTAGGAAGTTCATAATCAGTAACACACCCAGTCAGGGAGAGCCCCTATGACCCTAGACACCTTCATTGATATCCACAGCGCCAGCTTAAATAAGCTTGGTGAGGAACTCTGTGGCGACAAGGTGAAGTACCTCAAAACAGGCACCAAAACCACGGTGGTGCTCTCGGATGGCTTGGGTAGCGGGGTGAAGGCCAACATTTTGGCTACCCTCACTACGGAAATTCTCATCACTATGCTGAACGCCGATGTGCCCCTGGAGGAGGTGCTAAAAACGGTGATTGGCACCCTGCCCATTTGTCAGGTGCGAAAAATCGCCTATTCCACCTTTACGATTCTCTGGGTCGATGGCCACACCAACCGTTTTAAGGTGATCAATTTCGACAATCCGCCGCCCGTTTTTTGCCACCGGGGCCGCGTTCAACCCCTGGCCATGGAAACCCAGGAAATTCTAGGGCGCAAGCTGCAAGCTGCCGAAGGTTGGCTCGACCGAGGGGATTTTTTGGGGGCAATTAGCGATGGGGTGCTCTATGCGGGCATGGGCATGACCATGAATTTTGGCTGGGGCTGGGACAACATTGCCCAGTACGTGGAGGGGGTGATTGGCAGTCAGGCCCACACGGCACGTTCCATCGTGAAACGGGTGATTGACCACACCTTTGATCTCTACCAGGGCCAGGTGGGCGACGACGCCACCATGGTGGGGCTGTATATGCGCCAGCGCCACCCGCTGATGATTTTCACTGGCCCACCCCTAGAGGACAGCCAGGACGAAGCCTTTGTGAATCGGCTGCTGCATTTTGAGGGGCGTAAGGTAGTTTGCGGCGGCACCACGGGCAACATCGTGGCCAGCTACCTGGGGGAAATTGTGGAAATGGATCTCTCCACCATGCGGCGGGAACTGCCTCCCATTGGCCGATTGAGCAGCGTGGATCTGGTCACCGAAGGGATTTTGACTCTCTCTAAAGCGACGGAATACATCCGCCAGTGCCACTGCGACCTAGGCCGTCTGCGCTTTGACAACAATGGAGCCTATCTCCTAGCCCGCGAAATCCTCCAGGCCGACGCCATTCATTTTGTGGTGGGGCAAAGTATTAACGAGTTTTACCAAAACCCGCTGCTGCCCAAAAATATTTCCATTCGCCGCAGCCTAATCGAAGATCTAGTGACGGTGCTGCGGCGCTTCCAAAAGGAGGTGTCTGTGGAGTATTGCTAGTCTAGGGGGAGCCAGAAACGGCTCAAAGTCCCTCCTACTTTGGGAGAGGGTTTAGGGTGTAGCTTGCTTTCCGTCAGGGTGGGCTGGTTCACAGCAAAAGAGCATGTTTGTGATCTGCTGAAGATAGTCCATGCCCAAGGGAAAGGCATCGCGTATAGTTTGTATAGTCTGAGGAAGTGCTGGGGCCAATCCACCATAAACAAATTCTAAGCCGCGTTATTTTGGCCCATCCTTGGGCAACCTAAACAGTAGTCCGGGTGTGGATGTCTCAACCGATCACTGACCCGGATCGACTATCTATCACGGTATTCATCACGGAGAACTGGTTCTATGGCTGAGTCGTCTCGTGTTCCGGCCAACCCCAATCTGCCCCCTCGTCCGGCGGCTCCCCCACCCGCCCCAGGGCAGCGGCCTCCCGCGCCGCCCCCGCCCCAGGGGCAACGTCCTCCCGCCCCCGCCCAGGGCCAACGGCCCCCGGCTCCACCCCAGGGCCAACCCGCTGCCCAAGGCCAACAGCGACCCCCAGCGGCGGCCCAACACCGCGCCCCTGGCCCACCGCCCATGCCCATGGCAGCAGAAACCATCAAAGTTGGGGGTAGCCCTACGCTGCAACACATCGTGAGGGAAGCCTTTGACAAGGGCTTTTCCGACATTCACCTAGGCGTCGGCGAAGTACCCCGCTTCCGGGAACGGGGGGAAATTACCGCCACGGAATACCCCGTCACCGACGAAGCCACCTTCTACGGCTGGCTAGAGGAAATTCTGCGGCCCGACCAAATCCAGGAATTTCGCCAAAGCCTAGACTTTGACGGAGCCGCCCAGTACGACTTCACCCGGATCCGGATCAACATTTTTGACTCTCTGCGCGGCCCCGCTATGGTACTGCGTCTGATTCCGGTGAAGATCCTCACCCTAGAGCAGTTGGGCTTTGATGGCATCTTCAAGGATGTCTGCCACTACCACAAGGGGCTGATTCTGGTGACGGGGCCAACGGGTTCCGGGAAATCCACCACCATGGCAGCGATGATTGACTACGTCAACAGCGAAATGCCGAAGCACATCATCACCATCGAAGACCCGGTGGAATTTGTCCACACCAGTAAGCGGTCGCTGGTGAAGCAGCGGGAAGTGGGGATGCACACCCACAAGTTCGATAACGCCCTGAAAGCCTCCCTGCGGGAAGACCCGGACATCATTCTGGTGGGGGAAATGCGGGATAAGGAAACGGTAAACACCGCCCTAAAAGCCGCCCAAACCGGACACTTGGTGATGGGAACCCTGCACACCAACAGCGCCGTGAAGACGGTGGAACGGATTCTCAACCTCTACGAACCGGAACAGCAGGCTCCGATCCGGGTGGCCCTGGCAGAATCGCTGATTGCGGTGATTGCCCAGGGGCTCTGCCGCACCACCGACGGCAAACGAGCCGCCTTCCACGACATCCTCATCAACACCGATGCCATTAAGGACTACATCCTTAATGGCAAGCTGGATGAGGTGGAAGCGCTGATTCCCAAGTGTACCTTCGACGGCATGTGTACCATGAATCAGTCCCTCTACGCCCTCTACGAATCGGGACGGATCACCGAGGAAACGGCCCTGGAAATGGCTCCAAAGCAAAACGAAATGGCCCAAATGTTGCGGGGTCGTGTCTAAGTTACCGGATCCCAGCACCACCGCCGCCAGTTTTAAGGGGCTGGCCCTCTTTACCCCTGGCGGCGACTGTGTGTACTGCATCGACCAGCGGAAGCGTAGCCACTGGCATTTGGATCTTTGTGCAGCTCTGCAAAGCGCCCTAGGGCTAGCCGAGCCGCCCTACTTTTTGCTGCCCTGCTTCACGGCGACGGTGGATCGCTGGGTAGATCCAAATAGCCAAGCCCTGGTCACCGTGGCCGAGGCTTACCCCCGTGCCCTGCGCTTCCAAACCTTTCTCAATGTGCTGTTTGACACGGACGATCTCATCTGGCAACCCAACTACAGCCACCACGAAGACTGTTCCGTCTGGGTGATCGAGTCCTACCGCACTACTTTTCCCCAACTGTGGGAATGCCACGACCTGATCATGCGCGTGGAGGCCACCTGGGTCAGCCCCCTGGGTGCTTCGTTGCCCGCCCGGTTCGCGGAGGATTCAACGAACCTTCAGTCTACCGACCGCCGGGAATCTGACTTCCAATCAACTGATGTCCTAGCCCTTGATGTTCAAGCCTCTAACTTCCAGGAGAGGGATCTGGCCGAGGAACCCACCCATCTGTTCAAACTGTTTGTGAGCGGGGCCGACACCATGGCCACGGAGAAGATGCTACGGGTGTTGCGCAATACCCTGGAGAGTACCCTCTCCCATCCCTACACGCTCCATCTAATCGACGTGATCACCCACCCCGACGAGGCCGAAGCCAACAACATCACAGCCACTCCCACCCTCGTTCAGGTGTCGCCCCCGCCCGCCCGCCGCATTGTGGGCCAGTGGCCCAGCCCGCAGCAACTGCGACAACTGCTGGAGACGTGAAGGCTAAGGACGTTAACACCGTGGGGACAGGCCGAGGGGATAAAATAGAACTTGGCCCTGTTTCAATCCCTGCCATGCAAACCCAAGATCGTCCCCTGTCCGTTGCTGACTCCGCCGCTAGTGTAGGACTGCCCCCCCGACGGGCCAGCGTCAGCCGCACCACCGGAGAAACCGACGTGCGGGTCAGCCTCAACCTCGACGGCAGCGGCCAGTGCAATGCCAACACGGGCATCCCGTTTTTGGATCACATGCTGCACCAAATTTCCTCCCACGGGCTGATTGATTTGGACGTACAGGCCCAGGGCGACATCCACATCGACGACCACCACACCAACGAAGACGTGGGCATCACCCTCGGCATGGCCCTACACCAGGCGTTGGGAGATCGCAAGGGCATCACCCGCTTTGGCCACTTTGTCGCGCCCTTGGATGAATCCCTAGTGCAGGTGGCCCTAGATTTTTCAGGACGGCCCCACCTCAGCTACGGCCTGATCATCCCTACCGAACGCGTCGGCACCTACGACACCCAACTGGTGCGCGAGTTTTTTGTGGCCGTGGTCAACCACAGCCAAATGACTCTCCACCTGCGCCAACTCGACGGCATCAACTCCCACCACATCATCGAAGCCACCTTCAAAGCCTTCGCACGGGCCATGCGGATGGCCGTAGAAGTGGATCCGCGCCGCGCCCACCTGATCCCCAGTTCCAAGGGTGTCATCTAAAATTACCCTGGGTGCGGGATAGATCCAGGACTGTAGTCTTTAGAAACCTCCTTCCGGCTTGCCCTTGAGCCCTCACCCTAAATCCCTCTCCCATGGGGAGAGCAACTTTGAGCCTTGCTAGCTCCCCTCTCCCCGTGGGCGAGGGGCTGGGGTTGTAGCTTGCTTCCCGAAGGGTGGGCTACGCCGTAAAGGCCATTTGCCAGAAGGCGGTTTCTAGGTTGGCAATGCGCAGAAAGGTGGTGGAGGCCAGGGCTTGGGTGTGGTCGCTAGCCTGGGTCAACGCCTCATCGGCCTGGGCGGCGAGGAGCTTAACGTAGTCGGTAAAGCCGGGGTTGCCCCAGCGGTCGGCAAATTCGGTGTAGGGGGCGGGCATGGGGCCGTTTTTTTTCCAGCCTTGGTTGTAGGCCGACTCGATGGCCCACAGGGCGGTGGCCTGAACGGGGTAGGGTTCGCGCACCAGACCCGCCATAAAGTCGCAGTATTGGGTGCAGGTGGTTTGGCGCGGAGTCTCTAGATTCAGCCCCCGTTCCTCGGCCTTGGCCTGGAACCACAGCAGTTCGTCTTTGAGGGCAATCAACCCCGCCAGTAAGAGATCCAGGTGATGATCCGGGGCGGCTCCCAGCATTTTGCCCACCATGCGGGTGAAGTCTTTGGCGAAGAGATAATCCTGCACCAGCCAGGTATTGAACTGGGCGGCGGTGATGGTGCCCCGCTGGCATCCAGTCAGAAAGGGATGGACGGTGGCCCGTTCCCAGGCCTCGGCATGGATAGTGACCAAATCCTTGCAGGTCAGAGTCATCGCTACGTCCTGATTGTTGCGTTTGCCCATAACTCTATAGCAAAAAGTTGTCAGAAACGGCGAAAATTCCCCCAAAGACGGCCACGAAGTTGGAAAGGTCAGAAGGGTTGGCCCGCCGGACAAAGCCGCTGCCCTAAGATCTGTCATCCAATCAGCCCTGATGGCTCAGGAAGCGATGGTTTCAAGCCCTAGGTCATGGCTTAATTCGGGCGTGAAAAGGCTTATCCCACAGGGGTTTTGACTGATATCAATGACACGCCCTAGGGAACCGTTGCCCCAATCGACTACTATGCTTAATGGATGTTTCAGCCCGTCTGACCCCATTTTTATTTAGCCCACCCTGGAGAGCCCCCATGCGCCTGTCTCAAATGCTGTTTGTTACCCTGCGGGAGAATCCGGCGGAGGCCGAAATCCCCAGCCACAAGCTGCTGCTACGGGCGGGCTACATTCGCCGGGTGGCCAGCGGGGTCTACGCCTATCTGCCGCTGCTGTGGCGGGTGCTGACCAAAATTTCTGCCATTGTGCGCGAAGAAATGAACGCAACCGGGGCGCAGGAATGCCTACTTCCCCAGCTTCAGCCCGCCGACCTGTGGCGCGAATCGGGCCGATGGGACACCTACACCAAGGCCGAGGGCATCATGTTTTCCTTGGTAGATCGGCGTCAGCAGGAAATGGGCCTTGGCCCCACCCACGAGGAAATCATCACCGCCATTGCGCGGGACATGATCCGCTCCTACCGCCAGTTGCCGCTGCATCTGTACCAAATTCAAACCAAGTTTCGCGACGAAATCCGCCCCCGCTTCGGCCTCATGCGTGGGCGCGAGTTCATCATGAAGGACGGCTACTCCTTCCACGCCGACGAGGACAGCCTGAAGCAGACCTACAACGAGATGTACGCCGCCTACAGCAACATTCTGCGCCGCTGCGGGCTGGAGTTCCGCGCCGTGGATGCCGACTCTGGGGCGATTGGCGGATCTGGCTCCACGGAATTTATGGTGCTGGCCGATGCCGGAGAAGATGAGGTTCTGTATACCGGGGATGGCCAATATGCCGCCAACGTGGAAAAAGCGGTGTCGCTCCCCGTTGATGCGGTGCCCTCTGGGTTCAAAACGTTTGAAAAATTAGACACCCCCAATACGCCCACCATTGAATCCCTGGCGAAATTCCTCAAATGTTCGCCCACCCAAATCGTCAAAAACGTCCTTTACCAAGCGGTGCTAGACAACGGCAAAACTGTCCTGGTTATCGTCAGCATTCGCGGCGATCAGGATGTGAACGACGTAAAACTCACCAACGAACTCACCAAACTCGCCCCCACCTACGGCGGCACCACTGTCCTGGCGCTAACCGTGCCCGACGAGGAAGCCCAGGCGAAATGGGCGGCTAAACCCTTGCCCCTCGGCTACATGGCCCCTGACTTGGGCGACGACTACATTCAATCTGGCGTTAAGGATCTGGAACCCCAATTCCTGCGGTTGGTGGATCAAACCGCCGTTGACCTGACGGGCTTTGTCACGGGTTCCAACGAATCCGGCTATCACGTTGTGGGGGCCAACTGGGGTAAAGACTTCACTCTACCGAAAGTGACCGTCGATGTGCGGAAGGCCATGGCCGGAGATCGAGCCATCCACGACCCTAGCCAAATCCTGCAAACCGCACGGGGCATTGAAATCGGCCACATCTTCCAGCTTGGCATCAAATATTCCAACGCCCTGGGGGCCACCTACACCAGCGAAAGCGGCGACTACGTGCCCCTGGTGATGGGCTGCTACGGCATCGGGGTTTCGCGCCTCGCCCAGGCGGCGGTGGAGCAGTCCTACGACAAAAACGGTATCATCTGGCCCTTGGCCATCGCGCCCTACCACGCCATCGTGGTCGTTCCCAACATTGGTGATGAGCGTCAGGTTGCCGCCGCCACGGAAATCTACACCGCCCTCAACGCCGCCGGAGTAGAAACCCTGCTGGATGACCGCGACGAACGGGCCGGGGTAAAGTTCAAAGACTCCGAGCTAATCGGCATTCCCTACCGCATCGTCACCGGACGCGCCCTGGCCGATGGCTTTGTGGAAGTGGTGGATCGGGCCACCGGGGAAGCTGAGGAAGTCGCCCTCGATGCGGTAGTAGACCTCATTAAAGACCGGGTTGTTACTGCCCTAGCTCAGTAGATGGCAGAACAGGTTGCTGGAATAGCCCTCGACCAATGGCGCAATCGTGCCAAGGCAGCGGCCAAGGCAGCGGGCATGGACGATCAGGAAGTGGACTGGCTGCTGCGGGCGATCAGCGATGTGGACAGCCTAACTCTGCGGCTGGGGCGTTTGTCCCAAATGGCAGAGGTTAACCTTAAATTGTCCTTGGCCGACCTAGAACACCGCTGGCAGCAGCGCCTTCAGCAACGGGTGCCAGTGCAGTATTTAGTTGGAGAAACCCCCTGGCGGCAGTTTTCCCTGCGGGTTTCTCCGGCGGTGCTGATTCCTCGTCCCGAAACAGAGCTGATCATTGATCTAGCTGTGGATGCCGTGGAACGCAGCCCCCATCGGGACACCCTCGCCCCCGGAATTTGGGTGGATATGGGCACAGGCAGCGGGGCCATCGCCATCGGGTTGGCCGATGCCTTCCCCCAGGCCCACATTTTGGCGGTGGATCAAAGTACCGATGCCCTCGCCATCGCCCAGGAGAACATCCAGCGCTACAACCTGGCCAACCGCATTACGTTGCATCACGGGTCTTGGTTTCAGCCCTTGGCCACCTACCGGGGCAAACTCAGTGCCGTGGTGTCTAATCCGCCCTACATTCCCTCTGGGGTGCTGCCGACTCTCGAACCCGAAGTGATTGCCCACGAACCCACCACCGCCCTCAATGGTGGTGCCGATGGCCTTGATGACCTACGTATTCTGGCCACCCAAGCCCCGGATTACCTAATTTCTGGCGGGCTGTGGCTGGCGGAAATGATGGCAGGGCAGGGGCAGGCCGTCACCGACTTGCTGACCCAGGTGGGAGCCTATCGAGACATTCAAGTCGTAGAAGACCTGGCCGGACGAGATCGCTTTACCCAAGCACTGCGTCGTTAACAGAGAGCCTCCCGAAAGCCCATCACCGTCAGGGTGCGGACGGGGTGCGCAATCGCCGCAGCAACCAACGGCGTCAGTCATCTCAGAGTTTGTCCAATGCAGGCCAACGTCAGGCGAAACGTCAGGCTGAACTCGAACAGCACTATACCGACGCACTGGTTGCAGCGTGGTTGCTTAATGCCCCCATAGCCTTTCCGAAGGTTCCATCGCCTGGGAAGGACACAAGAGACCCCTATGAAGAACCTTTACAGTCCAATCTCTCCCTTGACTTTCTTCAAAACCGTAGCTTACTATACAGAAGGAAATTGAAATTCGTTCATCTCTCTCACGCTTCTCATTCGGATCAGAGGGAGACGGAAGTAGGGGCTGATCCCCCCGAAGGAACGCGCCCCAATGTTTGGATCAAATTCCTTGATCTTTTGGAGGCGACCTCATGAAACTTACCTATCGCGGCGTTAGCTACGACTACAATCCCCCCACCGTTGACCTGAAAGCCATTGACGAAGTTGGCAAATTCCGGGGCGTGGATATCCGGTTCCGCACAGTCACCAAGGCTCCTGTACAGCAGCCCACCCTTGACCTCATGTATCGCGGCGTAGCCTACAGCACTGGCGCTACCGCTAACGTGGCTCCCGTAGCGGCTCCCGTAGCGGCTCCCGTAGCAGCCCCCGTAGCGGCTATCAGCACCGAAGACAAGGCTCGGATGATGATGCTCAACCGTCATCGGTCTGTGAAGCAGCGTCAACAATCCATGCTGGCTCGTTTGGCCACTGAAGCTGGTCTACCCGCCGAGGCCACCCACTACTGGAACCACATCCAGGGCAAGGTTCACCCCAGCTTTTGGGCTACCTATGGCCGCAGTGGTGCCGCTGCCAGCTAAGGGCTAGCACGGCCTAGACCTAGCACGACGCAAGAATCTGTTCTGATCGAACTCCTGGGGTGCATTGCTCTGGGAGTTTTTTTGTTGGCACAGCAAAGTCCCTCTCTCCATGGGCTACCGCTGATACATAATACCAAATCCGACTTGTTTGCCCCCGGCATCAGCGGGCGAGGAGACCTCGCCCCTACGGTTTGCTGGGCTGGGAATCGGGGT
>JBBAWV010000149.1:0-10247 GCA_040396995.1 Nodosilinea sp. | reverse complement strand
TAATGTTGATCAATTTGATAGGTTTGGATATCAAAACTATCATGAGCATGGTTTCCATTGCGCTAGCCATGCAAGTCGTGATGATGATCTTTCTCTGTTTTTTAGTAAAAAACTATCGTGGAATCAAAACTTTTACAGCAGCTAGAATTGCTTCTCTAATCGGCTATTCCTTTATCTTCAGTCAAATTCAACCCCTATCAAGCACAGTGGGAATTGGTAGCTGTTTACTGGTCTTCTCGTCTTCTTTAGGGTGTTTAGGAATTGCTAAATTTACGAATAGGAAAATCAAAACAAGGTATCTAGTTGCTTATAATTTAGCCTTTGTTTTCATTCAAGCTTTTTTAATTTTATTTCAAGACATTTTTCTATTTAAAACCGCCGCTCAGTCCATTTTTCAAATTGTGCTGCTGGGTGTAGCGATTTACTTGTTAGCCAGTAGCCCTAACAAGAGCTTTATCGAATCCATGCGCTTTCTCATGGCTGTCTTTTTGGCGCTGCAACTTGTTCTTGGCCTCAGGCTTGTCGCACTTATTGATAATCCAGTACCTAATTTTTTTGCGCCTAGTAAAGCGAATTCATTATCGTTAGTTGCTGTTTTTATCTATACTTTTTTACTCACTACCGGATTTACAATGATGGTCTGTCAAAGGCTCTACTATGATTTGCGATTGGCGGCTGACACAGACGAACTGACAAAGCTTTTAAATCGTCGTGCAATAATGCGATTTTTAGAGCGGGAAGTTAAAATTTATAATCGTGTAGGGGAAACTTTTTCCATCATTCTCATTGATGTAGACCACTTTAAAAAAGTTAACGATCAGTATGGCCATGATGGTGGTGATATGGTTCTTGTTCATGTCGCTGAAATCCTAAACACTCAATTACGAGATATTGATTTCGCTAGTCGTTGGGGAGGCGAAGAGTTTTTGATCTTATTGCCTGCAATTGGAGTTAAGGATTCCTTGGAAATTGCAGAACGTCTTCGAGCTTACGTAGAGCAGACTCCTGCTGTCTCTGGCATTAGCGTAACAGTTAGTTTGGGAATAGCCGTGATTGATAATCATGGTGATTCGGTTGAGCGTTTAATTACGGCTGCTGATCATGCGCTTTATGCAGCAAAGAAGTCAGGGCGAAACCAGGTGAAAATTGCGAAGAGAATGAACTTAAATTCGATCAACGATTGCTAATGTGGATTGGCGGTTGTGTAACCCAATATTTGCATATTTTTATGCCTAACAAGTTCTTTTAGGCGGATTCAGAGGCAAAAGAATTAACTTTTCCGAGAATTAGGTCGTAGGATGGATTTGCGTAGCGTAATCCATGTTGTAGGGAGAACTTGGCAAGAAACGATAGAGTCCTAAAGGGAATATCTTCTGTTGACAGACTGCCCAGGCAGCGCCCGATGGATAATTTACGTTTCGGGAGTCGTGAGAAATGCTATACGACGCAACTTGTTAAAGCTATAGTGACAATAAATTCTAAGAGCTGATAGCCATGACAACACCAATCGTAGAACTAATGCCAACCATTGCATCCCTATCTCGTGCGGAGAAGTTTCATCTCATTTAATTAGTAATTGCCTAACTTGCACAGGAGGTAGATATTGACACTGAAAAAATAATAGAGGTGCTAGAGCCTATCTCAAAAAAGAGTTTACGCGGCTGCTTGAAGCACTATGCCAAGCCTGAACTAATCGCCCAAGAAGAAGACATTTGGCAAACAGTCGCAAGTGAGAAATATGAGCATCGTTGATGCCAATGTCATTCTGCGATACGTTGTAGACTGATTGACTGACAAAAGTTGCTTGTAGGTAACTGGGTGCCTTACTGTACGGTGGTTTCGACGGTTGAAGGAAGCATTCACCCTAGCCAACCCGCCTTTTTAGGAGAGCTCATTCAGCCTTAGCGGCCAAGTCACCGAGGCTCAGCAACGCCACCGATGAAGGAGATGATCAACCATGAATGGCGATTCCCAGACCATGCAGTGGGCCAATGCCCTCTCCCAGCGGGCTTCCCTGGAGGGGGCGGTGCAGGAGGTGACGGATCGCCTCAAGGCCAGCTTTGATGGGCCACCGGATCTGGGCTTGGTGTTTATTTCTTCGGCCTTTACCAGCGAATTTCCCCGTCTGTTGCCGCTGCTGCAAGAACGGTGGCCCATGCCCATGTTGGTGGGGTGTAGCGGTGGTGGCGTGGTGGGGATGGCGACCGATGAGGAAGCGGCGGAGGTAGAATCGGCTCCGGCCCTCAGCCTCATGGTGGCGCGTCTGCCAGGGGTGACGGTGCAGCCCTTCCACCTGTCCAGCGACGACCTGCCCGATCTCGACAGCCCCCCCAATACCTGGATTGACCTGATTGGTGTCGATCCCGCGACAAATCCCCAATTTATTCTGCTGGCGGATCCTTTTTCGGCCAGCGTTAACGACCTGCTCCAGGGGCTAGATTTTGCCTATCCTGGGGCGGTTAAGGTGGGTGGACTAGCCAGCGTGGATGGCTTTAACCGCCAGAGCGGACTGTTTTGTCACCGCACCCTCCACAGCGAGGGCGTGGTCGGGGTGGCCCTGTCCGGTGCCATTGTGCTGGATGCCATTGTGGCCCAGGGTTGCCGCCCTATTGGCCCTGCCTACCAAGTGAGCCAAGCGGAACGGAATATCGTCCTTGGCCTCAGCGATCCAGAGCATGAGGAAGGAGAACGCCCGCCCCTGGAGGTGTTGCAAGGGCTGATTCAAACCCTCAGCGAGGCGGATCGCAAACTGGCCCAGAATTCCCTCTTCATCGGCATTGCCCAGGATGGCTTTAAGATTACCCTCAACCAAGGCGATTTTCTGATTCGGACCCTGTTGGGGGTCGATCCCAAGGCCGGGGCCATTGCGGTAGGCGACCGGGTGCGACCGGGGCAGCGCATCCAGTTCCACCTACGCGATGCCCGCACCTCCGCCGAAGATCTGGATTATTGGCTGGGCAACTATCAACGGGGCCAAACCACCGCCCCCGCCGGAGCCCTGATGTTTACCTGCATGGGCCGAGGGGAGGGACTCTACCAATCCCCTAATTTTGACTCTGGCCTGTTTCAGCAATACCTTGGCCCGGTGCCCTTGGGGGGCTTTTTCTGTGGCGGCGAAATTGGCCCCGTGGGTAACACGACCTTCCTACACGGGTTTACCTCGGTGTTTGGCATTTGCCGTCAGCCCTAGTACCTCAGCGCCCTACGGCATCTCCCTGCGTTATGTGGGCTTGGTTGATGCCGCCATCGGTGGATGGGGGCTCATAACTAGGGCTCGTCCTCATCGTCCTCTGGGATGACCCAGGTGGCCATGGGCTTGAGGATCGCAGGGATTTCGGCATCCTCGGCAAATTCCAGGACAGTTTCGCCATAGCCCAAATAGCCCGACTCGGCAAAGCTGGTCAGCATTCGGGTCAGGGCAGGCCAAACCTCATCGGCAAATTCCCAATCTTGGTTAAACAACGCCCGATCCGCAATAGATCGCAACGCCCAAAAGTAGCTATTTCGCACCACCGAACCGGACTTTTTATACGGGGGTACATCGTCCTGGTGCAGGTAGAGAACGTCCTGATCAATGCGGGCTCGCATGGGCAAAGAACATGGGGCGACTCTCCCAGTTTAATATCTCCCTACCCCTCACTCCCGCCGAGGCCAAGGTGTTTTGGGAGGTGGTGCAGGGCTTTACGAATAGACAAATCGGCGAACACCTCAACCTCAGCCCCCGCACGGTGCAAACCCACCTCAGCAATATGTTGACCAAGCTGAGCCTCGACAACCATTCTCAACTGGTGCGCTTTGCCTTCGAGCAGGGCCATCGGCCACCCTCTGAAACCGTATAATTCCCTAGGGCAACCGGATCTACTCCGGCACCTCAATCACTACGGTCGCAGCAATAGGCTGGCCGTTGTAGGTGAGGGCTTCGTGGCCGTTGGCATTGAGGCTTACGGTAATGGTATTTGGCCCTGGGGGAAGCTGCGCCAGGTGCAGCCAAGGGCCATAAATTCGCCCCTGTTTTTCGCCATTGATATAGAGATGACCGTGGCCCGTGCCGAGTTGGTTGGTTTGGTTAATCAGCTCTGGGGCAAAGCGAAAGTGGGAGGTCTGAATCTCTAGGTTCCAGCCCTGCACTGCATCGGGATGCACCACAATCTGCACCGTGGGAACGGGTTGCCCTGCTGGAATCTCTAGGGTGTCGTGGTGGTGTCCGTTGGAGGGAATAGCGGGGTGATCGGTCTGATCCGGGGAATGATCCGAAGGCTGATCGGACGGTTGATTGGGGGTCGAAGGCTGGTTGTGGGGTTGGGCTGGGCTGGAATGCGGTGGATGGTTGCCCGGAGAGGCGGTGGCCAGGTGTTGTCCCAGGGATCCGCCGAGGACAACACCGACCGCTAGAAGGGCGAAGGCTTTTAACCAAGCAAGGTTTCGCATAGGAATCTATGACCCGTATCTCATTGCACTCGCCCAGCATTGTCGGTGGCTGGGCCATCGGAGGCAAAAGACGGATCGTCGATTATTGCGAAAGGTTACGATGTGGCTAGGGGCAGGGGCACTCCGATAGACCGCTACCCCATTTCGCGAGGGATCTCTGGTTGAGTTAGCTGTCGCCGTAGGCCTCCATGCCAATGCAGGAGCACACCAGATTGCGATCCCCATAGGCTTGGTCAATCCGGTTCACGGCGGGCCAGAATTTGGCGCTACGACAGAATTCCGTGGGGAAAACGGCCTGGGCGCGGTCGTAGGGACGGTTCCAGTCGGATACCAGATCCGCCGCTGTGTGGGGCGCATTTTTCAGCAGGTTGTTTTCTTGATCAGCCTTTCCAGTTTCGATGGCCCGGATTTCCTCGCGGATGGCGATCATGGCGTCACAAAAACGATCCAGCTCTGCCTGGGATTCGCTTTCCGTGGGTTCCACCATCAGCGTGCCCGCCACCGGCCAAGACATGGTGGGCGGGTGGAAGCCGTAGTCAATCAGGCGCTTGGCCACGTCCTCCACGCCAATGTCGGCGGACTTTTTGAAGGGGCGCACGTCCAGAATGCACTCGTGGGCAACGCGGCCATTTTGCCCGGTGTAGAGGATGTCGTAATGGCCTTCTAGGCGCTTGGCGATGTAGTTGGCGTTGAGGATAGCCACCTCCGTCGCCCGTTTCAGGCCCAGCGGCCCCATCATGGCGATGTACATCCAGGAAATCGGCAGAATGCTGGCGCTGCCCCAGGGGGCGGAGGTCACCGCTCCAATCCCCTGGTCGCCGCCGACCCCATGCACCAAGCTATGCCCCGGCAGGTAGGGCACCAGGTGCGCCTTTACGCCAATCGGGCCAACCCCAGGGCCACCGCCACCGTGGGGGATGCAGAAGGTTTTGTGCAGGTTAAGGTGGCAGACATCCGCGCCAAAGTCCGCCGGACGGCAGAGGCCCACCTGGGCGTTCATATTCGCCCCATCCATATAGACCTGGCCACCGTGGGTGTGGATAATCGCGCAAATACGGGCAATTTCCGCCTCAAATACGCCGTGGGTGGAGGGATAGGTGACCATCAGGGCGGCTAGGTTGTCGCTGTGCTGGATGGCTTTGACTTCCAGGTCGGCTACGTCAATGTTCCCCTCCCCATCGCAGGCCACGGGGACGACCTTCATCCCCGCCATCACCGCACTGGCAGGGTTGGTGCCGTGGGCCGACTGGGGAATCAGACACACGTTGCGGTGGGTATCGCCCCGCTGTTGATGGTATTCCCGAATCACCAACAATCCGGCGTATTCCCCCTGGGCTCCGGCGTTGGGTTGCAAAGACACGCCATCAAACCCGGTAATTTCCGACAGCCAGGTTTCCAAATCCGTAAACAACTGTCGATAGCCCTGGGCCTGATCCGCCGGGGCAAAGGGGTGAATTTGGCCAAACTCCGGCCAGGTGACGGGGATCATCTCCGCCGTGGCGTTCAACTTCATGGTGCAAGACCCCAGGGGAATCATCGCCGTCGCCAGAGACAAATCCTTGGCTTGCAGACGATGCAGGTACCGCAGCATCTCAGTTTCGCTGTGGTAGCGGTGGAAGGTGGGATGGGTGAGGAAGGGGCTGGTGCGAGCGTGGGGCGTGGGGCGTGGGGCGTGGGGTAGGGGCGAGGTCTCCTCGCCCAGAAGGAATGGGGCGTGGGGCTTTCCGGTAAAGACGGTGATTAGGTCTTGGAGATCCTGATCGGTGACGGTTTCGTCTAGGGCGACGATCAGGGTGTCGCTATCTACCACGCGCAGGTTGATGCGGTGGGCGGTGGCGCGTTGCAGGATAGCGGCTTGCTGATTGCCGACGGTGACGCGCAGGGTATCGAAATAGGGTTCGCTGCCGAGGGTAAATCCGGCTTCAGTTAGCGCCTGGGCTAGGGTTTGAGTCCGCTGGTGAATGCGGCTGGCGATGGCTTTCAGCCCCTCCGGCCCGTGGTAGACCGCGTACATGCTGGCCATGATCGCCAACAGCACTTGGGCGGTGCAGATGTTGCTGGTGGCGGCATCGCGGCGGATGTGTTGCTCACGGGTTTGCAACGCTAGGCGTAGGGCGGGGGCACCGTAGCTGTCTTTGGAAACGCCGACTAGACGACCGGGCAGCTTGCGGGCAAAGGCGTTGCGGGTGGCAAAGAAAGCTGCGTGGGGGCCACCATAGCCCAGGGGCACGCCAAACCGCTGGCTGTTACCCACCACAATATCCGCGCCAAATTCCCCAGGGGGCCGCAGCAGGGTGAGGCTGAGCAGGTCGGCGGCGACGGTGGCTAGGGCATTGGCGGTGTGGGCCTGGACGATGAAGGCTTCGTAGTCGTAGATGGCCCCATCGGTGGCGGGGTATTGCAGCAGCACGCCGAAGACAGGGGTGGCAAAGTCGAAGGTTCGATGATCCCCAACTACCACATCAATGCCGAGGGGAATGGCGCGGGTTCTCACCACGTCGATGGTTTGGGGGTGGCAGGCTTCGGACACCCAGAAGGTGGTTGCGTCCTTTTTCTTGCGGGCGTTGAAGGCCAGGGTCATGGCTTCCGCTGCCGCCGTGCCCTCGTCTAGTAAGGAAGCGTTGGCGATTTCCATCCCGGTCAGGTCAGTAATTAGGGTTTGGTAATTCAGCAGCGCTTCCAAGCGACCCTGGGAAATTTCCGGCTGGTAGGGGGTGTATTGGGTGTACCAACCGGGATTTTCTAGCACATTGCGCTGAATTACGCCGGGGGTGAGGGTGTTGGCATAGCCCAAGCCCAGGTACGACCGCCACACCTGATTTTGGCTGGCCAGAGCTTTCAGCTTGGCTAGGGCTGCGGCCTCATCCAAGCCGCTCGGCAAGTCTAGATTTTGCTGAAGCCGAATCGCAGCGGGAACCGTCGCGGCCATGAGGTCTTCCAGTGAGCCATAGCCCAGTTCCGCCAGCATCGCCGCCTGTTCCGCCGTCGTTGGCCCCAGGTGCCGCGCTACAAAGGGGCTGAGGGGTTTCTCCGAGTTCGATGCGGTGTGACCGTTGGTCGCCATGGCCCAATCGGCAGGGACGGATAAAGGAGAAACGGTGTTCGGTTCAGAAAAGGCTTGCGTCATACCCGCTGTGGCTCGCTGTGAAGGAGAATGGATCCCATGTTGGCCCAGTGCAACAGCACCCTTGGCAACCCAGGTGTTTATATTTTGAAACAAACCCGTCTTTTTGGGATAAAACTCGCCATGGCCCTTTCTCACCCCAGGGCGCGTCATCTGGTAGGCGGGATGGGCATAATAGGGCGAGTGAGTCCTCAAGTGGCCCCTTGTTATGCCCCCATCTTCCCTGCCCTCTGATCCTGTCCTCCTAGGGAGTCCAACGGTCTCGGTCATCGTGCCTATCTACAACGGTGAGGAAGATTTGCCCAATCTGCTAGCGCGTCTGATGGCCCAGACCTATTCTGCCGACCGGGTGGACTATTGGCTGGTGGACAACGGGAGCCAAGACCGCACACCGGAACTGTTGCAGACCGCTGCGGCCCAAGCCGCCGAACAAGGAATCCGGCCTCAGTCCCTCACCTATGCCGACATTCAAAGCTCCTACGCCGCCCGCAATGCCGGAATTGCCGCCGCCACTGGGGAAATCCTCGCCTTCACCGATGCCGACTGCTACCCCGAACCCACCTGGCTAGAGGAACTGGTCAAGCCCTTTGCCGATCCCGCCATTGGCCTAGTGGCGGGGGGAATTCAAGCCCTGCCCAGTCAGCATTGGCTAGAGCGCTATGCCGAACGCCAGGGTACCCTATCCCAGGAAAACACCCTGCACCATGCCTTTTTGCCCTATGGCCAAACGGCAAATTTGGCGGTGCGGGCCGAAATTTTTCGGCAGGTGGGTTTATTTCGGCCCTACCTCACCACCGGGGGCGATGCCGATTTCTGCTGGCGGGTACAGCAACAAACCGCTTGGCAGTTGGCCTCTGCGCCCCAGGCCATCATCTACCACCGCCATCGCCGCACCCTCAAGGAACTGCGCCGCCAGTGGTACCGCTATGGTTGCTCCAGCCGCTATCTGCACGACCTCCATGGAATTGCCCTCATGCGCCCCCTCACCGCCGGAATCGTGCGCTATCGCCTACTGCGCTGGGGGCTCAAGGAACTACCCCAAGCAACCCTTAAAGCCCTGATAGGCCAAGCTACCAGGGTCGATTTCGCCACCACACCCCTCGACCTATGGTGTAGCCACGCCTATGACCAAGGCCAACAGCAGGCCCAACTGCCTCCCCAGGCCCGCGATATTGCCCAACTGCCCTGATTTCGCCTGATGGGGCAGAAAAGCCCAAGGCCGCCAAAATCCTGCCTGGTCATAAAGCCCCCGACTCCCGATTCCCGACTCCTGACTCCCCATGCGCCTTTTAATGATTTCTGCTACGTTTCCCTACCCGCCCACCCTGGGGGGAACACAGGTGCGTACCTTTTACCTGCTAAAGCACCTTAGCCAGCGCCATGCCGTCACCCTCGTTACCCAAACCTCACCGGAGGTAAGCGAGGCCGATGTGGCAGCTTTGCGGGGCTATGTGGACCAACTGGTGTGTTTTCCGAAGCCCAATCCTGCCGATTTGAAGCGAGGGACGGTGGGAAAAATCAGCCGCTTTGCCAGCTTTTTGGCTACGGGCACCCCCCCCAGCACCACATATTTGATGGTGCCAGAGATGCAAGCCTGGATTGAGGACTGGGTGACGAGCGGCCAGTGCGATGCCATCACCTGCGAACACAGCGTTAATGAAGGCTTTGTGCGGCCTAGCTATCGCCAACGGGTGGGCAAGGTGGTGGTGGATATCCACAGTTCCCTCTACGGCACATTGTTGAACCAGCTCGAAACGGGCACCGCCGAAAAGCCCTGGCGGGATCGCCTCAACCTGGGCCTAATGCGCCGCTACGAAGGGCAGTATGTGAAAAAGTTTTCTGACCTAGTGATTACCACCGAGGAAGATCGCCGCTTTTTTGAACCCATCGCAGGCCAAACGCCCCTCCATGTGGTGCCGAATGGGGTGGATTTGGAGGCGTTCCCCTACCGCAGTGCCGACCCCGGTGGCCACAGCCTAGTGTTTGTGGGAGCTATGGACTACATCGCCAATGTGGATACGGCCCAATACCTGGCTAGGGAGATTCTGCCGCCCCTGCGCCAGCACTACCCAGAGGCCACCCTCTATCTCGTGGGCAACAAACCCACCGCCGCTGTCCAGGCTTTGGCCCAGCAACCTGGGGTGGTGGTCACGGGTCGGGTGCCCTCGGTGGCAGACTATCTGCATCGGGCGACGGTGTGTGTGGTGCCGATGCGGATTGGCTTTGGCATTAAAAACAAAACCCTGGAGGCCATGGCGGCGGGGGTGCCCGTAGTCGCCAGTGACCGAGGATTGGAAGGACTGGCCGTAGGCCAACCCCAGCGGGCACTGCGAGCCAATTCCACCGCCGAGTATGTGAATGCCATTGGCCACCTGTTCGACGATGCCGACCTGCGGGCCACCCTATCCCAGCGGGGGCGCGAACTCATCGAATCCACCTTCACCTGGGAGCGCGCTGGGGATGCCTATGAACAGGTAATCGCAACACCATGGAGCGGCTAGCGCAAATTTGAGGGGTGATAGTCTGACCAATCCAAGCCTTCAGCATAAGCTATTTACCCGGATTAGAAGCCCGGTTTCTCGGAGCGATCAAACTTCTAAAGCCTCGTGCTTGCAATCCCTCGCATAGGGCTTATTCTGTTTCATACCAAATCCTAATCGAATAACCCCGATTCCCAGCCCAGCAAACCGTAGGG
>JBBAWV010000148.1:0-10267 GCA_040396995.1 Nodosilinea sp. | reverse complement strand
CCCTACGGTTTGCTGGGCTGGGAATCGGGGTTATTCGATTAGGATTTGGTATGAGGCTTACTGAAGCTGCTAGCAGAAGAGAACCTCGGCTTCTCGAAGAAACCGAGGTTCTAGGGGTTGATCGCAGGTGATGTTAGTTGGCTGGGGCAGCGGTGACATTATTGCCAGCGCGGGCTTCCTGAATTTCCTGCACTAGCACATCCAAAGCCGCCGAGTATTGGGGATCGTCTACGGTGCCAATGAGGTCGCGTTCTGAGGCGAGTTGCTCACGTTGTTCGTCGGTGAGTTCAACGGCAATATCGGGGTCGATGCCGTGCTTGTTGATGTCTCGGCCACTGGGGGTGAGGTATTTGGCCACCGTCACCGCTACCCCGGAGCCATCGGCCAAGCTGCGGACAGACTGCACCAAGCCCTTACCAAAGGTGCGTGTTCCCACCAACACCGCCCGCTGATTATCTTGCAGTGCTCCGGAGAGGATTTCGCTGGCGCTGGCTGAACCACCATCCACAATCACCACGAGGGGTTTGTCGGTGAGGGCGCGGCTGCTGGCCACTTCTTCATCCACCACCCCTTGGCGGTTTACGGTGGAGACAATGGTGCCTTCGTCCAGCCACATTTGGGCAATGTCGATGCTGGAGTAGAGCAAACCGCCTGGGTTGGAGCGTAGGTCAAGGATGTAGCCCGTTACCTCCTGGGATTCAAGGTCTTGGATGGCGTCGCTCATTTCAGTGGCGGCGTTGGCGCTAAATTGGGTGAGGCGAATGTAGCCCACTGGCCCCTCTGGCCCCGTTTGCACGTTGTAGCGAACGGGATGAATCTCAATGCGGGCGCGGGTAATGGACACTTCTAAGGTTTCCTCACCCCGGCGAATGGTGAGCACTACCTCAGAGTCTACGGGGCCACGAATACGGCTGACCGCATCGTTGAGTTCCATGCCCTCGGTGGGTTCGCCATCAATTTCTAGGATCACGTCCTGGGAACGAATTCCGGCCTCAAAGGCTGGGGTATCTTCGATGGGGGCCACCACCACAATTTCCTTGGTTTCTTCGTCCTGGGAAATTTGAATGCCCACCCCGGTCAATTCCCCGGAGGTGTCAATCTGCATGTTGCGAAACTCTTCGGGATCCATGAAGCGGGTGTAGGGATCCTCAAGCTGTTCCAGCATTTCCCGCACGGCGGCGTAGGCGGATTCTTGATCGGCATATTCGCGACCTAAAAACTCGGTGCGCACGGCTTCCCAGTCAAGCTGGTTAAAGGTAGCATCGACATAGTTGCGATCAATTAGCTGCCACACTTCGTCAATCAGTTCCTTTGGGCTTTCCTCAAAGAACGCCTTGCTTTGAGACAGATGGATGCCTGCCCCAGTCACGGTTACAGCGGCTACGGCTAGAGCGGTTGCACCTAACATCAGTCCTCGCTTTGCGATAGTCATGGGAAATGATCTTGCAGCTAATTACGCCCAATCTAGCACAGACCATCGGGTTGAGGAGGGGGCAGGGCCAGAGAAGCAACTGTCTCCATAATGGGGCTGAAGGGGGGAATGGGCGGCGAGGTTGGGGGCGTTAGGGGTTAAAGGCGAACCTTAGGACAGGGGCGTGGTTCGGGGGGGGCTAATTCGCAACGTTGGACGAGGCAGGGCTGTTGATAGGCCGTTTCGGTGTCTAGGGGGGGTGGGGCTTGGCCAAAGACCATGTCGCAGCTAAAGTCTTCAAAATTGGGCGTCATGGTGAGGGGAATGCCGAAATCTTCGGTAAAAAAACGCTGGGTGGGCTGTTTACACAGGTTCACACACAGGCCCACACACTGACTTTCTTCTAAATAGCGACATTTTTTGATGTGAACCCCGCTGCGCTGCCGTCGCTGGGTGCCGTCCTCGGTGGTGATCTCCACCTCGGTCACTTCGCAGGGGCCGACCAACCACTCAAAAAGTTGGGTCGCAAACCAGGCATTGAGTTCACACACCAGGCGAGTGGGGGAAAATAGGGTGCGAATCAGCCACAGCACCGGGGCTGGCACCAAGGAACGCAGCACGGTCGCCACCAAAGCCTGCTGTTCTTGGGCATTGCGCCCCTGCACAATCTGCTTGGATAGGGTGACAAAGCCGCCATAGCCCTGGCCCACATCCCGCTGCCCTAGGGCACTGGCCATTTTGCGCCGAAACAGCCAGATAAATAGGCGATCCAGACGGCTGTCATGGTAAATCGTCTTTTCGGTCGCGATGGCATCCGTGGGGCCAAGGCGAGGGGTAGAGGGCGATGGCATAGCAAACCATTGGGCAACTTCATCTAGGGTAATCGTTGACGCCCCGCTCATGGCCGATGTCTCCCAGGTTTCCCCGCCAACCCAACCCGCAGCCCTCATCCGTGGCCCGATCCATAGCGTCCAAAATTTAATTTGCAGCGTCCAAAAAATAAACGGTGGATGCTAAGCCAGCACCCACCGCTAGAGATGATTATCGTAGAACAGCCATCTTGGCGGTATCCATGGCCTTCAGGACAGGTCAGATGCCTACCCTATTGCGCCCCAAAATCTAGGTTCCAAAATCTAGGTTTCCGATGTGCTGGAGGGGCTGTTGAAGGAGGGCGTGAGATAGGCCACCAGGGCACCGATGAAGAAACCAGCCACGTTGCGGGTGAGGGGAAGCCAATCGCTGGTGCGGGTAATCACGGGGCCAATGCCAAAGGCCAGGAACAGGATGCCCCACAGCGGTGAGAAGATCAGCACCCACTGCCAAGCCAAAATTTGACCGGGCTTGCGAGGATGGGCGGCAAAGCCACAGACCACACCACCGACGATGGAGGTTATCAGCGTTAACACCCATTGCTCCTGGGGCAGACCGGGCACCACGTTGCAACCGCCCTGGCGCAGACAGGTTTCGATGGATTCCAGGGCGCTCATAATTGAGTTGTCTTCGCCATTTTCGCGCACAAAGAATTGGTTGCCGTAGCGGGTTTGCAACTCAATCCAGAAGGTGCGGGGCAGCAGGTCATACACCGCATCGCCCACGCTGAAGTTCAACAGGTTACCGCCGCGAGGATCGGCCACCAGCATCACACTACGGTCATCTAAGCCCCAAAAGTCTTTCACCGCCCGACCAGGGGTGCGGTCGTATTGGGTGAGTACGCGCAATTTCCAGCCTGTTTCCGTTTCAAAGTCTGAGATACGAGTATTAAGGTCTTCCTCTTGGCGAGGGGTAAGCGACTTGGCCAAATCAATGATGGCGGTCTCTTCCTCAGGCAAGAGTTCCGGGTTGTCGTAGGCGTGGGCGGGAGCCATGGGCAGCCACACACAGAGGCTAACGATGCAAACCAAAAGAACGTTTAAAGCTTGTCTCATAGGTACTCACTCAGGAAGGCTGGAACAAGAAGGACGCTATGGAGTGCCCTTGCCCCGTCCCCATGGCGCACCGAGAGGTGGAACAGGATCACTCGACGATAGGTGCCTGGATCTTAATCTAGACTATAACTTTGTTTACACTTATTTACATCCCACTCATTTTCCCTTCCGGCTTCGGGGGAGTTTTTTGGGGCAACCTAATCCCCCTCGGTCTCCCTAGACCGACTTTCCGAGGGGGCTGGGGGGCGCACCTCTGTGAGGGCTGATCGGCGATGGCCCAGTTTCTTGGGCCTGGGACGTTTGGGTGGGCTGGGCCTAGCCCAGACCCGCCAAGCCGCCTGCACCCCAACCCACAGGCTGCGGGATCCATGGTTCCAGGTTTTCACCTGCTGACGGGTGGAGGTAATGCCTTCATCGACCTGCCCAATCAATCGGCCTGCACTCTGCACCCCTTGCTGAAGTTCGTCCGTTAAATCGGTCACTTCAGATCCCGTGCGGCGCAGGGTATCGAGGGTGGGGGGCAGTTCTCGGTCTAGGGTATCCAGCAGTTTCTCTGCACTGCGGGCAACCCGGATGAGTTCTTGCAGGGCAGGCACGGCCATCAATAGCACTGTCGTCACGCTAACAGCGACCAAGAATAGAGATAGGGCCAGCCAAAAGAGCGGATCAGCGAACAACGTCGGGCTCCTAGACAGTGCTTCTAGACAGTGGTTACTGGGGGAAGTTTGTTACGGGAGAGAGGAAGGAAATGCTGTCAGCGGTCCTCTAGCGCTTCGTCGCCATCGGGGGGGTGAGCAACGCTGGCCGCTTGGGTGAGGTGCTCATATTCTTGGCGGCTGGCGGCTTGTCCGGCGGCGATGGCGTCCCGTAGCCGCACGAGGGTATGTTCCCAGTTGGTTAGGGCCGTTTCCGACAGTCGATCCGCCTGGAGATGTACGGAGGTGGCCAGGTCTTCCACCAGCTCCGGCAAGGCATCGGCGGATTTCTTCAAAATTTTGCGGGTTTCGCGCCCAGTCCGAGGAGCCAGCAGCAGACCCGTCACCGCACCAACCGCAGCGCCGATCACCAAACCACCCCAAAAACCGCCAGATTGTTTGTCAGCCATGGCTCTACCTCCACCCAACCATCGCCCCAACAATAGCGCAGGGGGGCGGGCTTGCCTAGTCGGTTGGTCCTCATTCTCAATCCAGCGGTTGGATGCGGCTCGATGAAGTGGCCCGATGAAGTGGCCCGATTTTGGACGTGGCCCCATGGATAGGCCCATTTGCCCCAGTCTGTTGGTACCTTAGGGGGAAATTCCCTGGCCAGTCTTGATCTCGCCCTTACCCGCTCCCAATGCCATGATCGATTCCCTTACTCGCCCTGGCCAACCCTTCGGCCTCGTGCTCGTCACCATCGACAGCGAAGCCAACGCCCAAGCCCTGGCCCAAAAGCTCGTGGAAGCTCGCCTTGCCGCCTGCGTGAGCCTTGCCCCCGTGCAGTCGGTCTATCGCTGGCAGCACACCCTTCACCACGACCAGGAATGGCAGCTCACCCTCAAAACCGACCTCAGACGCTTCGATGACCTGGCCCAGTTCATCACCCAACACCACCCCTACGAAGTCCCGGAAATCCTTGCTCTGCCCCTTGTGGCGGGTTCAACGGCCTACCTCACCTGGCTGGCCGAACAAACCCAACCCATGCTTAGTTGAAACGCTTCCGGCTTCCCTCTCCATCCTGGGAGAGGGGCTGGGGGTGAGGGCTGCGGGGGGCTTTGCGATTTATCTTGCGATTTATTTTGCGATTTACGGATCCTGGTTCCTGCTGTCGAGGGGATATCCATCGGCGGTGGGGTTAGGCCGCTGTGCGGCCTGGGCATTGCGTCGCCACATGGCGGGCTTAATCCGTCGCAGGGCCGAGGCCCGAAAGCGTTCGTCCCAGTCGGCCTCGGAAAGATGGGCCAGTTCCGCCAGGGAAGGTGCGAGGTGGTGGGGATAGGGCTGAAATTCTGCCACATCGGTGGGTTGGGCAAAGCGCACATTCCAGGGACAAACCTCCTGGCAAATGTCACACCCGGCCACCCAGTTGTGCAGGTGGGGGGTGATGGTTTCCGGCAGGGTGTCGGCCCGGTTTTCGATGGTGTGATAGGCGATGCAGCGGTTAGCATCCACCACGTAGGGCTGGGTAATCGCGCCCGTGGGGCAGGCATCTAGGCAGCGGGTGCAGGTGCCGCAGTGGTTAGTGTGGGGCCGATCTGGCGCTAAATCCAGGGTGGTCAGCAGTTCGCCTAAGAATACCCAGGATCCGTACTGTCGGGTAATCACATTGCCGTTTTTGGCCACCCAACCCAGCCCCGCCTGCTGGGCCCAAAATTTGTCCTGCATGGGGCCAGTGTCGGCATAGTAGCGAACTTGGATAGCATGGCCCGCCGCCTGGGTTTTCTGCTCCAGCCAGGTGGCCAAGGTCTTCAGCCGTTTGTGCAACACCCGGTGATAGTCTCGCCCCCAGGCATAGCGGGAAATTTTGCCGTGGGCGGGGTCATCGGAGTGGCGGTGGGGGGTGTAGTAATTGAGGGCCACACTAATCACAGATCGCACCCCCGGCAAAACCTCGCGAACGTCTTGCCGTTTGGGGCTCTCCATCCAAGCCATATCCGCCTGATAGCCTTCGTTAAGCCACTGCTGAAGATGGGCGGCAGCGGTTTGTTCCGCTGGGCTGGGCACGTCGTCCACGGTGGCAATGCCCACCCGATGAAACCCCAGGCGCAGGGCATAATCAATCACCCGTTGGCGATCAGGAGGGGAGGAGGCCATCTTCCACCGTGACTCGAACTGGCTGTACGGATCTGTCTTTCATCCTAGGGGTTTCAGGTTGGTTTATCCTCTAGCGGGTTGAATTGATCGCAGCATGGCTATCCCTTCGTTAGCTGGCGTTTCACGGATGCTAGCGGCTATCATTGAAGACAATCCAGGCTGCCTTGACGGTAACCGTTCACATCCCCCCCTACCTTTGAACGAGGGATCAAGGGTTGTATCGGTTTAGCGGGGGGGAGTGAATCATTACGTCTTGACGTGCTTTTAAACCCATCGCCCAAACCGTGGGAGACGTTCGATACCCAAGTGTCAGTGATACATTGAATCCTTGAGCAAGCACGGAGTCTACCCGATGCAAATCACCCTAGATCTACCCGAAGAACTCCTTCAGCATTTTGATCTGACCCAACTTCCCCACGAAATCTTGGTAGCCCTAGCCATACAAGCTTACCAGGGAGAAAAAATTACCCGTGCTGAAGTGGGTCAAATGCTAGGCTTACCCTCTCGCTGGGCGGTAGATGCTTTTTTGAAGCAACACCATGTTGATTTACATTACAACGAAGCCGATTTAGAGCATGATCGCACTACCTTTCGCCAGCTACAATCAAAGCCTACCCATCGCCTTTCATGATCGTTGTTGCGGATACTTCTCCCATCAACTATCTGCTGCTGATTAACCAAATTGATCTGCTGCCTCTCCTATTTCAGAAGATCATTATTCCTGCTCCGGTTTACCATGAAATGCTTGATCCAAATGCCCCTCCAAGACTTCGGCAATGGATCACAAATCCCCCTTCATGGCTTACGGTTCAAGCTGTTCCTGTAACGGATGCAACCCTTAACAGTCTTGACCCTGGAGAACAGGCCGCAATCACCCTGGCTCAAACGTTACCCGCCGATCTGCTCCTGATCGATGAACGATTGGGACGTCGAGTTGCTGAAAGCCGTGGTATTGCCATCATCGGCACCCTTGGGATTTTGGATGCTGCTGCAACTCAAGGACGGATCGACCTCGCTGAAACCCTAGCGCAATTACAACAAACCAATTTCCGGGCATCCCGGCGGATCATTCAGGCGTTGCTCAGCCAGCCTAAGACCTAGCTGAACTCTATCTTCCTTGAATCCTGGGGACGATGTTCCAACCCTAGGCAAAGGCGCTAAAGTAAGGCAAAATGCGGGTTTCCACGGTTGGCCAGGGGCTTGAGCCCAGGCTGAGCGGGGAACCCGGCCTTAGGCATTGCGAAAGACCTGTGGGGGTTGTGGTGAACAGACGCTGGATTCGACTGGGCCTGATTCTCCTCTGTGGCTTGCTCGTGAGTGTGCTGTGGTCGTCGAAGGGTTTGGCCCAGGCGGGATTGGGGTTGGCGGAGAATGAGGCGGATGATGGCCCAAAGCCCTTTGCAGAGGTGACCGAGGGCTTTACGGTGACCGAGGGGCTGTTTAGGCTGTATCAACAGCCGAGTACTCACCAGGCGATGCTGGGGCTGCGGCCCGACCAACTGAACCAAAACCTGCTGTTGATTTCCACCTTGGCTTCTGGGGTGGGGGAGGCTGGGATATTTCGGGGCTGGCCTGTCAATGATGGCTTGGTGTTGCAGTTCCGCGAGGTTCCCGGACAGCGGCTTCAGGTGGTGGTGCCCAACCTCTTTTTTCGGGATGACCAGAACCAAATTCCCAATCGTCGCACCCTAGCGGATTCCTTTAGCGACTCGGTGCTGTTTGCGGTGCCCATTCTCAGCCGTCACCCCGATAGCGGCGAAATGCTGATCGATTTGGCCGATTTTTTGATTAACCAGGATCCGGCCAACTTGGTCGATAATCTGCCCGCTCTCACCGACCTCTACACCGTCAACCCCGCTCTGTCCTACCTGGGGGTGCTGCAAGTCTTTCCTGAAAACCTGGAGATGGAGACGGTGCTGGGGCTAAGCGGCGGCGGCGATGCCATGGATGCCTTCTGGTGGGGTGGTTTCAGCAGTCTGCCGGATGCGCGAGGGGCCAACCTGCGAGTGCGCCATAGTTTATCGGTTCTGGCGGGCCATTCCAGCTTTCAGTCCCGTCCGGCGGATCAGCGGGTGGGCTACTTCATTACCGCCTATCGTGCCGCTAACCGGGCGGTGGATCCCATGGTGCGCTACATTCACCGCTGGCATTTGGAAAAACAAGACCCCACGGCGGCCCTGTCTCCCCCCAAGCAGCCGATTGTGTTTTGGCTGGAGAACACCATTCCCGCCGACTACCGAGCGGCCATCGGGGAGGGGGTAGCCTGGTGGAATACGGCCTTTGAGCGGGCGGGCTTTCTGGGGGCGATTCGGGTGGAGCAAATGCCTGCCAATGCCCAGTGGGATCCGGCAGACGTGCGCTATAACGTGATTCGCTGGTCGGATTCCATCAACTCCGGCGTTTTGGGCTTTGGGCCATCACGGGTGAATCCGTTGACCGGAGAAATCCTCGATGCGGATGTGATTCTGGATGCCAATGCCGTTCGCTATGCCCGCCAGCAATACCGAACCCTAGGCACCGCAGGAAACCTAGATCGGGGGACGGCTGCGTCGGCCCTGGGGGCGGTTTGCCAGTCGGCCCTAGTCAGATCGACCCTGCGGCGGGGGGGCGACCTCGCCACGGTTCCCGGTCTGCGGCCCTGGGCCAAGGCGCTGCATCCCCCCACGGGCCCCGGTGCCCTGGCCGATGCGGCGGATACCTGCGCCGGGTTCCAGGGGCTCAACCAGGTTGCCTTTGGCCATTTGGCCCTGGATGCCCTGGGCTCTCCCCTGGCCAGCCATGCGGCCCAAGACGCCTACATCCAAGACTTTCTGCGGGTGCTCACTGCCCATGAAGTAGGCCATGTGCTGGGGCTCCGCCACAACTTTTTGGGCAGTGCCCTGCGTTCCCCCATGGAACTCCATGATCCTGAAATCACCCGCAACCAGGGCATGATCACCTCGATCATGGACTATCTCTCCCCCAACATTGCGCCGCCCGGACTATCCCAGGGAGACTTTTTCCCGCACCAACTGGGAGCCTACGATATTTGGGCCATTGAGTATGGCTATCGACCGTTGCTCAACTCTGTGACTATCCACCGCGAACTCCAGGCCATTGCTAACCGGGCCAGCAGTAACCCCCAACTGGCCTACGCCACGGACGAAGACACCTTCGACATTATCGATCCCAAGTCCAAGCCCTGGGACTGGAGCCACACGCCCCTAGACTACGCGGCGGGACAAATGGCCGTGGCCCAAGCCATCTGGGCTAAGCTCAACTGGTTTTCCCTCGACCCCGGTGAAGGCTATGGCCTGCTGCGTCAGCGGGTAGACCTGGTGTTTGACCACTACCTCCAACAGGCCATGGTGATGGTGAACTATGTGGGCGGGCAGCGATTTATGCGCACCGATCCCTGGAGTTCGCGGGGACAGCCCCCCTTCGAGCCTATCCCCGCCGAGGATCAGCGCCGTGCCCTGGATCTGCTTAGCCAACACCTGTTTGCCGCCGATGCTGTGCAGCTTTCCCCCGATTTGGTACGCCTGTTGGCCCCCGACCGCTGGTGGCACCAGGGCCAAATCCCCACCCTATACCCCCTAGACTATCCCCTCTACGACCGGGTGCTAGAGATGCAGGCCCTTACCCTCAGCGACCTGCTCTATGGAGATCGGCTGTCCCGCCTGAGCAGCGCCGACCTCCACACCAGCGGCGACCACCTCACCCTGGCGGAACTGTTCGACCGTCTGGGGCAGGCCATCTGGGGAGAATGGATTACCCCTGCCGACCCCGTTCCGGCCTCTAGCCTGCGCCGAGGGTTGCAACGGTTCCATCTCGATCTACTCACCCACTTTTTAGCCCCCGACCCGACCGACCCCACCACCTTCCTAGACTGGCTGGCCCAAGCCGCCACCGCCGGATCCCCCACCGATGCCCGCATCCTGGCCCGTCAGCAACTCCGGCAGATCCAATCGGCCCTGCAAACCTACCAACGCCGCCACGCCAGCCTGCTCGATAGCCTCAGCCGCGCCCACCTAGAGGATGTCGTTAGCCACATCGATCACGTCCTCAGCCGCAGCTAGCTGCTCGGTTTTGGTATAATACCAAGCCCGACTTGTTTGCCCCCGGTATCAGCGGGCGAGGAGACCTCGCCCCTACGGTTT
>JBBAWV010000147.1:0-10298 GCA_040396995.1 Nodosilinea sp. | reverse complement strand
TACAAATCCTCACCCAAAGCGACTTAGCTTTAGGCTCCCAAACTGACCTTAGAACATTGAGTATCCAGTTTTGGCAAGGCCATACACTCCAGCAACTACGCGCTACCCAAACCCCTAGAACCATCCATAACTTTAAGGATCTCAAGGCCAACTTTTAGCCCGCAGAAGACTCTATTGAAGACTTTTTGAACTTCCTGCACCAGCAGCGCCAAGAGATCGCCCAAGCAAATCCCCATGGGCTTCGTATTAATTGATACTGACATTGCCTCTTTTATCCTCAAAGGTAGCAGCTACACCGATTCTTATCTACCACTCTTGAGTGGGCAGGAACTTGCACTTTCATTCATGACCGTTGCTGAACTGTTTCAATGGGCAATTCTGCGTCGGTGGGGCGATCGCCGCCTTTCACAGCTAGAGCAATATTTGTCGAATTACCTCGTTATTCCGGTCGATCAACCACTTTGCCGAGAATGGGCACAGGTTCGCGCTGACCGCCAAAGTGAAGGACGACCAATGCACAACTTCACCGTTAAACTTGCTAAAACTAAAGGCATACTGAATCCGCAGCACTGATCTACTAAAGTAGGACACTTATTAGAATGCTTGCCATACAAGAATTCTGGGCAGCAAGGAACTAAGGGTTACACTGGTAGAGAGCAGTGCCAATCACTGCTAGAAATTGCTAAAACAGAGATAGAACGGGCGATAGGAACGAATGCGGCTACGGAAACGACCTGGATTAAAAGTCGGCTAGAAGACTTGGGAGTAAGACTAACATGATCATGCAAGCTGAGGCCCAAAAAATCTATACAGCCGAAGAATACCTCGATCTTGAGGTCAATTCAGCAATCCGCAATGAATATCGCAATGGAGATATTGTTCCAATGACTGGCGGTACTCCCAACCATAATGATATTGCTGGCAATCTATATATTCTCCTAAAATCGGGCCTGAGAGGGAAAGAATATCGCACATTCTATGTAGATCAGAGACTTTGGATTCCCAGTGAGAGCATCTACACTTATCCCGATGTGATGGTTCTTTCCAAGCCACTAGAGTTACAAACTGGCCGCACAGATACCGTGATGAACCCCTGTTTCATCGTCGAAGTTTTATCAAAATCAATCCAGAATTACGACCGCAGTGAAAAATTTGTTGCCTATCGAACAATTCCTTCCTTTCGTGAATATCTATTAATTGATCAGTATCGAGTTTATGTAGAACATTACGTAAAAACTACCGCCCATCAATGGCTACTTTCAGAATACGATGATCCAACCTTAACCTTAACTTTAAATACACTTGACATGCAAATTCAAGTCGCCGATCTTTATGACAATATCGACTTTGAAAATAGCTAACTAAAAATTAGCTAAAACAGGCATAATCTAATCCGCATCTGAATGCATGTCAGCTTTCCCTGAAGTCCTTGCCATAAGGCTTTTAGGATGATTTAGTCAGTGCATTTTAGATGACTAACAGCTTATAAGCCTGTAAAAGTCCTAAAATCATACGGTTACTGTAGTTTACCAAGAGGATATTTTCAGACTCAAATCTGTCAGGAAACTTGGCCTTTTATTATGGATTGGATTAAGTCCGCTTGACTGCACTTTTGCCTAGACTGGGGCAAAAACGTTGGTCTAGACCGAAATACCTTACTCCTAGGTGTCCTCAAACCCCAGACCGCCGGGGCTGAGTTGGGTTTTAGCAAAATCTTGGGCGCGGGCAATGCGGATGGCATCGGGGCCAGCATAGGCCACCTCTGGCCAGTCCTCGGTGGGGCCGTCGGCGGGGGGGCGGGCCATCAGGTCGGCAATTCGGAGTTGGGTGGGTCGCATTTGCAGAGCCATAATTCGGCGGTTGCGGTCGCCGCTAAATCCGGCGTGGGCCATGCCGCGTAAACGTCCCCAGACAATCACATCGCCATCGGCTAGGAGGGCGCTACCGGGGTTGGTGTCGCCTAAAATGACGATGGTACCTGCATGGCGAATATCGACCCCCGAACGTACGGTGGTTTGCAGGTAGAGGGGATCGGCCTGGGGGCGTCCGACCGGGGGAGGCGACTGCACTAGATGATCGACAGCGGCCAGTTGCTCGACGGAATGGCCAGCGGTGACGGCGGCTAAGGCGGTTTGACGACGACTTGTGATCACCCGCTTTAGGATAAGGGCAAACTCATTCAGGGTTTCCGTTAGGGTCTGGAGTTGGCGCACATCTAGTAGGCGATCCCCCCCTTGCAGATACAGTTCTGTCTGGGGTTCTCGATCCGTGGTGGTGGCCTCTAGGCGCTGGCGCAGTTGTTGTAGAACCGCCGACCAGGAAATTGTATTTCCCTCCCCATCGACATCGGGGGGAAGCGCTAGCCACAGATGTAGTCCATCACTTTTGATCTGTACCTGGCCATGACTGGGGGGGGGCGGTGCTGCGGCCAAGTCGGGAATGGTGGGCACATCGGTATCATCGCCCGATAAGTCGTTGGCCAAATCGTCAGTCAAGTCGTTCGCCAAATCGTTAGGAAAATCCGACATCATAATCGAACCGATGAATCGCATTGCGCCTGGGCTATAGATTGCCCCGCCTCAGTCTATCAGGTTCTTTCTAGGGGGGTGGCGCAGGCTGTGGTTTTTCTCGCTCAGGATCGGAGATGACTACAACGTTTCACCATCTCCACGCACTAGAGCTACCACATCCATCCCAGATTGAGCCTAAAGTCGGGCATGACATCGCCGCAATCCACCGTCGGGGGGGCCTCTAACACTGCCACCGCTTGCCCCAGGCGATAGACCTCTACCTGTTGATCTTGGGGATTAATCAGCAACCCTAATCGCACCCCAAGACGTTGGTATTCCTGCATTTTTTCTCGCAGAGACTTAAGGACATCGGTGGCGGAACGCAGCTCAATCACGAAGTCGGGTACCACGGGAATAAACCCCACAATGTCGATACCTTCCAGCCGGGATTTCTCAATCCAAGACACATCGGGGGATAACTTACCGCTGCCCAAGGCCGTGAAATCATACCCTGTTGATGAATCAAAGGCTTCCCCTAGATTGGTTTGGCGATTCCAGGTGCCAACCTCAATGGCTAAATTCAAATTGCGCTTGCCCGTCTCGCCACCCGTTGGAGCCATCACAATCAAGGTTCCATTCTGATGTAATTCCAGCCGCAGATCGGGATTATCTACGCAGAGTTGGTCAAATTCCTCCGGCGTCACCTTCAAGGCAACATGGCTCACATCTAGCAGCAGTGGGCGTTGATTGAGGGATGGAATGGGCGTGGTGGTGGTCATCGCTTAAAACAGGGTGCATTGACCGTGGTGGCGCAGCAGATGATCGCACAGCACTAGGGCCATCATCGCTTCGACCATGGGCACAGCGCGGGGCAACACACAGGGATCGTGGCGACCACGGGCGGAGAGGACGGTGGCTTCGCCGCTGTTGGTCACGGTGTTTTGGGCCTTGCGAATGGTGGCCGTGGGCTTGAAGGCGGCGCGAATAATGATGTTTTCGCCGTTGGAGATGCCGCCCTGGGTGCCGCCGGAACGGTTGGTGCGGGTGCGGAGTTGGCCGTTTTCGTCGGTGTAGTACTCGTCGTTGTGTTCGCTGCCCGTCAACAAGGTGCCCGCAAAGCCGGAACCTAGCTCAAAGCCCTTGCTCGCCGGAAGGGACATCACGCCCTTGGCTAGGTCTGCCTCCAGTTTGTCGAACACCGGATCGCCCAGGCCGATGGGCACCCCACGGGCCACACATTCCACCACGCCGCCGATGGAATCCCCTTGGTCGCGGATGGCTTCAATGCGGGCGATCATGTGCTCGGCAGCTTCGGCATCGGGGCAGCGCACAATGTTGCTCTCCACCTGGGCTAGGGTGACGGTTTCAGGATCGACGGTGCCCTCCAAATCCTGGATGCGCTTGACGTAGCCGATGATTTCCACCCCGGCCACCTGCTGAAGAATTTTCTTGGCCACGGCCCCCGCCGCCACTCGGCCAATGGTTTCCCGTGCTGAGGAACGTCCGCCACCCTGGTAGTTGCGGAAGCCGTATTTGGCGTCGTAGGTGGCGTCGGCGTGGGAGGGGCGATAGGTGGTGGCCATCTCGCTATAGTCCTGGGGGCGGGTGTCTTGGTTGCGCACCAGGATGGAAATGGGCGTCCCCAGGGTTTTGCCCTGAAAGACGCCAGAGAGAATTTCGCAGCGGTCGCTTTCCTTGCGGGGGGTGGTAATTTTGCTTTGGCCTGGTCGCCGCCGATCTAGCTCCGCCTGAATTTCCTCCACGCTCAATTCCAGCCGGGGCGGACAGCCATCAATCACCACCCCCACGCCGCCACCGTGGGACTCGCCAAAGGTAGTAATGCGAAATAGCTGCCCAAAAGTACTGCCCATAGGATCGGTCTTGCCAGAATTGAAGGTGTAAGGTTTCTCGATCCTACTATTTTGCTTCCCTCCCTGGGGAGTTTCCTAGAGAGTCTCTTCGGGGTGATCCTCAAGCTTGAGGAAGTAGCGGGGGTTCAACGCCCTCCCATTGCCATAAATGCCGTAGTGCAGGTGCGGCCCAGAGGAACGCCCGGTGTTGCCCAGGTAGCCGATCACATCTCCCCGTTGCACGCGATCCCCTAATTTCACCGTCATCCGAGACAGGTGGGCATAGAGAGTTTCGTAGTGGTAGCCATGGTCGATTTTGACATGGTTGCCATAGCCCCGATCATAGTCAGCCTTGACCACGACACCATCGGCGGTGGCTAAAATTGGCTGACCCACTGGCCCCGCAAAGTCAATTCCTTCATGCACCTCATAGCTCCGGCCCCCAAAGGGATTAGACCGCAGCCCGAATTCCGAGGTTACCTTTGCCTCCCCGGCTACGGGTTTGCTGTCGGGGAAAGCCGCCCGCTGATCTTCCTCGGCATCTAGGGTAGCTTCCAGGGCCGGACGAACATCCGATGCCAACACAGCTTCTAGGGCCGGAAGCTTGCGCTGGGCCGTGGCCAACATCAATTCTGGCGGTGCCTCCACGGCTTGTCCACCCTGGGGGGGCGATTCAGGATCGGGGGAGAGCGTCTCCCATTCCACATCCGATACTCCGGCCCGATGCTTGAGCACTTGAATCTCGCTGCCGATAACGCTGAGTTCGGTCAATACCTCACTGGCCGTATCTGTGAGCGCCTGGTTTTGCTGGGCCAATCTCCAGTTGTGGTAGGCCAACCCCGTAATCGTGACCATCGGCACCCCTGCCACCAATGCTCCCGTAGCCATCGCCACCCAAGGATTCAGGGTTAGGGTAATGGGTGCCTTGCCTGTCGCCGTAATCAATACGGTGTAGGGCTTGGGTTGACGAAGGGCCATGGCGAGGGCGTCCTGATGAAGGAATGTGAGGCAATTATTATACGGGGATCAAGCCTTTTCTACAAATTCAGGCTTGGCTTGCAGGAAAACCAGATTCTTCAAGGCTCTGCTTAGCACTGGAGCAAAACCCTGGGATGCAGGTTCAATCGTTCTGCCTGGAGCCAATCGCCATAGATTAAAAAAAGCTTTGTATGGGTCAGGAATCTTGCCCAATGCGGGTGAATAGTTTTTGTAGCGCTGGCAATAGGTCAGGATGCCCCCATTCCATCGTTGTGCCATGAGCGTTCAGCTATGTTGCCATTGTCTGGTTGCCACCATGGCCCTGATTGTGGCCGCTCTACAACGTGCCACTAAACCGTCCAAAACCGCTCAGGCCCATTGCACCGAAGGGCTGCTGTATTGGCAACTGGAGCAGTGGCCTCAGGCTATGATCTGCTACAAAAGCGCGATTGCCGAGTTTCGGACGGCCAATAACCTAGCGGGATTGGGGCAAACCTGCTGCCACCTAGGAGCCATGATGCTGCAACGTCATCGCTATGGGGCTGCACAGCGTTGGGCTGAGATTGCCGTGTATTGCCTTGCTAACGCAGAGGAATTCACCACCGTTTACGGACAAATACACTATGCAGCGGCGCTGCACCTGCTGGGCCAAATCAATGTCTACCAAGGGCACTACGCCCTCGCCGTTCAGAATATCGAACAGGTCTTAGCCATCCGCCATGAACTGCGAGACGAGGTAGGCGAGGCGCTGGCATTGGTTGACCTAGGTCGAGCTTACCAAGCCCAAGACCAATACTGGTATGCCCTGGCCTGCTATGAAGGGGCGCTGGATATTGGCCAATCCCTGGAAGCCGTCTTTGAGGGAGCCTGGTTCGAGGCCAGGGTACGGCGGCTGATGGCAAAACTCTGCCGCACCTGTGGCCGTTGGGATCTGGCCATCAAGCACCATCTGGAGGCTTTGGCCTTGGGACGAGGGCATCGCCATTACCCAGCGAGCTAGAGGGGAATGGGTTGAGGCCAAAGCTGCATCCAATTCTCCACCCCCCTGCGTTGGAGACTCAGGTTACTGACGGTGCGCCCTCATCGGCCCCAGCCTGTGTGCCCCAACCTCGTACATTTCTCAGGCTCTTAATATTCGTTTACAATTAGAGCAATCTTTGAGTAAACCTTTGAACCGGGGCAACGGCAATGGAAGCAACCTGGCTAGATAGCAACTCCTGGCTGATTGAATTGGGCGGTCGACGCATTCTCATCGACCCCTGGTTGGTGGGGGAGTTGGTTTTTGGGCAGCAGACTTGGCTATTTAAGGGAGAACATCCCCAGCCCCGCTCTCTGCCGGAGAACATCGATCTCATTTTGCTTAGCCAAGGTCTAGAGGATCACGCCCATCCACCCACCCTCAAGGTGTTGGATAAGGCCATTCCCGTGGTCGGTTCCGCCAGTGCTGCCAAAGTCGCCCAATCCCTAGGGTTCACCCAGGTCACCGCCCTAGCCCACGGGGATCGGTTTACCTTGGCGGATAGTGTCACCATTCAGGCGGTGCCCGGTTCCCCCATTGGCCCCACCACCGTAGAAAACGGCTACATTGTGCGCGATGCCGCCACAGGTCATGCTCTCTTCTACGAACCCCACGGCTTCCATTCCCCTAGCCTGAAGGAAGAAGGCCCGATTGATGTGGTCATCACCCCGGTGCTGGATTTGGCCCTGCCCCTAGTTGGCCCCATCATTCGCGGCCAAAAGGGTGCCCTAGAATTGACGGAATGGCTGCAACCCCAGGTGATTTTGCCCACCGCCGATGCTGGAGAAGTGCAGTACAGTGGTTTCCTGATCTCGCTGCTACAAGCCATTGGGGGTAGTGAGGCATTGCAAACCGCGCTGCAAGAAAAAGGCTATGCCACCCAAGTCATGCAACCCAAGGTGGGCCAACCGCTCCATCTCGATCTGCGTTCTGCGGCGGCTGTGCCCTTAAACTAAAGTGGGTGGTGCATGGCGTCGCATAGGCGTCAGACACCCAACTCCCCACTCCCGATTTCCCACTCCCTCTCTCGCTATGAACTTTTTGGCAAAACTCATTCCCGGCCATGGGGCCACCCCTACCCTACCCAAGCGCAGCCATCGGGTGCGGGGGGTAGAGCTGAAGTCGGCGGCGGAGATTGAGATTATGCGCCAGTCGGCTCAGATTGTGGCCACGGTGCTAAAGGAAATTGAGGCCATGGTGGAGCCGGGGATGTCTACCGCCGATCTAGATGCCCACGCTGAGAAGCGCATCCGCGAGATGGGAGCCACTCCTAGCTTCAAGGGCTATCACGGGTTTCCGGCCTCCATTTGTGCCTGTATTAACGACGAAGTGGTACACGGCATCCCCCGCAAGCGCCACATCATCCGGCGGGGCGACCTGCTGAAGGTAGACACCGGAGCCTACTACAACGGCTTCCACGGCGACTCCTGCATCACCATTGCGGTAGGGGACGTTGCCCCCAAAGCCCGTCGTTTGATGGAAGCGGCAGAAGCAGCCCTCTATGCCGGGATTGGCCAAGTGAAACCCGGAAATACCTTGTTGGACATCGCCGGAGCCGTCGAGGATTGCGTCAATAGCTACGGCTTCAGCGTGGTGGAAGACTTCACCGGGCATGGGGTAGGCCGCAACCTACACGAAGCGCCCTCGGTGTTCAACTTCCGCACCCGCCAACTGCCGAATATGACCCTGCGACCGGGCATGACCCTGGCCATTGAACCGATTCTCAATGCCGGGTCGAAACAAACCCGCACCCTCAAGGATCAGTGGACGGTGGTGACGGTGGATCGATCCCTCTCCGCCCAGTTTGAGCACACGGTTCTGGTCAGCGAAACGGGCTACGACATCCTCACCGACCGCACTGCCATTGAGGTCTCCCCCGCCCTACGGTTAGCCTAGCCCGTCTGTTTCATGACGCAGCCATGGGTCAGGTCATCGGGCTTGGCGGTGTCGTTGATAAAGGACAAATCCCGCAACGGCCATCGCTGCCGCCGATAAAATATGCACGACATTAAACGGTGTGCCAGGGAAAAACCAGGAATCCGTGCGTAGGAACTCGATAAAAAAGCGACCTAGAGGATACCAGATCAGATAACTCAAGGCTAAGTCTCCAGGCTTCAGTTGCTTCTCAAACTTGCGGGCAATCCAAAATAAAAGGGCAAATCCCACTACATTCCAAATCGATTCATACAAAAACAGAGGATGAAATCGAATTGAATTGGGATACTGAGCAATGTTGTTATAAGGGGGAATGCGGTTCTGGGCGTCAATTCTTAGCCCCCAGGGTAAAGTCGTCGGGGGGCCGTAGAGTTCTTGGTTGATAAAATTCCCCCAGCGACCAATGGCCTGGGCTAAGGGCAATCCTAAAGCGATGCCATCTAGGTAAGGGAGTGGATTGAGTTTGCGAATTCGGCTAAACAAGAAAAGCGCAATCGCCCCAAAGATGAATCCACCAAAAATGTGAATCCCGCCGCCCCAGATTTGCAAAATTTTGCCAGGGTTTGCCAAATAATACCCCAGTCCCTCCGGCCCCCGTGGAGACTGAATAAACACGTAATACAACCGCGCCCCAATAAAGCCTGGAATTAAAATCCAGAACAACATATCCCACAGGTTATCGGGATCTTCACCTTGACGGGCCACATAGCGACTCGCCACCGTTGCGGCGGACAGAATGGCAATGAGCATCAACAGCCCATACCAGCGCAGGGCAAAGGGGCCAAGTTCAAAAATAATCGGGGATACGAGAGGATACATGGGGGAGTTAGCTATAAAATCTGGGCATTTGAAAGACAACGTCTATTCTGGCAAAAAGCCTCTATCTAGGGTTTGCTCTGGTGTGAAAGGGTTGGCTTCAGGAAAAGCACTTAGGTCTAATCCAGTTTCGGTGGCCGCTAGGTCTCTTGCTTCAAGGTAGCACTCGTCAAGATTTTGAAGCAAATAGGCTTTTAAGCTAGGGCTAGTTCTGAGTAATTCCTGGATACGACGACGATGTTCTTTGATGGTAAATCGCCAACTATTAGAGCGCTTTTGGGGTTGGTAGGCATATTTCAAAAGATGTATTAGCACCACAATTAGATTGCTAGTTAATGCTCGCTTTTCACTGCGCCCCATGTCGCCAAGTTCTTCCAATAAGTTAGGCAAATCTAGATCTTCAAATCGCTTTTCTGCTAGCTGTTGACAGGTTATCTCTAGCCAGAGTGCATAATCCTGATTGTACAAATTGCTAAGCTTCAATGATGTCTGATTTAAATGCATGACGAATATCCTCAAGAACTTGCTTTAGCTTCTTTGAATAGGGCCATAGGACATATCCTCCATAAATACAAGCACCACACCCATCAACTATAAAGATGTGATCGACTCCTAAGGAATTTCTCCAGAGATTGATAGCCACACCATTTTTAAAAATAATGTGGGGATGCGACTTGGGAAAATCTGCCCGATCTGCATCAAGCATTTCTTGGACACGTTGAAAACGATTGATAAGTTGAAGTGTTGTGGGCTTCCTATTATCTTTGACAAGATTTAGCTCTATTGAAGCTACAACATATTCCTTGCCTCCGATGAACGAAGGCCCTTTTTTGGTGTAGGCTCCTGCCATATCCCCATTAATATAAATCTCAAATCTACCTAGCCACTCATTTTTGCCTGTCATTATTCGAGTAGGATCATTCTTGATTGATTCAGTACTAACCATAAAGTTAATTATATTAATGCCGCTCTGAAGGGATGGCGTAATATCGAGAGTAGTTCCAGGCTTAAGCGCAAAGTGTCGATCATTGGCGATCACATAGCCCAGATCTCGTGCTTCTATTAAACGAACCTGAATAACACTATTTTCTCGAATAGAAATTGAGTTTTTTGTCATTGCACATCAACTAAAAAATGAAAGAATGAGAGACCTCTTGTGATCATAAAGTTCGCATACAACTTGGTGGAATA
>JBBAWV010000146.1:0-10308 GCA_040396995.1 Nodosilinea sp. | reverse complement strand
TATCGCGGTGGTATAGCCTGATTTTCCTCCGTCCCGTGCATTAATGCACTACCACTTTATACAAGTTACCCTGATCTTTCACTCAAGAAGTCAAGTAGGTATCTGCCGCCCAACTACTTATTAGAGAGAAAATTCTTGCCTAATACCCTCATGCAGGATCTTAGGTGCAAAATTTCAGTATAAACACCCGATGCTCTGGAAGCCTTGTTACTTAAGATTTCTCTAGAAATAGTACAGACTTATGTATAGATGCATCAACTCCCCCGCCCAAACAACTGCTTGACCAAGTGCGTGATGCCATTTGGCTGAAGCACTACGCTTACCGCACAGGGCAAACCTACATGCAGACGAGATCCCAGGGTTCTGCTTTGGGGTAATGGCAAGTATGGCCTGCCCACACGAGAACCCTGGGAGCTTTGTGGCCTAGTCTACCCCTTCAATCGGGGCAAAGCCTTGGCGTTGCACGTTTTCGCTGACGTGGCGGGGTTCTAGGAATTGCAGCAGGTAATCTGGCCCGCCCGCCTTAGAGCCAACCCCAGACATTTTGCCGCCGCCGAAGGGGTGGCGAGAGACCACCGCCCCCGTGATGCCCCGGTTGATGTAGATATTGCCCACCGCAAACTCGGTTTGCACCCGCTCAATGTGGGAGGGCGTGCGGGAATAGAGGCCCCCTGTCAACCCGTAGTCGGTGTCGTTGGCGATGCGGAGGGCATCGTCAAAGTCCTGGGCTTTGATCACCGCGAGGACGGGGCCGAAGATTTCCTCCTGGGCAATAGTGGCGTCGGGTTGTACATCGGTGAACACCGTGGGGCCAACGAAGTAGCCCGTTTCCGGCGCAGGCATTTCTAGGGCCAGGGTGGCTTCGGCCTTGCCTTTTTCGATGTACTGCTTAATGTTGGCCTGGGCCTTGGCATCGATGACGGGGCCGACCTTGGTGCTGGGTTTCACCGCATCGCCCACATTCAGGGAGCGGGTGGCTTCCACCAGGCGATGGACGAAGGTGTCGTAGACCGAGGCCACCACAATGGCGCGGGAGCAGGCGGAGCACTTTTGGCCACTAAAGCCAAAGGCGGAGTAGACCACCCCCTGCACAGCCTGATCCAGGTCGGCGCTTTCGTCGATGATGATGGCGTTTTTGCCGCCCATTTCCGCAATCACCCGCTTCATATGACGCTGCCCCGGTCGCCATTGGGCCGCTTCGGCGTAGATGCGACAGCCCACTTCGCGGGATCCGGTGAAGGCGATCATGTGGACATCGGGGTGGTTGACCAGGTGCGCCCCCACGGTGGAACCCCTGGCGGGTAGGAATTGGAACACTCCGGCGGGCATCCCGGCTTCCAGCAGAATTTCCGCCAGCTTGGCGGCGATAACGGCGGAATTTTCGGCGGGTTTGAGGATGGTGCAGTTCCCGGTGACGAGGGCGGCGACGGTCATGCCCGTGGCGATGGCCAGCGGGAAGTTCCAGGGGGAAATCACCACCGCAATGCCGCGAGGGAAGTACCGATAGCGGTTGGTTTCACCGGGATAGTCGTAGGCGTAGCCCGCGTCTAGGCGCTCCATTTCGTCGGCGTAGTAGCGGCAGAAATCGATGGCTTCGGAGACCTCTGGATCGGCCTGCCCTAGGGGTTTGCCCACTTCGTAGACCATCCAGGCATTTAGTTCGTGGCGGCGGGCTTCCATAATCTCGGCGGCGCGACGCAGAATGGCCCCCCGTTCCTTAGCCGGAGTAGCGGCCCAGGCAGGAAAAGCAGCCTTGGCGGCGGCGATGGCTTGGTCGGCCTGTTTCTGACTGGCAAGGCCCAGTTTGCCGACCGTCTCCGAGGGTTTGGAGGGGTTGACGGACTCGATCCATTCCTCGGTTTCCACCGCTGCGCCGTTGATAATCGGCAGATAGCGCCGCCCCAGTTCCGCATAGACGGCCTTGAGGGCGGCGTTGGCCTCGGTTCGTTGGGTGGCCTTAGCGAAGTCGATATCCGCCGCATTGGGGAAGGGCACCGCTACGGGTTGCCGCTCCGCCCCTTCGATGTCGTCGCCCACAAAGGCCGGAGCCGCGAGGAGATTTTCGACGGGTACGTCTTCCTGGCTTTGCTTCAAAAAGGAACTATTGGCCGTATTCTCCAGCAGCCGCCGAATCAGGTAGGACATGCCGGGAATAAGTTCACCAAAGGGGGCATAGACCCGCACCCGAAAGCCCTTGTCCGCCAGGGTTTTAGCCAATTTATCCGCCATGCCGTAGAGCACTTGCATCTCGATGTGGCGGCGGGGGATATTCAACTCCTCCGCGATGGCCATGGCGTGGGCCTGGGAGCGCACATTGTGGCTACCGATGGCGGCGTAGAGGGTGCCGTGGTTCTCCAGCAGCAGGCGGGTCATGCGCTCGTAGTTGGCGTCGGTGGAGACCTTTTCGCTATAGACCGGGCTGGGCCAGCCGTTCTGCCGAGCGGTGATGGTTTCTTGATCCCAGTAGGCTCCTTTCACCAGGCGCACGGTGACGGGGGTGCCGCGATTTTTGGCCCACAGCACCAGGTCTTTCAGGTCGTTGTAGCTGTCACGCAGGTAGGCTTGCATCGTCACGCCGATGTCGTCCCGATGGCGAAACTCCGCCTCCATTAAAATGTCCTTCAAAATCGCCAGGGTCAGCGCCTTGTAGCGGTATTGCTCCATGTCGAAATGTACCGCCACGCCCAGATCCTTGGCCCGTCGCAGCAGGGTGCGAATGTGCTCGCTCACCTTGGCCCGACTGCCCGCCGCATCCAGCGGGTCGAACTGGGAATAGAAAGCCGTGAGCTTTACGGAAACCTGGACTTTGGGAATTTCCTTGCCGTCAGCGGTGTCGATGATGTCCACGGACTTCCAGCTTTTCGCCGCCGCTGAGAGCTGCTCCATCAAATCCAGGTAGCGTTGCAGATACGCCTGGGCCTCGGTTTCGGTAATCACCGCCTCCCCCAGCAAATCCATGGTGAAGGTGAGCTTGTCCTTCCGCATCCGCTCGATGGCCTTGATGGATTTCTCGATGGTGTCGCCGGAAATGTAGCGGTAGGCCAGGGTTTCCACCGCTGGGGCCACGGTGGTTGCGGCCAGTTGACCGGGGACAGAATCGGGATTTGTGAAGTTCAAAAGTCCCTTTAATGCAGCGGGTAACTCGACTTCTTCAGCGGACAAGTACTCCTGCAAATGACGGGCGATTTCGGGCTTGCTGCGTAGGGCGGGCAGGGCGTCAATGAACCGAAACAATTGGACTTTGAGGCCAGGGTTGCCCATGGCAAAGTCCATAATTTTGTCGTCCCAGCGCATTTGGTCGCGCATTTGGGCAAAAATGTTCTTTTTCTCGCGGCTGGCGGCGAGTAGCGCGTTGGCAATGGCCAGGGTTTTGGCTTCGTACTGAAGGCTGTTGGCCTGGGGTGATTGTGCAGGGGCGATCACGACAATTTCTCCTTATTCCCTGACTTTATCTTCCGGGAAAAGATGCCCCAGAGACGGCCTCAACCCAGGAATTTTGTCCGGGTTTCCTAGCGTGAACGCTCCACTTTTGTATTTTTTAATACCTAGGGCGAAAGGGGGATCTCCCCATAGGCTTGGGTACTGACCTTGCGATGCACCATTACCGTGGCTCCATGCCGTACGACAAATTCACTAGCCCCCACGTCTGTCCTCGGATTACCCCAGTCATAGGTATAACCCAGGCCGGTAAAGGGATAGCGATCTCTGAAGGGGCCACTGCCCAAGGCCAGGGTAAAGGGAGAGGTTGGATCAAGGGACGCCCAACTCCAGAGTTCGCATTGGGTATCGGTGGGATCTTCATCGAGGCAAGGACGCAGGAGATCATTGGGATGCACCCAAATTTCTACAAATGTGCGATCTCTTCCCTGGGGTTTTAGCCCTAGATATTGTTCTAGCCGACTGACCAGGGTTTCTGGCGAAAAATTGGGGTTGTAGACCCGTTCTCGCTGAATGAAGGCGCTGACATCAGGGGCTGCCGTCACCCATAGGGCATAGAAATCACCATCGGGAACGCGATAGGTAGCTCCTTCCCCCAGGCAAGATAGAGCTGCGGGAGGACTATTTTCGGTGCAGGTGGGAGCCCAGGTCACCATCAAGACCTGATCCTGCTGCCAAATCAATGTTGGATTGTCAGGCCGAATCGGGGTTAAGTGGGGCCAACGTTCGCAATCTTGGGGCCCGAGCGCATCGTACACCGCCTCTAGAAACGATTGAGAGGGGCTAGGTTTGTTTAAACAAAATGGTGGGTCTGCAGATTGACCCACAGATGCAATGGTCAGGGTACTGGCTAGAGTTCCCAAGCAAACCACTATTTTCCAAAGCCGCTTCTGATGGCGCATCTAGATTTCGTCTTTTTTGAAGGATATAATAGCAGTCCTAAATCATTCGTTGAGATGGTATCCAATCCGTCAAAAGCTGCAATTCCGTGACTCTTTGCTAATTAATTTAGAACTGCGATGGCTGCTTTATTTTAGTCTAAGGCATTCGTGAACTATTAATAAGATAAGTAACGATTTGACGAAGAGACGATGGCTTAAATCTAGATTCTAGGGCGTGTCATCAAATAAGTCAGATGACACAGGCAGCTATGTAAATAGCGCTGAGTAAGGTGTCAGCCAGGTTGTCATAGCGGGTGGCAATGGCTCGATATGGTTTGAGCTTTGCCAAGAAATTCTCAATCCGATGACGGGCCTTGTACAAGGCTCGGTCATGGTCTCGTGGTGTCTTGTGGTTGCGCTTGGTATGAATTTTGCGCTAATGACTAAAACGCTCGGGTAAATCTCGCTAGGGAATTCCCGATCGATAGCGATACAGCACCGCTTCCACAGCTAAGCGATTATTCTTGGCAGTCACGCCAACCCAGCCTTTTGAACCGGGCAGGAGATCCTGAAGGCGTTCCCACTGGTCATCTTGGAGGGCATGGCGTCGAGTCGTCATGGGAGCGAGGCGGATAGACAGTGTTCTCCTAACCGGATCTCAATACCTGACCTCAATTGATGACATACCCTAGGAGTCATCTAGTTTCGTGCATCCTGCAATACCGAGGTGATCCCCTAGTGCCACAGGAGCCAAAGACGATGGCGGTGTTGTCGATAGAGGGTATAGGCATAAATCCCCAGCAGGGCCAAGAAACACAGGTTGGCAATGGTGTTGTAGGTGCCGATGAGTTGGCCCGGTTCCCATTGGTGGCGGTTGACGAGGATGTTCATGTCGCCATGCTCGGCATCGCCCCACATCATGCCGAAGGGGATGGAGGCTTTCCCGATGCGAATCCGCTTCCAGAGCCAAAACTGGCCCCAGAAGGTAAACGCCGCGCCAATCACCACGGGGTATCGGTAAAAATCCCAGCGCCAGTAGGCAGGCAGAGGAAAGAAAAAACTCACCATCAGCAGGGTACTGAGGTAGAGTTCGCCGCCAATGCCACCAAAGGCCAACAGCATATCAAAGGTGGTGGGCGACATCAGCCAAGTCATCCCAAATTGCACCACCGCTAGGCTTACGGCCAACACCATGGGCCAGCGTTTGCCTTCTTTTTGGCCCGACCAATACAGCAACCCCAGCAAAATTAGCACTCCCAAATACACGAAAACGGATCGCTCAGGGTTCACATTCGTCCAGCCGATGGGTAGCGGAATGGCCTGCCGTCCGGCCAGCCAAGCGATGACGGCATGGCCAAATTCATGAATCCAAATTTTGATGCCCCGCAGGAGTAAATCAAAGATGGGCATGGCGTTGAGTAGCATCCCCAGCACCAGCAGAGCCGGGAAAATAATGCCGTTGCTGTAGCGGTTATTGAAGGACATCAGATCGGTGTCCTCCTCGACTGTGGGGCGCTGGGGCAGGGTCAAGGTTTGTCGCCACACCGCCCGGTTTTGGCTATCGAGGGCGGCAACCACAAGCGTCGTCACATCATCACCTAGGCCCAGATCTCCCCAATCTTGCTGGAGCAACAGGGCATAGATTTGGGCGGTAGCCTGTTTTGGATTTGTCACCCGCACCGCTGGCCAACGGATATGTAACTGATCGGCCCGCAATGCCACCTGGGCCGGAAGCCCCCGATTTCGCAGCAGGGTTTGAAGGGCCAGGGCGGGGTCTGGGCTAGGGTCTTCAGCCAGGGGGTGAGAGGAGGAATGGGAAACAAAGGTGGGATCAGGCCCAGAGTCGTGGATTGGCTGTCCGGTGGCCCCCGCTGGCAGACTGGGTGACCATTCCTCTAGAGCCGCGAGGTCGCCCAGGGATGGAGATGGGGGGGGGGGGTCGGGCTGGGGAGGGTAATCTAGGTAGTCCTTCAGGGTGGTAAAGGCCCATTTTAGGGGCTCCAGATCGGCCCGTTTGCCCTGCCGCAGGAGAGCGGCCTTGGTTTTGAAGTAGCTGCGCTCAATGTCTGCAAGGGAGGCGTCGGGGGTGAGGTTAAGCTCTTGGTAGGCCCGTGCCACCTTGGGCGGCAGTGCCCTAGGATCAGCGATTCCTGATGCCTCGCCAATCCCCGATGCCTCTGGCACCAATGGTTCCGTAGTCCTAGAGTCCGTTGCCCTAAATTCTGACGCCCTGGCCTCCGACGCCCTGGCCTCCGACGCTCTGGAGTCTAAGGCTCCCACGTCTTCTGACCTATTGGTCTCGGTGTAGGCTACGCCTGCCAGCAGGGCCATTTCCGTCGTCCAAGATTGGCTAGGGTCGGTCGTGGCCTCCGCTTCGATGTGCAGAATGCCGATGGAGTCAATCTGCAAACGTTCGATGACCCGTCGTAGGTAGTCCACCAGGCGGGGCTGGGGTGGCAGGGTGGCTCCGGTTAACCATAGGTTGAGGCAATAGCTCTCTCGTTCGGCCCGCACCGTGATGCCGTGGGCCGTGAGGGATTGGTTTAGCAGTGCCGCAATGGCCTCTGCATCTCCCTCCTTAGCCTGCTCTTGCCACACAGAAAGCGTCATGGGTAGCCTCTACCGATTGCCTAAAACATGGCCTAAAAGCGATGGCCTAGTCTGGCCTAGATATGCCCAAGCCCAGTCTTAACCCAGCCTCAACGTGAGATCGCTCGGTTCTGCCCTCCATAGTAGCCAGAATGCCCACCTGCCGCCTCAATGTTAGCCTACTCATGAAACAGTGGCTGGCTGGGGTATGCTCACCCTCATGCCGTTTTGATGGTAGGGAAGATCTAACGATGCAGGCCATTCGTGTAGCTCAATTTGGTGGCCCGGAGGTGCTAACCCTCCAAGCGACGGACGTGCCTAAGCTTCAGTCTGAACGGCAAGTGTTGGTAGACATTCGCGCCGCTGGGGTAAACCCGGTGGATACCTACATTCGGGCGGGCACCTATGGCCGACTGCCCCAGTTACCCTACACCCCTGGGGCGGATGGGGCTGGGATTGTGGCGGCGGTGGGCGAGGCCGTCAGTCGGTTACAGGTGGGGGATCGGGTCTATGGCGGCTGGCCAATCACAGGCACCTATGCCCAATTTGCCCTGTATGAGGAAGCTTGGGTTTATCCGCTGCCATCGAATCTATCCTTTGAGCAGGGGGCCGGAATTTTTATCCCCTACTCCACCGCCCACCGTGCCCTGTTTGAAAAAGCCCAGGCTCAGACTGGGGAAACGGTGTTAATCCATGGCGCGACGGGAGCGGTAGGGTTGGCGGCAGTGCAGTTAGCGATTCAATCGGGGCTGCGGGTGATGGCGACCGGGGGCACCGAGGCCGGACGGGAACTCGTCCAAGCTCAGGGGGCCGAGCTTGTCTTGGATCACCACAGCCCGGATTATCGCGAGCAAATCCTCGCCGCCACCGAGGGCCGAGGGGTAAACGTCATCCTCGAAATGCTGGCCAACGTGAACCTGGGCCACGACCTGCCGCTTCTGGCCTTTGGCGGGCGGGTGGTGATCATCGGCAGCCGGGGCACGGTGGACATCAACCCCAGGGACATCATGGCCAAGGAAAGCACCATCACCGCCGTTAACCTATTCAGCACTCCGCCGGAGCGGCTACACCAGATTCAAACCCAGCTTGCCCCAGGGTTACGGGATGGTACTCTGTTGCCCATCGTGGCCCACACCTCTCCCCTCGCTGAAGCCGCTATGGTTCACCGTCAAATTCTCGAACCCGGAGCCTTGGGCAATCGGGTGTTGATTCCCGAATCCCAAACCCAAAAATTAGGCAACCCCCATTCCCAGTCGCCCAACTGTAGGGGTTAGGTCTCCTCGTGTAGGGATCTCCTCGCCCTTGGTGAAATGCGCTAACGGGGGCGGTTAGTCGTCGTCTAAGCTAGGCAGCGTTTCGCCACCATCGGCATCAAAGGAGCTAATGAAGTCGTCAATCATTTCATCTTCAAAGTCTTCTCCAGTGGCGTCGGCCCATTCATTGCCAACTTCGGGCATGGTTTCGCCACCGTCGGCGTAGAAGGCGCTGATGAGGTCGCCAATCATTTCAGCCTCAAAGCTTTCCCCAGCGGCGTCGGCCAATTCCTTCAGCTTCTCGAAGGTCTTGTAGGAACGATCCCCCGAATCAAAAATTTTTTCTGCCTCGTTGAATAGGTCTTCGGATGTTGAATCTGCCATGATTAGAACCTCTTTTTAGCTTTTATTACTCGGTTTACTGTTTCTTCTCAGCAAGTCCTATGGGAAGAAACAGGGGTAGTGCCTTTATGTAAAGGACAGAGAAAAATAGTCTCAGACTGCCAGTTTTCTGTTATGAAGCTTCTGGCAAAGACTGATTATTCTCTATCCTTTAAGACATAGGACTACCCCCCTGCGATGATTCCCGATTGGGAGAATTGCTAACCCCGCATAGGGCATTAAGGTTCACCGTCTGCCCTTGGGCTGTTTCCATGTAGCAGTAATGGTTATCGGTAGCGATCTGGGCGATTAGCAACAGTTCCAGCATGGGAGTATCTCCTAGGTTTGCCCTAGTGTTCCCCGTTAGCGCATTCCGCAAACATTCCCTCGGATTCAATGTTCTGCTTCGGAAATCGGTCAGCAGAGGTGGCCGCGCCGTTTGAGATCCACGGGTTCTCTCGCTCAGAGGTCTTCCCACCCATTCTCATCGGGGCTAAGTCGTCAGCATCCCGTACAAAGCGGTGACCTTCTGGTTTTGGTTTCCTAACCCTGCGGTGCCCCGTATAGTAAATAGAGAAAACCCTATCCCTTCTCCTCACCATGCGCTGGCTTAGCTTGATTCCATCTCCCCTTCTGCGCCGTTTTAGCACTGTCGGATCCCCAAGCCTAGGGCAGGGCGTCTTGGGCCTCCTGTTTTCGCTGCTGCTGGTGTTGGGATTAGCGGTGGGGCCAGCCCAGGCCATCGCGCCCTTCCAATTGCCCACGATCTCCGCCGGAACAGCCACCTGGCTATTGGATGACGCTGATATCATCAGCCGCATCAACGAGGGCAAGATTTCCAACCGCCTTAGCAAACTGGCTGACCAAACCGGACAGGAAGTACGCCTGGTCACCATCCGCCACTTCGACTACGGCGAAACCATCCAAACCTTCACCGATAAGCTGTTTGACCGCTGGTACCCCACCCCCGAAGACCAAGCCAACCAAGTGCTCCTGGTGCTGGATGAAGTGACCAAAACCGTCGGTATCCGCGTGGGCGAAGAGGCCACTGCCCTGTTGCCTGAAGACTTGGCCACCAGCGTTGCCCAAGAAACCGTGCTAATTCCCCTGCTCCAGGGCGACAAGTACAACCAAGCCTTCCTAGACGGCACCGACCGCCTGGTGGCCGTCCTCAGCGGTCAGCCCGACCCCGGTGCCCCCGTGTTTGACGAAGCCTTTGACAACCTCAGCGAAAGCACCTTTGCCTCCGCCGAAGCCACCGAAGAAAGCCGGGGCAACAACGCCGTTATCCTAATCGTGCTGCTGGTGCTGGCCACGGTGATCCCCATGGCCACCTACTATTGGTACGTGGGCTTCGGCAACTAAGGGCTGTAGGGTCGGCAATGCCCACCTAAAATACCCTGTTGATTCCCTATTTTCCCTGCACCAATTCCTAAGACAACCGCTAGGAAACCATGGCTCTATTGGTGGGCGGTGCCCACCCTACGACTGTTTTTTATCCCTTGATCTCTGCACTGTATTCCCCATTATGAAAACCGAACCTTCTGTTACTCCCGTCATTGATCGCCCCAAATCGGGCTTCAACGACTACGCCGAACGTCTGAATGGTCGGGCGGCAATGCTTGGCTTTGTGGCCCTGGTGCTGTTTGAACTGGCCACCGGGCAAGCCATCGTCACCTGGCTGGGGCTGCGGTAAGGTTACCGGATAGTCGACAGCAATTCTCAATATGGCAATTCAGCTGGTATTTGGCGGAATTTCTAGCTCT
>JBBAWV010000145.1:0-10318 GCA_040396995.1 Nodosilinea sp. | reverse complement strand
ATAGCAGACTAGGTTTCGCGCCACCCAGTCTGCTGGATTTATCGCGCTGCGAATCTAGTGCAGGAAGTGCCGCACTCCGGTAAGGGCCATAATGATACCGAGTTCGTTGGCGGCTTTGATGGAGTCTTCGTCCTTGCGGCTGCCTCCGGGTTGCACAATAGCGCGAATGCCAGCGGCGGCGGCGGTGCGGACGGAGTCATCGAAGGGGAAGAAGCCATCGCTGGCCAGAATAGCTCCCTTAGCCTTTTCCCCCGCTTGGGTGAGGGAAATGCTGACGGAGCCAACGCGGTTCATTTGGCCTGCGCCAATGCCGAGGGTTTGGTGTTGGTTAGTCACTACAATGGCGTTGGATTTGACGTGCTTCACCACCCGCCACGCAAACAGCAGTTCGGATAAATCAGCCTCGGTGGGTTTGGCTTCGGTGACGATCTGCCAGGTGGCGGGGTCGTCACGGTAGGTGTCGGGGTTTTGCAGCAAAAAGCCTCCGGCAATGGCCATCGCCGCCTGCTTTGGCCCGGTCAGCAGATCCTCTAGCACCAGCACCCGCAGATTTTGCTTTTTGGCGAGGATTTCCCGTGCCGCCGCATCGCAACCGGGGGCGACGATACATTCTAGAAACGTGCCCGTAAGCTGCTGGGCGGTGTCGGCGTCAATCACCCGATTCAGCGCCACAATGCCCCCAAAGGCAGAGGTGGAGTCGGCATCGTAGGCCCGTTGGTAGGCGGTGGCGAGGGTATCGCCCATGGCCACGCCGCAGGGGTTGGTGTGCTTGAGGACGGCGGCGGCGGGTTGGTCGTCAGGGAATTCGGTAATGATGCGACGGGCGGCTTCCAAATCCACCAGGTTGTTGTAGCTCAGTTCCTTGCCCTGAAGCTGTTCGGCTCCGGCCCAGCCCGTGGCGGTGGCCCCTGTGCGGTACCAGGCGGCGCTTTGGTGGGGGTTTTCGCCGTAGCGCAGGGTAGCGTGTTGTTGGCCAATTATGGCCCACTGGGGCGGCATTCCCTCGCCGTCGCTATTGGCTTGAGTGAGGTAGGTGGCGATGGCTTGGTCGTAATTCGCCGTGTGCCAGAAGGCGGCTTGGGCGCAGGCTTGGCGGAAGCTGAGCGGTACCTGGCCCTGGTTCGCCCGCAGGGCTTCCAGATAATCGGCATACTGGTTGGGCTGACAGAGAATGGTCAAGTAAGCATGGTTTTTCGCCGCCGCCCGTACCATGGTGGGGCCACCGATGTCGATTTGTTCGATGGCCTCCGGCAGGGTAACGCCATCTTTGGCAATGGTTTGCTCGAAGGGGTAGAGGTTGACCACCACGAGATCGAAGGGGCGAATGTTGTTGGCGGCAAGGTCGGCCTCATCCTGAGCCATATCAGGCCGCGCCAAAATGCCACCGTGGATGCGGGGATGCAGGGTCTTCACCCGTCCGCCCAAAATTTCCGGCGACCCTGTATAGTCCGAAACCTTCGTGACCGGAAGTCCCGCCTCGGCTAGGGTGCGGGCCGTGCCGCCGCTGCTGACAATCTCAAACCCAAATTCGTTGACGAGCGCCTGGGCCAACTCCACCAGCCCCGTTTTGTCCGATACGCTCAGTAGTGCCAGCCGTGCCATGGTTGATTCCCCATCGTTTTTGCCAGCCCTTACTATATCGAAAAACCCCGTCGAAAACGTTGCCCTGCCCGCCCTGCCCGCGAACGCAACCACCTGCCGCCATCCCCACAGCCATTAGGTTACAACCGATGGGGAGCCCGGTGGATTTAGGGAGATAGGGTGACAAGGACAGGGGACGGGGTGAGTACAATGGGGGCATAAACGTCGTCCAACGGCCTGGGGTCAAGCATGGGATACGCTTCGCCTAAATCGTTACTGCTCAGCGTCCCTGATCGGCTGGCGCTTCAGGTCACTTCGGCGCAGTTTGCCGCACTGGCCGCCGCCAATCGCGATCTCAGGCTGGAACGCACCGCCACCGGAGAACTCATTGTGAACCCACCGACCGGGAGTGAAACGGGCTATCGAAATTGGAGCCTTTCGGGGGAGTTGTATCTATGGTGGCGAAATGCTGGGGAACCTGGCAAAGCCTTTGATTCTTCCAGTGGCTTTGAGTTGCCCAACGGCGCGAACCGATCCCCCGATGCCTCCTGGGTGAGCCCAGATCGCTGGGACGCCCTGACGCCGGAACAGCGCCAGGGTTTTGCCCCCCTTTGTCCTGACTTCGTTGTGGAACTGCGTTCCAAGGGAGATGCCCTCAAAGACCTCCGGGCCAAGCTGACAGAATATATAGAGAACGGGGCCAGGTTGGGATGGCTGATTGACCCTAAATCTAAACGAGTGGAAATTTACCGTCCTGGGCAAGCGGTTGAGGTGTTGAATGATCCCAGCACCGTGTCCGGGGATCCCGTGTTACCGGGTTTTATCCTCAACCTGGAACGCATTTGGGCTTGATGGGATGCGCCAGGGAACGGAGGGATTGACCGCTTCCCCTGTGCCCAGGGCCAACCTGCCCATCGCAACTAGGCTAGACCTATGGGCCTGTTTCTCGGATGAGCGTAAACGTATCACCAGGAACACAGAATAGCCCAGAGACCTCAATATCCCGAAGATAGGCACAGCCAAATTGGCGATGAATGCCCGTCAGTAAGTCATCTTTGCAGGATGATAACCAGCTCGGATCATTACCCTCATGGAGGTGAATTGTCCACACGAAGTAATGGGGACTTTTCTTGTTTTTATCATTCAATTCGTAGTCAATAGCCTTCACTGCTTGGCAGTGGTAGAAGATATTGATGACCCTGGTTAGGCTACGAATCGGGTTATTGTCATTGTTTGGCTTGTTAATCAAGTTTTGCAACTCAGTTCTATCCTTAGATTTTTCCAGAGGGGATCGAGATTGCCTAAAGTTTATTTCATGCGTTCCCACATATTTCGTACTATTACAGGGTTGGCATAGCAACTGTCCATTTTCAATGACGGTCTTCCCACCAAACTTGCGAGGCGTAATGTGATCAACCTGTAGTCTTACTCTTCGGCTATCAATGCCGCAGCAAAGACATCGATAGCCATCTCTTTGGATGATCTGATCTTTTTGTTCTGGAGTAAAAGGCCCATCTTGTGGTAATACTCCATCTACTTTTTCTTCTCCTTCTCCTCCAGTTTCTGGCTTATTTGTGTTCAGATTTTTTCTGATCGACGCAAAAGCTGCTGTCTCAAAGTAGTTAAAGGACTTGTAGAACGTTTTCCATAGCAATCCAGGGCTGTAGAATTCCTTCTCCAATTCTTCTCTTAAAGCATCAAAGGTTAAGCTAGTCCATTCTTTAGCTAGGTTGTCTAGGTCATATCGTTTTCGATCTGCAAAAGAGTAGTAAGAGGGCTTTGTTTCAGTTTGGGCAATGTGGCGGACAAGACGGGTTAGATCTGCATAGAGCTTGCCACCAAAGTTGTCTGATTCCAAATTGAAATACTGTTCTGCCCATCGTGCGATTTGTGATTGCCCCCAGCTTTCGTCTAGATCTTCCCTGGCCCACTCACTATCAAGATTGGCGTCATTACAAATGAACTCAATAAAGGCATCAAATTTATCCTTATTGTGCTCATAGGCCATAACAAATTCAAGAAAGCCCTCCATCGATTCGATCTGTCCATCGGTGTTGGCGTAAACAACCTCAGTCTGGTACCAACCCACAGGGAAAACCTTGGAAAACTCTGGTAGTTCATCTGACTCGCCGCTTATACAGGCTGATAGGTTTTCTACTAAGCGAATAGAAATATATTCAAGGGGAAAGTAGCCCTTAACTGGGGGGTTACCGCCACCAGTACCACCGTCACCTGGAACTGCCCAATCAATTAAGCGTTCCCATTCATCGAAGAACAGCACAATATTGGCTTCACTGCCGCCCCCAGCCTTTTCACCTCTTAAGGCTCGGCCTATCATTTGGGTCATCAAAATGGTGCTGGTGGTTTGTCGAGTCAAAAAGACTGTCCGCACCGAGGGTACATCCGCCCCTTCAGTCAACATTCTGACATTGATCAGCACATCTAAGGGGGCATCATTGCCATGCGCATCTTTGCCAGTCCTGAAGCGTTGTAGGATTTCCTGGTTTGTGTTGGGATTGCGCTTTTTAGAACCCTCATCTGCACCAGGATCAGCATCAATGCGAGAATAAATGGCATCCGCCTGAATACCTCGCTCCAGCAGTTTTTTCTTCAAATAAACACATTGAAACCATCGGTCAGCAAAAATTATGGTTTTGCCGTATTTTTCTTTGTTTTTTACATAGGCATTGACAATCAGATTGTTCCGATCCTTATCCTTAGCCAGAATTTCGATGATCGATTCTGGCAAATCCTTATGCTGCTTTGTTAACGCTTTATAGGTTTTATCGTCAAGGGAGACCTTTCTTCCAGTCGATACTTCTATATAGTTTGGCCTTGCTAGGATACCTTGTGCAATTAGCGTCGCTGTTTCGGCCTTATAGATGATCTCATCCGTAAAAATTTTCCACAGCCAACCTCGAATGGAGTTGTCATTATGGGTAGGGGTTGCGGTTAGTCCCAAAAACTGCGACTTTGGCAGGAGTGTCCGCAGCCCAGGTTTAGCTTCTGAATTGCTAACCAACAAATTCCGACAACCATAGGCTGGGGAATGGTGGGCCTCGTCAATCACCACAAAGAATTCTGAGTCTTGATAGTGATCTACATATTTTCTGAGGGCAGTCTTAACAGGCTTCCCACGACTATCTAGAGCATTAGTATTCAGGTTGCTAATAGCCGTTGGAATGGTCATGATGATAACGTCATCGGTCAATTGAATTGATGACGCTTGGGCATGATGGGGACTGCTAGAGACACAGCGAATGTTGAGGCTTTGTCTAGTGGCATTAATTTCGTGGGCATTGCCAGCAAATTCTGCAAAGGCTTGATCTAGCAGATAGTAGGAAGGGGCAAGCCAGAGAATCCTGATATGGTTTGGGATGATGTGGTCTATCAGCCACTTCACAGAGGTAAAGGTCTTCCCGGCTCCGGTGGGCAAGGCCAGAATCCCGCTCCCTGTTTTGCCTGAATTAGATCGAAAGGTCTTGTTTAACGCCGCAAAGGACTCAATCTGGTGCTGAAAAGGAGATTTAGGAGAGCTTTTAGCCCGTTGTTCTCTCAATTTTTCTAGATCGAGCGACACGTATCCCATGGGTATACTCCGAGAGAGTTCAGAGATGGCCGCACTCAGCTACGGTCGTTCAGCAGCCAGTATCCCTACTATTCTATCAAACTTTCTAGTTGAGGCTAGGGAACTTTGTAAAAAATTAAGGATGTCTTATTTTCGGGTAGATTTACCTCTACTTGGAGCCTTGATCCAATACCTGTTGAGGAATATCAACAGGGTTAGCTTCCATCGGCGGCGTTGATGGAAGCTAACCCTGCGGCTACCCCCCGGTTGTACGATGGCACGAATACCAGCGGCGGCGCGGACGAAATCATCGAAGGTGAAGAAGCCATCGCTGGCCAAGATGGCACCCTGGGCTTTAGCGCCCGCCTGGGTGGGTGGCAAGGCCGATGGATCCGACCCGGTTCATTTGATCGGCGTCGATACCGAGGCTGAATAAAACCCCAGCGAAACGCTATGCCCTTGGGGAAAATGGGTAGTCTAGGGGGAAGAACTCCACCGCCGCTGTGGGAAATGCGACGCAGGCTTGGTGTCGTTCTTCGTTGCGCTATTTCTAACCCTCGCCCATGACTTCTATGCCCGCCGTGCCCAGGCTAGACCAATGTGATGCCGTCGCCCGCCTGATCCACACCACCGCCACCGCTGTTTATCGCCAGCATCCCCAGCTATTAAGCGAAACCGGGCTGCAATGGCTGCGGTCGGGATCTGCCGAGATGCAGGCGACGCAGTTGGCGGCGCAGTTGGCCCACCATCGCAATGCAGATAATCTGCGCCAAACGGTAGAGGGTATGCTGGCTCAGATTTTTATGCCCACCTTTCAAACCACCAAGGCCCATGGGCAGGTGCTTCAGCGGGTGCAGCGTATTTTGACCGCCAATCCACCAACAGTTGGCTCAGCCCCTTTAACCTCCACCCCTCAGTTCACAACCCAGATCCAGCCAGTCCCTCAACCCCAGCCTGATTCTCTGCCCGATTCGTTGGGGGCATCGGTAACCCCAGAATTCTCTGCACCAGAATCCTTTGCCCCACGACCTGCAGCATCTTCCGCCCAGGGCGTGCCCGTAACACCGCTAGAGTCGGCCCTGTCTGCCGCCGCCCCAAGCGCCACGTTTCGGATCGATCCCAATGTGCCCTGGTCGGGTTTACTGCTGGTGGATGCGGAAAATATGCACCCACCCGCTGTCCTAGAGTCCCACCTACAAGCCCTCGCTCAATATCCCATTCGCTATCGGTTGGCCTTTGGCAACTGGCGCACCCTAGGCAACCGCGACCAGGAATTTTATCGGCGGGGCTACCAAATGATCCACGTCCCCTCTCGCAAAAACAGCGCTGATATCAAAATGTCCTTGGATGCGTCGTTGATTTCCCTGCACCATCCCTCCATTCGGGAAGTGTTTATTTGCTCGGCGGATTCTGACTTACTGCACCTCGGCCATACGTTGCTGCGCCAGGGGATGATGCCCTACCAGGTCAGCCACAATGCGCAGGGGTTCGAGGTATTCAACCTGGCCACCCAAACCAAGCAGCGTTTCTCCCTACCGACGGACACCCCAGAAAACCCCGGCCCCGGCGCATCCCCACCGCCCAGCCCCGATCCCACGCCCCATGTACCCTCCTCTCTAACCCAGATGAAAAGCTGGCTGAGGATTTTAGTTCTGCAAGAACAGCAGGCCCATCCCAGCCAACCCGTTACCATTGGCCGCCTGGGAGCGTTGTTTCGGGAGCGTAATCACATCGCACCCAATCAGGTGCTACAAACCTATGGCGACGTGGCCACCCTCAAGCAACTGCTGGAAGCCGACCCCAGCTTTGTCCTCACTCCCCTCGATGCCACCACCGTCCAGGTGGCCCTGCATCCGCCCCCCACCGCAGCGGATATGCCCCTTGACGCGAGCCCTGCACAACCCGCCCCTGGCCCCATCACCAATGCCCAAACCCTAGAACAGGCGGTGTTTTCCGTGCTGACGGGCCTCCTGTCGCAACCGGAGGGCACGGTGCCGCTCTCCGTCCTAGGCAGCACCTTTGCCCAGGTCTATCGCCAGCCCATGAGCCAAGCACTGAAGCAAATCGGTGAGCCCAAAAAACTCCCCACATTCTTGGCAAAGTGCTCCTCCCTGAGGCTGGAACGCAAGGGTGAAAATTGGCATGTCGGGCTTGCCCTGCCGGAATAGCGTCAATGGCTGAGACCGAGCTGTTATTGAGAGGAGCTAGGTCATGGGTTCGGCAATCAGCCTAGAATAAACCTTCTGCCATCTGTCCATGAATTGCGAAAAACCTTGGCCCAGCCCTCCTCCCTGCCTTCGCCGCATCCGCCCAATCCTAAGGGTGGCGTCCTCTACGCCCTGCTGGCCTACGGAGCCTGGGGGCTGCTGCCAATTTATTGGAAGTGGCTGGAAATTAGCCCAGCCCTGGAGGTGTTGAGCCATCGCATGATTTGGTCAGCGGTGTTTTTGGTTTTGATTTTACTGGTGCAGGGGCGATTGTCCGATCTGGTGGCCCTACTGCGCCAGCCGCGCCGGGTGGGGGTGCTGTTCCTCACCGCCAGTTTGCTCAGTTTCAACTGGGGCATCTATATCTATGGCGTCAACAGCGACCAGGTGGTGGAGGCTAGCCTGGGCTACTACATCAACCCCCTGGTGACGGTGCTGCTGGGGTTTGTGTTTCTGAAGGAGCGGCTCCATCCGCTGCAACGGGTGGCGGTAGCCCTGGCGGCGCTGGGAGTGGGCTACTTCATCGTGCAGTTTGGCACCGTGCCCTGGATTGCCCTGAGCTTGGCGGTTAGCTTTGCCTTCTATGGGCTGCTGCGCAAGACGACCCCCGTGGCTCCCCTGGTTGGGCTGGCGGTGGAAACCCTGCTGATTACGCCCTTCACCCTGACCTTTGTTAGCTATCTGGGCTTCACCGGGCAGGGGCATTTTGGCCAAACCATCCCCCTAACGCTGCTGTTCATCGGGGCCGGAGTGGCCACTTCCATGCCGCTGCTGTGGTTCAACACCGCCGCCAAACGCTTGACCTTGGCCACCCTGGGCTTTTTCCAATACCTGGCCCCCTCCATTGCCCTGCTGCTGGGGGTGTTGGTCTACGGCGAACCCTTCACCTCCACCCACCTAATCACCTTCGGCTGCATCTGGTCGGCCCTCGCCCTCTACACCGCCACCGCATGGCGACAAAAGGCTCACCACTGACGGCGGTAGTCCTGCTCCACGTAGCGTTTGATTTGACGACTCATGCGGCTGAGGCCCTCTTTTTCATCGCGGCGGATGAAGGGCAAAAACACGCGGGACAACATCCCCGATACCCGTTCCTGGTGAATATATTTGGTGCGGTTGGGGCCGATGTCTTCCAATTCAAAGACATGTTCGCTGCGGAAACCAGGGACTTTGGCGATCCAGCGCAGGCAGCGGTTGGGCTGCACCACCAAAATGCGGGGCTGAAACTCGGTTTCGTCCTCCCCTTCTAGGCGGCGCAGGGCCAGGATAATATCACCCCCTGGACGGATGGGGCGGCTGGGGTCGCAGTCGTAGAGAAAGGTATTCCAGCGATGCCATTCTTCCTTGCGAATCAGGGCATCCCAGACCGCAAACCGGGGCGCGTCGATGGTGACTTCACTGTAGAGGCTAGGCATGGCAAACCGAGGACTAAGCGGGCTGAGGCACCGTACGCCAGAGACGGTAGTTCTATTTTCCCACAGTGGTTTCCCCTTGGCAGATGGGCCATCTGAGGGTGTAGCTTGCTTTCTGTCCAGGTGGGTTTTCAGGGCATAGAACCCCTGACCTTAACCCAAACTGAGGTCAAGTAGAGGTTGAATAGCTGAGGGAATTCAGCTTGGTGGAGCATCTTGGGATCGAGTAACCGCTGAATTGTTGGGAGGATTTGACCCCGATCCCAGCGATTGCAGAGCTTGAGAAACATCCAGCCCAGTACCTTGCTTAAGCTGCTCTAAAAAAGCCGCCATTTTGGTGGCATTGGTGCCGCCGCTGGCATCGATGACGGTGATTTTCTCGACGTTTACCTGGGGCACGGTATCCACCAAATCCGACAGCAGAGACTCTAGCTTTTGGAATAGGAAAATTTCCCTGGCGTTGTCTCCGGCGGCTTGCCAGGTGGCGGCCAGGGCGCGTAGACCCTCGGCCCGGGCGCGTCCGTCTTCGATGATGCTGGCGGCTTCCCCCTTAGCCTGGGCTTGGGCCTGTTGGCAGGCGGCGGCGGCGGGGGCAATCACATCGGCCTGAAGTTGCTGTTCCACCTGGTTGCGGCGTTCCCGCTGAACCGCTAGGTCAGCTTCGGTGCGGGCCACCTCGGCGGCAATTTCCGATTCGGCCTCGGAGATGGCGGCTTGGCGCTGGCTGAGGGCATTTTGCAGACGGCGGTCGGCATCGGCGCGGGTGGTGGCAATTTTGGCCTCAATTTGGCGCAGGGAGGTACGGCGCAGGTTTTCAGCGGCTTGCAGGGCGGATTGGGCCTTGGCTTCGGCCTCGGCAATGCGGGCATCGCGCAGTAGGTCGGCCCGCTGTTTGCGGCCAATGGAGTTGAGGTAGCCCACGTCGTCGGAGATATTTTGGATTTGCAGGTTGTCCAAAATCAGTCCCAGTTGGGCCAGGTCGTCGTCGGCTTCGTCCAGCAGGTTTTGCACAAAGGCCATTTTGTCTTCGTTCACCTGCTCTGGGGTGAGGCTGGCCAACACGCCGCGCAGGTTGCCTTCCAGGGTTTCGCGGGCAATTTTTTCCACCTCTTCTCGGCTCTTGCCCAGCAGCCGTTCAATCGCGTTGTGAATAGCGGGTTCTTCCCCGGCAATTTTGATGTTGGCCACGCCGTCCACATTCAGCGGAATGCCGCCCTTGGAGTAGGCATTCGTCACCCGCAATTCAATAATCATGTTGGTCAGTTCCATGCGGAAGGTCTTTTCCAACAGGGGTTTGCGGATGCTGCTGCCGCCCTTCACCAAGCGATAGCCCACCCGTCGACCATCGCTAACGGTGCGCCGATCTCCTGAAAAAATCAGCACCTCACTGGGCTGGCAAATGTAGTACAGGTTGCGAATCACGAGAATTAAGCTGCCCGTGGCCCCAAACATGACGACCAGTAAAGCGAAAATTAGGCCCATAATTTCCTCCAGAGGGTTGTTGGTTGTTGGTTGTTGGTTGTTGGTTGTTGGTTGTTGGTTGTTGGTTG
>JBBAWV010000144.1:5718-10367 GCA_040396995.1 Nodosilinea sp. | reverse complement strand
CGGATGCAGGCGCTCCATCCGCCGGATTTGAGCCAAATTCACCAAGACATTGCCCAACTCCAAGACCAATACGCCCTTACCCATACCGAAACCCAAAACCTGACCAGCTATGTGCAACGGCTGGCCACGGTGCCTCGTATTGAAGGGGCGGAGGCCAAGCTCTCCCAGGTGCGGACAAACCTGATGCAGACGCGGGTGACCCTGGAAGCCCTGCGTTCGGAAACCCGCAACGCCATTGCCAGCCTGCAAGACAACATGGCCCAGTTAGAGCGGCGCTCCCAGGAGGCGACCCAACCCATCGAGGCCCACGACCTGCGGGCCGAAGTGGCAGAGATGGTGAAGACCGTGGCCCATCTGGTGCCCCAGGCAGAATTTAGCAACCTCGTCAACCATGTGAAGGATCTGACCCGCCAGCAGGCCGACCTAGAGCGTGCCCTGACTAAAATTCCGGTGGGTTCGGTGAATGGAATGCCCTCCGATGCCATGGCCAAGGCCGAACACACCCTCGCCGAACTGGAGCGCCTGAGCCAAGTGGTGCGTCGGCTACAGCATCAGGTCAGCCGCCAGGAAACGGCGGGCCATAGCCGTGAGCAGGTGCAACAGGTGGTGTCGCAGTACCTAGGGCAGATGAAGGCCCAGTTGGCCCAACTGGAAGGGATTACCCAAACCCTGGCCGACCGTCAGCGCCAGCTTGCCAACCAGTGGGCCACCACGAGCGCGGAGGCCGGAGGCGATCCTGCGGCCCGCCAAGGGCTGACCCAACTGGCCAAGCGTTTGCACCATACCGAATCCGCCGTCAAAGCCCTGAAGCAGCGCAGCCTGGAGGCAGAACCCCGCACCACGCCAGAGAGCCCCTGGATCCTCGACTTTCCGATCCCCCTCGGATCCGGCGCTGGATCTGGCGTCCCCACCCCCCATTCGGCAAGTCGGCAAGCCCTAGAACAGGCCCTAGAACAGGCCCAGCGACGGCTGTTGATCGTATGGCCCTGGGCCAGCCAAATTACCCTCGATGATGACCTGTTGAAACGATTTACCCGACTTTTGGATCGGGGGGGGCAGCTAGAACTGGGCTGGTGCCACAAGGGTGAGACCCAGGAGGGGCGACTGGTGTGGCGCATTAGTCAGCGCTGGAACACCGACGGTGGCCATCTAGCGGCCTTGAAGGCGGCCTTGAATCAACTGTTGCCCCTGCGCGAGCATTATCCGGATCGGTTCAAGTTCAAAATCATGGGTTCCGCCGAAAGCTATCTGGTCTGCGACAGTGGTCCCGGCGCTCTCCCAGAGGCGACCTATGCCATCGTTAGCCTGAAGGCACTGCCCACCCATGCCGTCTCTATTCCAGGGGTGGAGGCCAAGCTGAAAACCCCTAATCCCCAAGTGGTGAACGCCCTGGTGCAGCGGTTCCAGGATCCCGCCATTGCCCCCCAGGATAAGGATGCCTTCTTTAACCGAGGCACCACTCGCCACGACCTCCGCGACCAACCGGGCGCCATCAGCGACTACAGCCGAGTCTTGGCCCTCCAGCCCGATCACGCCGTGGCCCTCAACAACCGAGGGGCCGCTCGCCTAGAGATGAACCTGGCCGACGAAGCCGAACTGGATTTTGCCGAAGCCATCAACCACAATCCACGCCTGTTTGCGGCCTACGGCAACCGAGGCTGGCTGCGCCTAGAACAGCGCCGCTACCCCGCCGCCGTGCAGGATTTCACCCGCGCCATCGAACTCAAACCCAACCTCCCCATGGCCTATGTGTATCGGGGCAGTGCTTTGCAAAAATTGGGGGATCTAAAGGGGGCCGTGCGCGACTACAGCGACGCCATTGCCTGCGGTGACCCCATTGCCCTGCCCTACTGCTACCGTAGCGCCGCCTACGAAAGCCAAGGGGATGCCGAACGGGCCATTGCCGACCTCGAACGGGCCAGCGTTCACCTAGAAGCCCAGGGAGACTACCAAGCCCTCTCCTCGGTGCAGCGCACCCTGCAACGCTTGCAAAATCACACCCTCCAGGCCAAACACTAGGCGAGTTTCAGTCCTCTATTTACCGCCCAAGCCCCTAGGCATGGATCCGTTGGGGTGTCCTGGGTGGAAATCTTAAGGAGGGCGGCGGATTTACGGTCGTGCCCCTGAACTTTGCGATAGAGTTTGCCCAGGGAGATATCCCAGCATTCCATCATGGTAGGACGGTTATCTATGGGTAAGCAGGGCCAGGGGACGCCACTCTCCCCGTCACTCGTTCCTTCATCCTGGCCACAACGGCGGCGGCGGACGGGCTGGCTGAGGGTCGTCCTGGGGGTAGGAATGATGGGCGGGTTAGGGGCACAACCCGGACTGGCCCTTTCGACCTCGGTGGGGGCGGAAGGGATTGATGCCCGCCGTCTCCATGGAGAACCCTACGGCCTCACGGGGGCCAAGATTGCCATTGGCCAGGTGGAAATTGGTCGTCCGGGGCGGTTTGGGCTGGATAAGGGAACCCCCTCGCCTGTGTCGGTGTGGCGGGTCTTGCAGCTAGATCGCTGGGCCACGGCCAACGAGTTTGTGGATGGCCATGCTGCCAATGTGGCCAGCGTGATGATCAGCCAAGACAAAACCCTGACTGGGGTAGCCCCAGAAGCGTTGCTGTATTCCGGGGCGGTGGGCGAACTGGACGGTAGCCGCAGTGCCCAGCCGGAGGAATGTTTGACCACCCAGGCCGTGGCGACCCAAAACAGCGGTGATGTGCGGGCCTTGAACTTTAGCTTTGGTGAGCCCCTCCGGCGCGATCCTCGCCCTAACCCGGTGCTGGATGGCAATGCGCTACTCACCCAGTGTATCGATTGGCTGTCAAGGGAACATGGGGCGCTCTATGTGATTGCGGGAAATCAGGGCCAGGGCGGCATTCCCATCCCCACCGACAACTTCAATGGTCTGAACATCGCCTATTCCCGCCGCGATGCCGACGGACGCTTTACCCGCCTCGATCCAGCCAACCTGGGCAGCGAACCAACGGTGAGAGCCCCCCGTTCCCCTGCCCCCGAAACCAACGAGGGGCCAAGGCGATCCATCACCCTGGTGGCTCCCGGCAGCGAAATTGAAATGTTTGATCCCGATGGGCGGCGGCGCATCTCCAGTGGAACTAGCTTTGCTGCGCCCCATGTGGTGGGCACCCTTGCCCTCATGCAGCAGTTGGTAGATCGGCAAATTCGGGCAGGGCTGAGCAACTGGTCGGTTAACGGACGACACCCCATGGTGATGAAGGCGGCACTGATGAATTCCGCCGACAAGCTAGAGGACAACGGCGATGGACTGCGCCTGGGCATGGCTCGCACGCTGCTGGATAGCCGTGGTCGTCCCTGGACAGAGGCCGACGTCTACCGCGACCCCAAGCTTCCCCTCCACAGCGACCTCGGTACCGGACATCTCAATGCCTATCGGGCCTATCAGCAGCTTTTGCCCGGAGCCTTTGGGCCAGAGGGTAACATCCCCGCCATAGGGTGGAACTTGGCGGCGGTGGATTCGTCCGAAAACCAGGTGCAGGACTACATATTTGAAGCCCCGCTCCAGGGCGGCAGCTACCTCTCCGCAACCCTAGCCTGGGAGCGGGTGGTGGACCTGGTGGACGACAACGGCAACGGCCTCTACGACATCGGCGAAGGCTTCCAGGATCAGGGTCTCAACGACCTCAACCTCTACCTAATGCCCGCCGACAGCGACGACCTCAGCCAAAGCCTCTGGTCGTCCGTGAGCGAGGTGGACAGCGTGGAGCACATTTTCCATCAAATTCCGGAAACCGGGCGCTACAAGCTGAGGGTGATCTATCAGCGACAGGTTCACAATCAACCCACCCAGCCCTACGGATTGGCCTGGTGGGCGGTGACCGTTCCTTAGATTAAGCCCCCTCTAGACTCGAAGTTTGTTCCATGGTTGACTACGCCTTGGCCCTAACCTGTGCTCGCCTCTGCGAGGAAATTTATCGCGACTTTAGCGGGCTGCGGTTTTCCGCCTATCCCGATGTAGACCCCACCTTCATCGAAAGCCAGGATCAGGGGTTCACCGATACCCAGGCAGCGGTGCTGAATAAGCTCAGTAGTGATCGCCTGTACCTCGTCTTTCGGGGCACGGATAAATCCATCGACTGGATGAACAATGTCCAGTTTCGCCAGCAGATCTACCCCTACGGTGACAGCAACACCGAGGTTCGCTTCCACCAAGGCTTTATGAGCGCCTACTTTGCGGTGCGGGATCGGCTGCTAGACACCCTGTCCACCTTCACCGGGCAGCAGGTCGTCGTCACTGGACACAGCCTCGGCGGTGCCCTCGCCACCATCGCCGCCCTCGATCTCCAGTACAATTTTGGCCGAGCCAACGATCTCAGCTTTATCGTCAATACCTTTGGCGCACCCCGCGTCGGCAACCCGGCCCAGGTCGAGTCCTACAATCGTCGGGTGCCCAACAGCCAGCGCTTTATCTACGGCTGGGACGTCGTTACCCGCGTCCCTCGCGAATGGCAAGGATTCGCCCATGTGGATCAGGCCATCCAGCTCGGATCCCGCTTCACCTGGCGCATCCTCAGCCGCCGTTTTAGCGACCATTCCATCGCGGCCTACGTTGCCGCCCTGGAAGAAGCCGCCCCCATCGCCGCCCCCCAGGCCATCGACCAAGCCCTGCAATAA
>JBBAWV010000144.1:0-5618 GCA_040396995.1 Nodosilinea sp. | reverse complement strand
GACGCCTCAATATCAATGGCCACATCCACCTGGAGGTTGGTGAGGGCAGCGACCACCTCGCCTTGGTCAATTCGCACGCGCACCTCCACCACACGGGCGTCGGCGTTGGCGGCAGGGTCGTCGTCAATCACGTCGTTTTTGGCAATTTGTAGGCCAATTTCCGCCACGGTTCCGGTCAGGGTGCCGGGGAAGGCTCCGTTGCGGCTGGTGATGGTGGCGGGCTGGCCTAGTCTGACGCGGCCAATGTCGGTTTCGTAGACTTCGGTGACCACAAACATTTGGCGGGTATCTCCCAAGGACAGAATCGGCCCACCTCCGGGCGAGACCGCCTCACCGGGATAGGCCTGGATATCCAAAACCTGCCCCGTCTGGGGAGATCGCACCACCGTGAGGGTAAGCTGGGACTCCGCCAGGGCCAGGGTTTGGGCTGCGGAATCGACCCGGCTTTGCAGTTGGGCTAGGGTGGTATTGGCCTGTACCGCCGCCAACTGGGCCTCGGCGTTGGTGATATCCGTGATGCGGGCCTGCTCTAGGCGCTGCTGGGTGGCCTTAGCGTTGGCGACATCGGCGCGGAGCCTATTGACCGTGGCCTGCTGACGGTCGAGTTCTTGGCGGGCAATGGCCCCAGAACTGTGCAATTGCTGAAACCGGGCCAGGTCAATTTCCGCCACATTCAACTGGGCCTGAAGACTTTGTACCGCCGCCGCCTGGGCCGCAATGGCCGCCTGTTCGGGGCCATCTATCTGCCCAATCCGGGTCGTGGCCTCCTGCACCTGGGCCTGTCCTAGATTGCGCTGGGCCGCGAGCTGGGACTGGGCTTCGGCCAGTTGACTCGCCGCCAAATCCCGTTCCGCCTGTCGCACCGCATAGCGATCTAGGTAGGCCAAAATTTGCCCTGCCTCCACCCGGTCGCCCTTGGCCACCATCAAGCGCTCAATCCGCCCCGCCTCGGAGGCCGACACCTGTACGACCCGGCTAGCGGGCTCAATTCGGCCTAGGGCGACCACCTTCACCTGTCTGGGCGGGGGCAGGGCCGCTTGTTCTTCCGCCAATCGACGCGCCTCTAGCTGCTGGCGAACTACCAGGGTAGATCCGACCCCCACCAGCACCAGCACACCCAAAGCCGCCCAGAGACCGGGCTTTTTCCAAAAGTCAGGGAACTGAATCGTCATACAACACAAAGGCTACGGCAGTGCAGGGGATACCTAGCCCCTTTAGACCTCACCGAACTTGTCCGGCTAATCCGCACGATGAAACGTAACGATGAAACGTAACGATGAAACGCAAAGCGGCCTGATGAGACGCCGCTAGCGGTAAACGTCGGCGTCCTCGGCGTCTTCGTAGGGCTCGACTTCCTTGGGTTTGGCGTCACTGATTTCTTCCTTGAAGCCCCGCAGGGTTTTGCCTAAGGCTCCCCCAAGCTGGGGGATTTTCTTCGGCCCAAAGATCAGCAGCGCAACGCCGATCACAATCGCAACTTCGGGCCAACCTAGATTAAACATGGCGATAGCAGTGAATAAACATCCGTCTGAGACCAGGGCGCATCAGCCCAACATCCTGTGATGCTAACCGATTCCACCTGCAAAACGGCATTCTCCCACGATTACCCCAGACATTCCTAGCCCCCGCCGCCTGCATCGTCTTCTGCACGGGCGCGGGGTGGTGTGCCCCAACCGGTGTCCCCAGCCCTCACCCCCAGCCCCTCACCCAGAACGGGGAGAGGGGAGCCGGATCATCCATCACGGGACGACGACTAGGGCCAGAAGCAGCGACATCCACGATCACCTCTGGCCCTAGTCGGATCCATTGTTAGTCCTGTCTAGGCTGCCAGACACATTGACCCAACCAAGTATTCAAGGCATCGTAGAGGGGGAAGTTTTTTTCACAGTGTTTACGCTTTTGAGTGGTAGATAAGCTTAGAACGTGGGCTCCCCCTTGCTCCCTTCAACCGTTGAAACCACCCCACAGCAACGCGCTTCGGCCCACACAATCAACTTTTGTCAGTCAACCAGGTTGAGGGCAGAGGATTTGATAGGATACCTGTACCTTATCAAGCCGCTGGAGCGCCCTTACCATGTCTCAAACCACCGGAGCCGACGCCGTTGACGCCGCCATTGCCCAGGGTGTCGATCTCGATGGCAGTCCCATTCCCGCCGCCAAGCTCGATCTCTACAACACCGTGATGGCTAAGGAAGCCCAGCGCCAGCGCAGCGGTGTGATTAACTCCATGCGGTCTCGCATTGTGCGGATTGGGGCTAAGCACTATGCCCAGGAAGACCTGGATACAATGCTGATCGAGGCGGATTTTGCCCCCCTCAAACCCAAGGAAATCGCCTACTTCTACGGCAAAGCCTAGCCCATGCCCTGGAGAGGCCGGATCTGGTGTACAGGGTTACCGGAAATCTCCTACAGTGAACAGGTAAGCTTGATTCCCTGTCTGTCATGGCCACCTCTTCCCCAACGCCCCTATCCCACGCTGTGCCCGTGGATCGTATTCGCTATAACGATCAGGGGTTGGTGCCCGCCATCGTGCAAGACCACCTAGACGGCACGGTGTTAATGATGGCCTGGATGAATGCGGAATCTCTGCAAAAAACGCTGGATACGGGCGAAACCTGGTTTTGGAGTCGTTCTCGCCAGGAGTTTTGGCACAAGGGGGCGACCTCTGGCCATGTGCAGCGGGTTCAGGCCATCCGTTACGACTGCGACAGCGATGCTCTGCTGGTGACGGTGGAGCAGATCGGCGATGTGGCCTGCCACACCGGAGAACGAAGCTGCTTCCACCAGGTCAACGAGGGTAAGGTTTCCCCTCCGGCGGATACCCTCTCCCAGGTGTTTGGCGTGATTTGCGACAGACGGGACAACCCCAACCCCGACTCCTATACCTGCAAACTGCTGGCCGGGGGCGACAACAAAATTCTCAAAAAAATTGGCGAAGAAGCCGCCGAAGTGGTGATGGCCTGCAAGGACGATGACCCCACCGCCATTGCCGGAGAGGTGGCCGACCTGTTCTACCACACCCTAGTGGCCCTCGCCCACCACGGAGTAGACCTCAAGGAGGTGTACCGCAAGCTCCAGGAACGTCGTCGTTAGGGCGCTCTCGGCGGGTTCCGGTTGTGGGAGATTCCGGTGATGGGAGATTTCGGTGATGGCCTATAGGCTCCCCTTGTCCTGTCGGTTTCCCAAACTATCGCGTCTTCTGGGTCTAGGGGTTGGGCGGTGGGCTGGGCGGCTGATGACCGTGCTGATGGTTGTGGTGGTTTCGCTAGGGGGACTTGTGGTGTTCCCAACGGTGGCCGGGGCAGTTCCAGTTCCCACCCATCCCCTGCTGACCACGGAAGTGCTACGGCAACGGCTGGCCAATCCTCTCCAGCGGGAGGGCCGAACGGTGGTGGATCTGCGATCTTTTACCATTGATCTCAAGACCGACCCAGACTTTGCCACTACCTTCTATCGCCTGCTGAGCAATGGCTTGCAGCGGCCCGCCACACCGCCCGTTCTCGACCTCAGCTATGCCCTGGTGCAAGGGAATTTTAACCTACAAAAACTAGGTCAGCGGGAGCCCCTCTACGGCGATACCCTAGCCCCCCTGCTGAGCCCAGATGGCCTCTCACAACTGAAGCGAGATCGGCAGCGGTTGTCCCAACTGAGTCGTTTATCCCAATCGCTGCTGATCCAGGCGGAGAGCACCCCCCAGGATATCTACCTCTTTCGGGGGCCATTGCTCGCAGTGCAGACCCGATTTGAGGGATCTGTTCTGGCCGGAGAAACCTATGTGCTGGGGCAAATTCTGGCCCAAGGGGCGCGGTTTGATCAGGAAGTCTACCTTGCGGGGGCACGGTTTAACCGGGAGGTGAACCTGGTAGGGGCCGACTTTCGGGGACGGGTCCAGGCCAAAAGCGCTATTTTCTTTGCCCCGGCCCGGTTTGATCAGGGATTTTTTCGTCAGGGGGCCAACTTCCAGGGGGCCGAATTTAAGGCCAATGCCAACTTCAGCGGCAGTCAATTGGCCGGGGATTTGAACTTTAGCCGGGTGCAGTGGCAGGGCACCGCCGACTTTGCCCGCACCCTGTGGCAGGGCACTGCCTTTTTTCTACGGGATCGCTTTGACCGAGCGCTGTTTTTTACTGAGGCCCGCTTTGAAGCACCGCTGATTTTGCGTCAGGCTCGGTTTGGCGCTCCGGTGAACCTGCGCAATGTGCTGCTGGGGCCAGAGGCCGACTTTGGCGATACCCTCTTCCAACCCACCGCCTACCTGAACGTAGCCGGGATGGAATTTAGCGTGGAGCAGACCCGGATTTTGGGTACCCCAGGGCGCATCGGACGAGCCTTTTCCGTGCCGCAGTTGGCGGGTAACGAAACCCTGCTGCGCAACCTAGAGCGCAACTTTCGCCAGTTGGAACAAATCAGCGATGCCAACCGCATTGCCTACACCACCGAACGACTGCGGCTGAAGGACTGGCAGCGCCAACTGATTGGGGCCGACCTCAACCAGGCTCCCAAGGCTGTCCTCGTCAAAGTGGGATTGAAGGAAGCCCAGGCGGAGGCGCTGATTGCCTACCGCCAGGAGAAACCCCTGCTGAGTGTGGATGACCTGTTGAACGTGAAGGGCGTTGACCTCGCGGCCTACGTCAAGGTGCGAGACCACGTCCTCGTCCGTCGTCAGGGCAACCTGGGCGGACGGGTCACCCTTGCCCTGCGGTGGGTGCTGCTAGAAAGTTTGATCGTCCTTAGCCACTACGGCACCAGTTTTGGGCTGATCCTTGGCGTTGGCCTGGTGGCCATTCCCCTGTTCGCCGGAATGTTTTGGTTTGTGGATCGCTACCGCCGCCGCATTCCTACCCCCATTCTGCCGCCCCTAGGGGAAGGGCTGTGGCTAGGGGGCAGCGGTGGCGTCCTGCTCATTCTGGGCCTCAGCAACCTGGTGCGTTCCGCCGACTATCCCCAACTCACCCTGCTGTGTTTGGGGCTGCTGATTTTTCCGGTGCCCCTGCTGTTGATCGCCCTGCTGCTCAAGCAAGGCCGCTTCCACGATCACCTTCACGAAAGCTACCTGGTCGAAGACGGCAGTATGCGCCAGTTGCGCCTGCTAATCGCCCGCCTGCCCGTGATTCCTAAGTATTACTTCTTTCGAGATCGCTACACCCCCATCCTCCTCGACCGTCGCTGGAATTGGCTGAACTACCTCGACTTCAGCCTCAACAATTGGCTCAAATTTGGCTTCAACGACATCCGCCTACGCGACCACAACGTTCCCGGCCTGGTGACGGCCCTGGCCTGGTATCAATGGGGGCTAGGGCTGCTCTACACCGCCCTGCTGCTGTGGACGCTCTCCCGTACCATCCCCGGCCTCAACCTCCTGCTGTATTTCTAAGGTTGGCGGCCCATCCTACAAGGATCTGTTTGTGATCTACTGATACCAAATCCTAATCGAATAACCCCGATTCCCAGCCCAGCAAACCGTAGGGGCGAGGTCTCCTCGCCCGCTGATACCGGGGGCAAACAAGTCGGATTTGGTATGAGGGGTTGCCATCCAGCGCCGATTGGATATCGGAGGCTAAAACCTGGTTGACTGACAAAACTAGTCGGCGACATAGCAGTACGTGTGTATTTTGAAC
>JBBAWV010000143.1:0-10533 GCA_040396995.1 Nodosilinea sp. | reverse complement strand
GAATCATACCTTTTCTCACCGACAGGCCGCTCCAATCCAGCAGGTCAATATCCCAGAAAAAAAAAGGACGACCCATGGCCTTCAAGGTCTGCATCACAATCAGATTGGCATGGCCGTAGGGCGGTCGAAAGTAGGACGGCCGGGAATCAATCATAGACGTCAGAAGATCCTCCATCCGCTGGATTTCCTGCTCGATCCCCGGCCCCAGTCTGCGGTTGAGATCGGGGTGAGAAAAGGTATGATTCGCCAATTCGTGCCCCTGGGCCACCACCATTTGGGCCACCTGAGGATGCTGCTGTAGGTGCCGACCAATGGCAAAAAAGGTGGCCTTAGCCGAGTATTCCTCCAAGATCTCTAGGATGGCGGGGGTGTAGATGGGGTGAGGGCCATCATCAAAGGTGAGGGCCATGGCGGTATCCTGCGTTTGCACGCAAAAGACCGCTTCACCAGAAACCTGGGCCCAGAGGAAGCGTTGAGGCCAAACCGCCTTGGTCCACACCAAAATCGCCAGGGTCGCTAGCGCCAGGGTCAGCCCAACGCTTAGGAGAACGGATTGTCTCCACCCATGCCAACGGTGAGATTGCGTCATGGCCTTGGGGTTAATGGAGATCGGGAACCCGGCGCATCAGCCAGGTCGGCGATGGCTTGCAGCCCTGCTAACATCAGCCAGCCAAGGACGTTCACCCGCGCATCAAAAAAAGCAATATCAAATAGGGCAAATAGCGTACAGGCCAAAAAACCTAGGCCATAGCCCACCAACAGCGGTTGGGCCTCCAGGGGCAACCGTCCCAGACGATAGGTTTGGACGGCTCGGTAGCAAATCCAGCCCACAATGCTGGTCAATAGAATCATGACCGGGATTCCCGCCTCTGCGGCCAGACTTAGCCAGAGGTTGTGGGCATGGGCCAAAACGGCTTCGTCAGGGATCGCGTAGGGCACATAGTTGGCTTGAAAGCCCCCAAATCCGGTGCCCAGCCAGGGGTATTGACGAATGAGCGGTAGAGACATCTGCCAAATCTCAACCCGCAGGGAACTGCTGGTAAGGGCTTCGGTGAGGGATCGGCCCCCAACGCCACCGAGCATCACACTAGTGAGGGTGGCCGTTGCAATGCCCAATCCGCCCCAAAATGCCCAGCGATGACGCCGAAGCATCGCCATGGCGATGAGCAGTTGGATCAGCAGAACAACCACGCCACTGCGCGATCCGGAGCAGAAAATTCCCAGGGGAATCAAACTCATGGCTCCGTAGATCCAAGCGGTGGCGGGAACAGGGGGGGAAGACAGCGTCCGCAGACAGAGTCCCAGGCCCAAGCCAAAGACAATCACCAGGTAAGCGGCCAACACGTTGGGGTGGCCAAAAACTGAATCCGCCCGATGGCCATAATTGGTGCTCTGGTACAGCCAAGCCATCCAAGGAGCCTCGCTAAACTGGGAGACCATGGCAGGAGCCCGAAAGCTATACTCCACCACCGCCCGCAGATTGATGGGCATGGAGGCCATCAGCAGCCAAAACGACCATCGTTCTAAGCTATGGAGAGGGTGAGGTAAGCGGGTGATGTAGATCGACAATCCTGCAAAAAAGAGAAAGAACGGCCAGAAGTTGGTGGATTGGAGAATCGCCTGAGGCGGATCGTCCGCCCAAACCACACTCAGGCCAAGCCCTAGGGTGAGCCAGCCCCAGCCCTGTTGATAGAGGCGATGCCAAATGTCCTTAGGGTAGTGGAGCATCCAGCCCAAGGTCATTCCAAACAGGCCCATTAAGCCCAGGGCAGCAGCGTAGGGTAGGACGACTAAACTAGCTAGGGTCAACCTTTCGTGGTGGCGCACCCATCCCAAGCCCCAACAACCATCGCGTTCCTTTGCCTTCATACCTAAGCGCAACTCCCAATGCTGATCCTACCCAGGGGATCAATAGGCCCCATCGCCCCGAATCACAACCCAGACGGTCTTAATCAGAATATAGATATCTAGCCATACTGACCAGTTCCTCACGTAGTAGGCATCGAAGTTTACCCGCTCGGTATAGGAGACATTGTTGCGTCCAGATACTTGCCAGAGCCCGGTGAGTCCCGGCAGAACGCGGGTGTACAAAGGATACTTCTCCGCATAGCGTGGAATCTCGGCGGCAATAATCGGTCTTGGCCCCACCAGGCTCATCTCTCCCCGTAGGACGTTCCACAGTTGGGGCAGTTCATCCAGGCTGGTGCGCCGTAGAAACCGTCCCATGGCCGTCACCCGAGGATCATGGCGCAGCTTGTGATCCTGTTCCCACTGGTGTTTGAGGTTGGGATGGGCCTGGAGATAATGGTGTAGGACTTGGTCGGCATTGGGCACCATGGTACGAAACTTCCAGGCCGTGAAGGATCGGCCATTGCGTCCTAGACGTTTTTGACCGTAAAACACCGATCCAGGGGAGCTGATCTTGACCAGTAGAGCAATCAGGACAATTAAGGGGAGCAGCAAGAGACCCACGACGAGGGTAAGGGCCAGATCGAGCGTGGCTTTGGCCATCCGAGGGCCAGGCAGCAGCAGCCGCTGGCGAATTTCTAAGCCCAGCACACCGCCCAAATCCCTAGACCCGACCCATAAACTAGAGACCCCAAACAGGTCGGGGATCATGAGCAAGTTGGCAAAGGTATTCCCCTGCTGTTCCACAATAGCCAGCAGGCGATCTCGCTGCACCCCCGGCATGGCTACGATAGCGTAGTGGATATCCTGCTGACGGGCTAGGGTAGGGGCTGCGGCCAGTCCGCCAAGAACCGGGATACCGTAGATCTCCCCGCGTTTTTGAGGGTCATCGTCCAGTAAGGCTATGGGTTTGAGGCCAAACTCAGGTTGTCGCTGGAGGGTTTGAACCACCATGGCCCCGGTTTTTCCAGCCCCCAGAATGAGCACGGGATATCCCCACCAGGAGCGATGGGCTAAGGTTTGGCGCATCAGCCACCGCCCGCTCAACACGAACCCTAGGGAGAACCCCCAAGCCAGTAAAAACACCCCCCGTGAGTAGGTTTCGCCCTCGCCGATCAGAAAAAATCCTGCGCCCAGCACCAGGTAGGTGAAGCTGGTGGAAAGCACCACCCGCCGCAGTTCATCCACCGGGCTTACCCCAACCCCTGGATAGAGCCCGGCCACACTGTAGGCCAGCAGAAAAACAAACAGAATAGGCCAGAGTTGACCGTAGAGGATGGGATCGTAGGATCCATTGAAGGCAAGACGACCGTAAACACTCATCAGGCCCGCTACCACCAACGCCACCATATCGGAGATGGCCAAGGCTCCCACCATCGGAATCGACCGGGTGGACATCCGCAAGGAGGCCATGACGGGATTGGCTGTGTGCTGTAGAGGAAACATGCTACCCTGACGCCTCCGGAACCACCGACATTACTCTAATGCATTGCCCTGGCGAAACTTCAGCCACTTTTGATCCACGAAATCCACAAATTGTTGTTGAAAGCGTTGGGCTGAGAAGGTTTCGGCATGGTTGCGAATCGTTTCTGCGATAAAGTCACCCCGATGGTGTTCAAAATAAAGCACCGCCTCTATAAGATCCGGGACGGTTTGTTGCTGAAACAGAACCCCCGTCTGGCTGGGAATGACGGTTTCAGCGCTCCCCCCCCGGCCAAAGGCAATGACCGGGGCTCCGGCGGCCTGGGCCTCAACCACGGTAATCCCAAAGTCCTCCTCCGCCGGAAACACAAAGGCCCGACAGCGTTCCATATAATCTGACACCACGGTGTCCGTTGGGTTCCGCAAAAAGGTGATATTCGGCTGGGCCATCCGCTGTAACGCCTCCAACCCAGGGCCGTCGCCTATTACCACCAGCGGCTTTTGCATCTGATTAAAGGCGGTCACCGTCAGGTCTACCCGCTTGTAGGGCACACAGCGGGATACCGTGAGGTAAAAGTCTTCCCGGGGCCGATCCGCACAAAACCGTTCGACCGCAACGGGCGGATAGATCACCGTGGCAGGGCGACGATAGGTTTTCCAAATGCGGCGGGCCACATAGCCAGAGTTGGCCACGAAACAATCGACTCGGTGGGCGGAAGCCAGATCCCAGAGGCGGAGATAGTGCAAAATACAGCGGGTTAGGCCACCCTTTAGCCCCCGGTGAAGGCCCGATTGAGCCAGGTATTGCGACTGTAGATCCCAGGCGTAGCGGATCGGAGTATGGACGTAGCTGATGTGTAACTGATGGGGGCGAGTGAGAACGCCCTTGGCCACCGCGTGGTTGCTGGAGATCACCAAATCATAGTCCCCTAGATCAAACTGCTCGATGGCCAAGGGCATGAGGGGAAGATATTGGCGAAAGTGCTGGCGGGCAAAGGGAAGATGCTGAATGAAGGAGGTCTGGACAGCGATATGGGCGGGAATCCGAGGGGGAGCCTCGGCAGACAGAAACTTCACCAGGGCGAACAAGTCAGCCTGGGGATACAACCCCAGCAGTTGTTCCACCACCTTCTCAGAGCCAGCCCTAGTTTCGAGCCACTCGTGGACAACAGCGACACGGTTCGGGGTTGGATGTCTAGGGGTCAAGGATAGGTACCGCCCAGGGAATCAAGCAAGGACACCTAAAACTCAATCCCAGGCTGGGCCTTCACCCCTTGTTCCCGGAAGGGATGCTTCACGAGGGTCATTTCCGTCACCAGGTCGGCGGCGTCAACCAAGGCGGGGGGGGCTCCACGTCCGGTCAGAATGACGTGGGTCATCTCCGGCTTATCGGTTAGCCCTGCCAATACTTGATCCACGGTCAGAAAGCCGTGCTTGAGGGCCACATTCACCTCATCCAACAGCACCAGCCGATAGTCGGGGTTGCGAATATAGCCCAGCGCCATGCCCCAAGCCTGTTGAGCGGTGGCGGTGTCTCGGTCGCGATCCTGGGTATCCCAGGTGAAGCCCTCGCCCATGGCCTGGAAGGTAAGCTGGTCTTCCCAGCGACCCAGGACGGCCTTTTCGGCGGGTTCCCAGGCTCCCTTGATGAACTGCACAATGGCCACCCGATAGCCATGCCCCAGGGATCGCATCACCATCCCCAAGGCTGCGGTGGTTTTGCCCTTACCGTTGCCCGTGTGGACGATGATCAGCCCCTTTTCTAGATTACGTTCTGCTAGGCGCTGCTGCTGTACCTCTTGGCGGCGCTGCATCTTGCGGCGATATTGTTCTGCCGAGAGGTTGCCCTGTTCAGCGGCTTGGTTCAGTTCCGTGGCCACCTCATCTAGGCTGTCGGTGGCGGGGAGAGAAGCGTCGGTCATAGGGTTTCCTAGGAGGCCAGGGCCACTTGCACAATTTCCTGGAGCCGACCGCTTTGGTAGAGCTCGATCAGGATATCGGAGCCGCCGATAAATTCACCGTTGACGTAAACCTGGGGAATGGTGGGCCAGTTGGAATACTCTTTGATGCCCTGGCGAATGTCGGGATCGGCCAGCACGTCAAAGGTCTCGAAGGGAGCCCCCAGAGTATTCAAAATCTGCACGACATTATTGGAAAAGCCGCACTGGGGCATCAGCTTGTTGCCCTTCATAAACACCATGATTGGGTTATTTTGTACTAATTGATCAATGCGGTCTTTAACGGCAGTATCCATGGGGAAGTTCCTCCAGCGGTGAATGGGATGGGCAGGGGCAGATAAACGGTAACGAAGCCAGCGCGTATCGTCAACCGATAACCGGGAACTATGGGGGCCAAACTAGCTGGCCTGGGCAGTTTGCCAGTCTTCTGGGGTGTAGGTTTTGAGGGCAAGGGCGTGGATGGCCTCGGAGGACATAGCCTCGCGCACGGCCCCGTAGACCATCTGATGCTGCTTGACCAGGCTGCACCCCGAAAAGGCTGAGGAGACAACGGCTACCTGGTAATGATCGCCACCGCCCGTCAGATCCTGAACATCTACTTCGGCATCGGGCAGGCTGGCCTTAATCATGGCCGCAACTTGGTCTGGGCTAATCATGGTAGGGGCACTCCGGCTATCAATAATGTCGGTCTGAACAATCTAAAGGCTAGGGAAAATGGGGCCATAGGGGAGCGGATTTCCCGGTGGCGACGATGGATGGATGGCAGACCACCGTTGCTATCTTGCCATTGAAAGGAACAGCATTGATAGGGTAGAAGCATTGATTTCTACTATGCTTTCACCCCATCGATCCAGCGAGCGCCTAGACTATTCACCTTCCTGGGGAGCGTCGTCCTCGGGGGCGGCGTCCTGGGATGGGGGGCGTCCGGCATAGGGCTCGTTGACAAAGCCCAGCTCAAACAGTTGTTGGTAGGCTCGTTGGCCCAGTTCGCGGGTGGGCTGCTGGCTACGCAGGATTTCCATCAGCAGGGGCACCGCTAGGTCTGGCTGGTTTTGGGCGCGGTAGACTAGGGCAAGTTGGTAGGTGGCTTGGTCGCGCATTTGGGCGGCTTCGAGGGCCTGTTCCCGGTGGGTACGGTTGAGCTGACTATTGATCCCCACAAACATCTGGGCCAGTTCTTGGTAATAACTGGAGAGCTCGTTCAGGGTTTCGCGGGAAGCCTGAAGCTTGACGATGGCGGTTTCTAAATCTTGGTTAGCGATGGCAGCTTCGGCTTCGGCCACCTGCTGCCGCGCCCCGGCCATGCTAAGGGAGGTGGTGGAAATATTTCCCGGTTGCACGGGCACAATGTTGGGGTTGGAGGTCTCTTGGGCGAGGATCGTTGGGCTAGCGATGGCCTGGGTTGCCCCGAACACGCTGCCTCCAGTCAAGGCTGCCAGAGCGGCCATCGAAAAGCCGGAGAAGGGTTTCCAAAAAGAGTGCATCGCAACGACCATGAGTTACCCAAAATAAGGTTGAGGGACAGTTTGAGGGACAATCGCACCCGCCAATCTAACGATTTGCCAAAGGAGGAGGTACCAAAATACTGAGGTATCTTAACATCTCGCTATGGCCTCCTGAAGCGCTCAGCCCGGATTCTGTGTAGCGAGATCGCCTGGGGTTTGGGTGCTGCCCCTTTGACCGTGACTAGCACAAAAGGTTCCCGTCGTTTCCTCTGAATTTCGTCGCAATTCACCCATCGCTAACCTCGCAATCCCATGGTGCAATCCTCCGATGCCAATGCTTCTGCCAATGCCGCTGACCGTCCGGCGATGACTGGCCCCCGCGAGTCGTGGATGGGCGACATTATCCAGCGTGGGGGGGAAGAACTGCGGGTGGAAAAGGTGCCCACGCGGTTCACCACTCGGCTGCATCAACCGGGGGGGCTGGGGGCGGTGCAGGCGGCCCTGGGGGCATTGGGGGGGCGGGCAGTGGCCGCAGGGCAACTGGTGGAGTGGCAGGTGAACGCTGCCGAACTGGAGGACAGCCTGGATCGCGCCCGTCAACATCCCGATGTGGCCTTTGCCAGCCATGTCTATCGCCTGGTGGAGAGCCCCCAAACCTGGGTGTACCTCACGGACGAAATCACCGTGCAGGTGGATCAATCGGTGGATCAGACCACCCTAGAGGGCTGGTTAGCGGAGTTGGGGCTGGTGGTGGTAGGTTCCCTGGCCGGGATCCCCCAGGCGTATATCACCCGCGTCACCACAGCGGCGACTGAGAACCCCATTAAGCTAGCCAACCGACTGCTGCGCCAGCCCGGTGTGCAGATCGCTGAACCGAATCTGGTGATTGCCATTGGGGGGCTGTATCAACCCTCGGACGACCGCTACCCCCAGCAGTGGCATTTGTTTCACCAGGGTGGCCCCCAGTTGGCGGCGGGGTCTCACATGAATGTAGAAGCGGCCTGGAACATTACGCGGGGCAGTCGTTCGGTGGTGGTGGCGGTGGCCGATGATGGCTTTGACCTGGAACACCCTGACCTGCAAGGGGTGGGAAAACTGGTGGCCCCCATCGACCTCAAGGATCGCGATGCGGTGCCCCTACCGATGCAAAGCCACGAAAACCACGGAACGGCGGTGGCGGGGTTGGCCATTGGCGAAGAAAACGGTAGCGGCATTGTGGGCGTGGCTCCGGGCTGTGCCTTTTTGCCCATCCGCACCACGGGCTTCATCGACGATGCCTCCATCGAGCAACTGTTTGGCGAAGCGATGAACCGGGGAGCGGCGGTGATTGCCTGTAGCTGGTCGCCCGCCGCCAACTATTTTCCCCTCACCCTGCGCCAAGCGAACGCCATCACCCAAGCCGCCACCGCCGGACGCCAGGGCAAGGGGTGCGTGATTCTCTTTTCGGCGGGGAATGCTAACCGCCCGGTCAGTGGCACCCTCAACGAGGCCCAGTGGCCCCGCAACGTCCTCAGTGGCCCAACCAAGTGGCTGAATGGCTTTGCGGTGCATCCCGACGTGATTGCCGTATCGGCCTCCACCAGCCTTAATACCAAAGCCGCCTATAGCAACTGGGGAGCTTCCATCGCCATCACCGCCCCCAGCAATAATGCCCCCCCCAGCGTCGCCCTACCCCAGGGAGGAACCGTGGCTACGGGGCCAGAAATCCGCCAAGCGCTACCGGGACGAGGCGTCGTTACCAGCGACCGCACTGGGGGAGCAGGCTATGACCCCAATGCCGCCTATACCAACACCTTTGGCGGCACCTCTAGCGCTTGCCCCATGGTAGCTGGAGTGGTGGGGCTGATGCTCTCCATCAACCCCAACCTGACCGCCCAGGACGTTCGAGAAATTCTGCAAACCACCGCCGATAAAATCGTTGACCCCAGCCCCGATCCCCAACTGGGCCTAAAGTACGGCACCTACGATGGGCGCGGCCATTCCCCATGGTTTGGCTATGGCAAGGTAAATGCCCTGGCGGCAGTGCAGGTGGCCCAGTCCCGCGCCTGGAGCCAGCGCCGGGTACAGCAGGTTCTCTCCCAACAAAACCGCACGGCCCTGGTCATCCCCGACCACCAGCCCACAGGGGTAGACAGTGCCATTGTGATTTCCCAACCGGGCACCGTCACCGATTTGCAAGTCCAGGTCAGCCTCCAACACGAATTTCTGGGCGACATCAGCCTCACCCTCATCGCCCCCAGCGGCCAAACCGCCCTACTCCAGGGGCGCACCCTCGGTCGCCAAACCACCCTACGCCAAACCTACAACCTGCACAGTACCCCCGTGCTCATCGCCATGCTCGGCCAGTCCGCCCTCGGAGCCTGGAAACTCCGCATCATTGACCACGCCCCCGCTTCCATGGGGCGACTATTAGAATGGCGACTCTCCCTGGGACTGGGCTAAGGGAGACAGCCTGTAGGATGGGCTAGCCCAAACACCATGACATAAATATGTGATCCACAATATGTGATCCACAAGGCTTCAGCTTTACCACAACAGACCCAGGATGGATTGGTAAAGCGCATCCATTCTGGGTAGGAATTGGATGCGTGACGTCATCGCTAACCCATCCCATGAACGCTTGATCTGACAGACTTTGGAGATGTGTGAGGGGATCGGGCCTCATCTCGACCGTGGCACTAAGATGTGAGGAGATGTCCGCCTAGGGGCCACCCCAGCCTGTGCCTATGTCCACCACCGCCCAACGTCTGCACGCCTTTGTGAACTACGTGGCCGAATACCTGAAGGGAGACGAAAAGGGGGAAACCCCGGTTTTCCTGGATAAGTTTTTCCGCGCCTTTGGCCACGCAGGAGCCATCGAAGCCGGGGCCACCTACGAAGAACGCATCCACAAGGGCAGCAAGAAGGGCAAAACGGGCTTTGCCGACCTGGTGTGGAAGCCCCGTGTGCTGATCGAAATGAAGAAGCGGGGGGCCAACCTCAGCAAGCACTATTCCCAAGCCTTTGATTATTGGCAGCGGGCGGTTCCCAATCGACCTCGCTATGTGATGCTGTGCAATTTTGATGAATTTTGGGTCTACGATTTCGATACCCAAATCGATACGCCCATCGACATCGTGCCCCTGGCCAATTTGCCGGAACGGGTGGCTACCTTTGGCTTTATGGAGGTACAAGAAAAGCCGCCCGTCTTTGGCAACAACCAGGTAGAGGTGACGGAAAAAGCCGCTGGCCGCATGGGGCAGCTTTACCAAATTTTGCGAGATCGTCTGATGCGGGTGCGCCACATTGACCAACCGGAGGCGGCCTTGGTGGCCCAGCGGTTTGTGTTGCAATGTGTGCTGGCGATGTTTGCCGAAGATCGGCGACTGTTGCCCGATAGTTTGTTTGTGGCCTGTGTGCAAGATTGCCTACAATCTGGAGCCAGTTCCTACGATGTGCTGGGCAACCTTTTTCGTGAAATGAACACCCCCGGCAAAACTCCCGCCGGACGTTTTCAGGGCGTGGCTTATTTCAATGGCGGTCTGTTTCGCCACATCGACCCCATCGACCTGACCCAACAAAAACTGAGGTTGTTGGAAACCTCCGCCTTAGAAGACTGGAGCAAGGTACGCCCTGCGATTTTTGGCAGCATTTTTGAATCCGCCATCGACACCAAAGAACGCCACGCCCACGGCATTCACTACACCTCCGAGGCGGACATTATGAAAATTGTGCGCCCCACTATAGCGGTTCTCATTCGGATGAGGTAAGTAGGCAGTTGAGATTAAATGTAAGATGTCAGGGTAGCTAGAGTGCGCCCA
>JBBAWV010000142.1:0-10602 GCA_040396995.1 Nodosilinea sp. | reverse complement strand
GGGAGTGGGGAGTGGGGAGTGGGGAGTGGGGAGTGGGGAGTGGGGAGTGGGGAGTCGGACACTGTAGGGTGGGCATCGCCCACCACCGGGAAAACCCTGCTTTAGGAAACGATTCTGTAGCAGTGGCCCTAGCCCATGGCTTGGCGACCCTGTTTGCCCAGTCGCACAAACACAAACCAGGCCAGACACAGCAGATAGATAACCAAGCCCAGGATGCCGAAGAAACCGAGGAAGCCGTTGGTGTAGTCGGCGTGGAGGTAGGACTTGTACAGCAGGGGCGGTTCTAGCCAAACCTGGCAATCGGCGGCGGCAAAGCGGGTATTGGAGAAGGCGCAGGGCAGGAAGGGAATCAGCACAGCCGCACCGATGATGTTGTAGATGGTGACAGCCCAGCGCCATGCGGAGAAGGCAAACTTGAGCGTAGAACCGGGCTGTTCGCGGATTTCTTCGTTGAGATCGACCCAGAACCAGAGGCTGGTAGGAATTAGCACACGGGCCATGAGGGCGCTGAGGAAACTCAGGCTAAAGCCACCGATCATCAAATACACGGTGATCATTAGCAAACTCGCCACCTTCCAATAAATGGTGGTGAGGCGCTGGATGGATTCGTTTTTTTGCACAAAGGCCCAAATGAGTACCACCAGTGGCAATAAGACGGTGAACAGGACGGCCAGCCGATAGTCGAGCCAAACGAGGGAGCGCAATAGGGACGGATCCAGCATGGTGGGTGAACGGTAGGGACAGGTGGCAAGGATGACCAAACCACCCTCCAGGGTAGCATCTGAACCGATGCACCGAGAGCAATTCCACGGGCATCACGGTCATCTGGATATCAGATACCGCTCCACTTTGCCCGTAAGCTCTAAATAGGTTCTTCTTTTCCCACTGTCCCCATGGCTACCATCCCCACTCCGCGTACCCCCCAGGTGCTTCAATCGCCTCGACCATGATTTTCTTCCCCATCTTGCAACGCGATGTTGGGTCATGGAGTCATGGCCATAAGATTCAGGCTCTTGCGGCTGAAACCGATGCCCTTCTATTTGCCGAAATTCGTGAACGACGGACGAATCCCGACCCCAACCGCACCGATATTCTTTCCCTGCTGCTGGCCCAGGACGAACAGGGCCAGGGGCTGAGCGATCAAGAACTACGAGACGAACTGATGACGCTCTTGGTGGCTGGCCACGAAACCACCGCCACCGCTATGGCCTAGGGGCATGGGGTTCTGGAAAGACGGTGGGCCTTAGGGGCAATAGAGGGTGTCGCGGGTGTGGCGTCCGGTGACAGGGTTGGTGCCTTTGGCCACGTCGCAGAGGGCCGCATTAACCTTGGGGGCCAGTAGTACATCGGTGAAATCGGCCCCGTCGATGGTGGCTCCCCGAAAATCGGTGCCAAAGGCGTAGGCCCCTTCCAGAATGGCGTTGGTGAGGTTGGTCTGGACAAACCTGGCCCCGTCGAGGGTGGCCCCGGTCATGTCCGCCCCTTCCATATTGGCGCGGGAGAGGGTGGTGTCAAATAGGCGCACGCCGCGCAGGTTGGTGTGGCTGAGGTCGGCTTCGGCTAGGTCGGCGCGGGTATAGTCGTTGCCGCGCAGATCTTGGTTGGAGAAGTCGGTCATCCGCAGGTTTTGGCGATCAAAGCTAGCGGCCTGGGCCGGGTTGATCCAGGCCAAACTGGCGGCCACCCCAAGAGCCAGGACAATGACGAGACGAGACAGGCGTAGGTAACTCACCATAGATTCCGCAGGGCGTAGACAACGGCTCCGAAGACTTTGTGATCGGCTGAGGCTGTAACTCAAACCTATTCAATCATAATCCGGTTCAGGGCATGGGCTGGGGGTTGGGGGAACTCGGCAGGATGGGATGCCAGGGTGGGCGGTTGATGCGGGACGGGGGCGCTATGCTGGGGGCGATGTGCGGGTTCCAGGAACATGGGGATTTCTTTGTGCCGTTGTCAGCGCTGGTTCCGATATTTGGGTTTGGGGTTGGCCCTGTTGCTGTGGGGGGCGTGGCTGGGATGGGGTGGGTTTGCCCTAGCCCAGGATGGCCCACCGGAGACGGCTTCGGTGTTTTTGGACAGTATCTTTTTGTTTGAGGTGCCAGGATCGGCGGAACTGACGGCCTCGGAGCGAGCGGCGGCGATTGAGACCAACCTTGCGCCCCTGCTGGACCTGGATACCCAACCCAATGTGCGGATTCAAAACCGAACTGAGAATAAGGCGGGCAATCCGGTGATTTTTGCGGACGAACGCTACATCATGACCGTTACCCAGGCCGATGCTGACCTCAATCCGGCCCAAACCCCCGTGGAGCAGGCGCAGATCTGGGTGGAAATCCTCAACCAGGGGCTGGCCCAGGCTCAGGCTGAGCGGCGCGGAGATTTTTGGCTTACCGCCCTAGCCCGGTCGGCGTTGGCGGTGGCGATGGCACTGGCCATTCAGGCGGGGGTAGGCTGGCTGGGGCGACGCTGGCTGTTGCCGCTGGTGGCGCGGTGGGGTGGTCGCACCGAGGAGGATGGCCACAGAACCGGGCTGGGGCTCTTGCTGCGGCTGATGTTTTTGGTGGTGCAGGGGATCGTGTGGTTTAGCGCCCTAACCTACATCGCCAACCTGTTTCCGCTCACCCGTCGGGTGAGCTATGTAGTGGGTCGCAGCCTAACGGAGGGGCTGTTGGCGCGAAGTTTGGTGCTGGGCAGTCGGGCCTATTCGTTGTTGGATTTGCTGTTGCTATTGGCTGTTCTGCTGGCTTTGGTGATTGCCGCCAATACGGTGACGAATCTGCTGCGAACGCGGATATTAAATGTTGCCGGAATTAGTTTGTCGGCCCAGGAGGCCATCGCTGCCCTCAGCAAATACACCCTGATTTTGTTGGGTGCCGTGGTGGTGTTGCAGATTTGGGGCATCGACCTCAGTTCCCTCGCCCTCATTGCCAGTGGCTTGGGGATTGGGATTGGTTTTGGTTTGCAAGGGTTGGTGAGGGATTTTGTCAGCGGCCTGGTGTTGGTGTTCGAGCGTCCGGTGCAGGTGGGAGATTTTGTCGATTTTGGGGCGGTGAAGGGCACGGTCAATCGCATCGGCTCCCGCAGTACCGAAATTCGCACTCTGGATCATGTGTCCATCATTGTGCCCAACTCGCGCCTGTTGGATCAGGAAATCATCAACTGGAGCCACGGCAATCCCGTTTCCCGGATTCGATTGCCCGTCGGCGTGGCCTATACCTCCGACCCTATCCAGGTGAAACAGGTGTTGCTGGAGGCTTGTCGGCAAAGCGACGAGATCCTGCTTACCCCCTCGCCCCAGGTGTTTTTCCTGGGTTTTGGCGATAATGCCCTGCGGTTTGAACTCCTGGTGTGGATCGCCCAGCCCCATCGGCAGTTGGTGATTAAAAGCGATCTGTACTTTGCCATCGAAGCGCTGCTGCGCCAGCATCACATCGAAGTTCCTTTTCCCCAGCGCGACCTGCATCTGCGCACCGGATCGCTGCCCCTAGAATTTGGCCCCGATGCCCAGCAATGGCTTCAGCGTATAGCCCCCGACTCCCAGGATGGGCGGCAGGTCGGGCGTTGATGGCCAGAATGCTACAGGGGTGAACAGGGCCAGCGTCGGAAAGGTACAGATTTCTTGAAAAGAAAGAGCGCTTTTAGAAAAGTTAGCTAGAATTACGTCCGTAAATTAGAGAAAGACTAGGGTTCCCAGATCTTGGTCACCCCCGTCACCGTGATGGTGTGGACTAAATAGCGTGGGGTTTCTCTAGTGAGGAGTTTAGGGAGCGATTTTCTATGAAGCTAGCCTGGCCGAGTCACCGCCTCCACCGTTGGTCAAGGCGGCTCATATCTTACCTGTCCTTTGCCCTGGCCACCTGTTTCCTGGCCATCAGCCTAGCGGTGCCTGTGGGTGCCGTTTCGCCGTCATCCTCCACCGAAGCCGGGACACTTTGGACATCCTCCTTCACCGAGGATGCCCTGCTGGCCCAGGTGAATTTTCAGCGGGACGTTCTGGTGTTTAACACCCCCACCTACGCCGTGCGGGTCTTTATCCCCGCGAATCAAACTGCCGCCCGAATGAACGTCTTTCGGCGCACCTCCCCCACGGAGCTAGAGCTGAATAATCAGCCCGCTACCTTTCTAGGGGCCATTTCCTCTGATGGATTTTTGACCTTTGAAAGCTTGGGTTCTCGCTATGGGCGCAACGTGCGCTTCCGGGCCAGCCACAACCGAGGCACCAAGCAGGCTCGCCTAGAAATTTTGGATGCCTCCAATAGTCAGGTCATTTTCACCGAATTTGCAGGTAACGTCGATGCGCCCCAGATGCCTGAAGCCCCTGTGACTGGAGCCCTAGAGCGCAATACCCTCCTCGGTTTTGAAACCCAAAACTATGCGGTACGGGTGTTCCGCGATCCGGCAGACAACCTGAGGAAGCTAAACGTCTACTTCAAGCCAACGGCCACCACCGTCGTCAATGGCCAGGTTGCTACGGCAGAAACCTCCGGCACTATTCCGGGGTATGAATGCTGGATTTCCTACTTTGGCGGCACTCAATTTAACGGCACAGCGGCCCGCTACCATGCGCGGGTGAATGCTGGGGGGCGTGCCGTGCTAGAGGTGATTGGCACCAACGGAGCGTTGCTGTTGTCGGAATCCAGGATTAACACCATTCCGCTGACGGTGAATATTCCCGTTGAAGATCGCCCTGCCTGCTTTGAGGGCGGAGGGGTTTCCAGTGGTTCCTTGGCTCCCTTTGTTGCCGCTGCCTTTGGCGACCAACGGGAACTCGACGCCATTCGTGCCCTAGTGTCTCGCGACAGTTCTACCCCCCGCCGCCTGGAAACCTGTCAGGTGTCTCCCCGTTTTGAGAGTGCGCGTCAAGGGCAGTTCATCAACGCCGCTGAATGTACCGACCGCAGCCAAGCGGAAGCCATGGTGAGCTACCTCCGGAGCCAAGGGTTTAATGCTCGGCTGGTTTTCCGCAACTTTATGTATCGCTAGGTTGCATCAATAGCCCATGTAAACCCCCAGGCGATCCGCAATCGCCTGGGGGTTTTATTAGCATCCATCAGAGATCCTCTGTCGGGGAGAGGATTTTCCGAAATCCGCTTGTTTACCCTCGGTATCAGCGGGTGAGGGGACTTTGCCCCTGAGGTGTGTCAGTCTGGAAATTGGGGGTTTCTGTGCGGATGAGATCTCATACCAAATCCGACTTGTTTGCCCCCGGTATCAGCGGGCGAGGAGACCTCGCCCCTACGGTTTGCTGGGCTGGGAATCGGGGTTATTCGATTAGGATTTGGTATCACTCGCCCATGAGGTTATATTCCGTGATTTCGAGGGTGGCCGCGTGGGTGGAGCCATCGCCATAGTGGCCAATCCAAATGTCGTACTGGCCCGATTCGGGATAGTCAAACATCACCATGGGATTTGCACCATCAAAGTCGTCGTTGCAATACCACTGGGCATCGGGTGCGTTGATAATCAGCGTGGTATCTGCCACCGACTCGACAAGGAAGCTGAGGGGATAGTCACCCGCTTCATACTGCACCCGAAAGTCGGGCTGTTCAGCGTTAATATACCCGGTACAGCTTGAGCCTAAGTTCAAGCTATCGACATCGGTACTGCCTCCAGCCAACACCTCTACGAGGTAAGGATCGGGTTCAAACCCTGACCATAATTCAATCTCTCCATAGAGGGGGGTGCCTTCCCAACTGGGCCAAGCCTGGGCAATGACGGTACCTGCTTTAAGACCTCCAAATCCGATTCCTAACCCTAGGAGCCCTAGGGCAGCGGTTTTTAATGACAAAGACGCATGGAGTTTCATAGTTCACACCTGTTGTAGCGATAGGGATGATGGGGGATCAGGGGAGGATGGAACAGCCGTTGATGAGATAGATGCCAGGTATAAAAAGAGACCTATACTACTAATCCTAGAAATCCCGTTGCGCGATGTCAGGAATTGTCACGGGTCTGTGGTGATTTAGTGCAATTCTTCACAGGATCTGCTTTACAGGCGTTGCTGCTATCCCTCGGCCATAGGGGCCAAATGCCTAGGGCTTGGTGGCCTGTAATCTTGACCGGTACGATATGGGACATCGGGAAGCCTTGGCGTTGGGATGAAGTGAGATGAAGTGGGATGAAGTGGATTGAGCTAACCCCTAGGCTATGGCTGATTGGCGGCACTAGCGAGGCGGTGACCTTGGCGGAGGCTTTGGTGCCGTTGGGGGTTCCTTGTTTGGTAACGGTGACCACGATGGCGGCAAAACGGGCCTATCCTGAAATGCCTGGATTGAGCGTGCGGGTGGGGGCGTTAGCGCTGAATGCCCTAGCCGACTTTATCCAGAGCCATCATATTGGGGCAATTCTCGATGCCTCCCATCCCTTTGCGGTGGAGATTTCCCAGGGGGCTATGGCCCAGGCTGCGGCCCTCAATCTGCCCTACTGGCGCTACGAGCGGCCCCTCGGCGCTACCCCTGAATCCTTAAATGCCGTCCCATTAACGTCTACTTCTTCAACTTCGGATTGCCTACCTTCTTGGCAACCATTGTGGGTGCCAAATTTGGAAGCCGCTCTGACGGCGGAGGTTTTGGCGGAGCAGCGGGTGTTGTTGACCTTGGGCTATCGCTGGTTGATGGCCTGCTTGCCCTGGCAGAATCGGGCGACGCTGTTTGCACGAATTTTGCCCTCCCCGGTGGCGTTGGAGGCGGCCCTATCGGCAGGGTTTACCCCAGAACGCTTGATTGCCCTGCGGCCTCCCATTGGTGAAGCCCTGGAGCAGGCCCTTTGGCAACAGTGGGGCATTACCACGGTGATTACCAAAGCCTCTGGGCAACCGGGGGGGGAGGACACCAAACGACGGGTGGCCGAGCGATTGGGGGTATCCTTGGTGGTGATTGAACGGCCTCGGTTGGTCTATCCAGCGGTGGGCCACAGCCTAGAGGAGATGGTGGTGGTGTGTGGTCAATGGTGGCATGGGCAAAAACGGCGCGCCACTTTATAGTTCATCCGTTAGAATATCCGCAAGTTTTTTCAGGAGGGGTGTTTTTCGACCTCAAGACCCCGCTACACCGTGGCTCACGAGAGCGTTAAGCGTTGCACAAACAGGGTTTTCACTTATGCGCTACTATTGGCTATCGCTCATTGCCAGTGGAACGGGCATGGCAGGTTTCCTTGGCTGGGCTGTGACGAGTACCGTGGGCTAACGTGTTAACCCAAATCTGTTAACCCAAGTCAATTTAAATCCTATAGCCCTTTCGGTGGAGCCATGCAAGGGGTACCCTATGGAAGCTCTATCGATCCGGGGTTGTTTTCTACCGTCATTTAGCATTGTTGGTTCGTTTTGGCTAAGTCGTCCATGACCTCTGTTCCCATGTCGTCGGGTTCGTCACCATCCTTTGACCTCACTGGCAGCGCCGGAATGCCAGAGGCTCCCCCCGTGTTTGCCCTCAAGGAGTTGGTGGCACGGCTACAGCGTGAGCAGTACAAAATTCAAGACCTCCTGAGTTCCCTGGGGTTTGCCCTGCGCAGCCTCAATAATCTGAACCAGTTTTTAGAACTGATTCCCATGATTGCCAGCCGCGTCACCGATGCCGGGGGTGGGGCGCTAGTGTTGTTTCGGGCCGATGGCCAGGTGCGCCTAGAGCGGCTGCATTGCCAAAGCGAAGATCACTGTCAGAATGTGCGATCAGCGTTGGAAGCGGCCACCCGTCAGGTGACGGCCAGTTTGCAGCCCACCGCCGACAACAGCATCACAACGATGGCCCGCAACGCCATGGTTTCCCTCGATCACCAGGTGAACCGCTACCTGGGTGATGAGTTCCAGCTCTTTGGCACCGCCATTATTGTGCAGAATGTGGAGCGGGGGCGGCTCTACGTCTTTAGCCGCGACCCCGACTATGCCTGGACGGAAACCCGCCAAAAGCTGGTGCGCCTGGTGGCCGACCAAACCTCGGTGGCCATCGAAAACAACGAGCTGACCGTGGCCCTGCGCAAAAAAGAGCGCCTCGACCGAGAAATGGAAATTGGCGCGGAAATTCAGCTTCAACTGCTGCCCCGCCAGTGCCCCACCATTACCGGGATGGATTTGGCCGCTAAGTGCAAAACCGCCCAGCGTGTCGGCGGCGACTATTACGACTTTATCCCCACCACCTACGACCAACTGCGCTATCCAGGGTCGGAGGTTTCGGCGGCGGCCCCCTGGAGCTTGGCCATTGGCGATGTGATGGGCAAGGGGGTGCCCGCAGGCCTAATCATGACCATGATGCGCGGCATGTTGCGGGCGGAGGTGCTGAATGGCCATTCTCCGGCCCAAATTTTGCAGAACCTCAACTTTGTGATGCACAGCGATTTGGAAAATTCCAACCGCTTCGTCACCCTGTTCTACGCCGAGTACGACCCCACCCGTCGCCTGTTGGCCTACGGCAATGCGGCCCACAATCCGCCCTTTTTGTGGAAAGCCGCCACCGGAACCATGACCCGCCTCGACACCGTGGGAATGCTGCTGGGCCTAGACATGACCACCCAATACTACGAGGCCACCGTAGAACTTCAGCCGGGGGACACCGTGATCTTCTACACCGACGGCTTCACGGAAGCGGCCAACGCTCGCGGCGAACGGTTTGAGGAGGAAAACCTGGAACGCGCCCTGCAATGGGCCTGCCGCAACTGCGCCACCGCCGATGCCATCCTCAACTACACCTTCGACCTGCTGAATCGCTTTATTGGCGGCGACCGCAGCAACGAGGATGACATGACCCTAGTGGTGATGCGGGTGAAGCCCGACGCCGCCTGATGGGCACTGGTCTGAGGATCAACCTGATTTGGCCTAGGGGGCTCGCCGGACTGGTCTGGGGGTTTTGCCTGGGAATTGGGCTGGTGGTCGCGCCGAGCCTAGCTCAAGGCCCCGATTTACCTGGCCCCCAGGGGTCTACCGTCGATCTCAGCCGCTACGACCACCTCCAGCCCTACGATCTTGGCACCCTCTCCCTCTCGCAAACCGGGGTAGCGCCAGAGTGGGCCACCATGCCCGTGCCGCTGACGGGGGTGATCGGCCTACCCGCTGGCGATGGCCCTGCCCCCTGGGTGGTGCTGCTCCATGGTCGCCATGGGGGATGCCACTTTGCGCTCAATCGTCCCAGCCAATGGCCCTGCGATGACCCTGCCTACGATCAAGGCTTGGCCTACCTAGCCCAGGGGCTAGTCGAAGCGGGCTTTGGGGTGATCGCGCCCAACCTCAATGCCGCCTTTGCCGCCCCCTATGGGGCCACCCCCGAACGGCGCAACGCCCTGGCGGATCAGCGCAGTCAGGCGATCATTGACGCCCACCTCACCCGCCTTGCCGCCGCTCACCGTGGGGAAGATCCTGGCTTTGGGGCGGATCTGACGACCCAGATCACCGACCGAGTAGATTGGGAACGGCTGGGCATGGTGGGGCACTCCATGGGGGGCGGTGCAGCGGCGTTGAATGCCCTAACGCGTCAGGATCGAAACAGTCCGACCCAAATCGCCAACGGCCTTGGCCCCGTTGCGGCTCTGCTCCTGGTGGCCCCCACCCGCAGCCAGCCCCTTGCCCAGTGGCCCCAGGTTTACCAACTGCCCGATGTGCCTACGGCGGTGCTGCTGGGCGGTTGTGATCGCGATATCACCGACTTCAGCAGCCTCTACTACGCCGAAACCGCCGCCCAGAATCCAAATCGCCAGACTCCTGTGGCGGTGGTGATGCCCCTAGGGGCCAACCACAATTTTTTCAACGCCGCCGTCCGCGAAGACGACTACTACCGCCGTCCCGACCACGCCGCCCTGTGCAACCCCCAGCAATCCCGCCAGCGCCTCTCGCGGGTGGCCCAGGAAACCTGGCTGACCCGCTACAGCCAAGCCTTTTTTACCAAAATCCTTCAGCCTGAATCCGCCTTTAGCCCCGAATTCACTGCCGAAACAAATCTGGCCCTTGCTGCCCACCAGCCTGCTCCTGCCCAGATTTACCAGGTGCCCGTGATCACCCATCTCGTTTGGCCATCGGCCCAGCGCCATACCCTATTTGAGGCTCCAGTTTCCCCCATTCCTAGTCAGCGGCAAACTCACCCAAATTACGAAGCCAGCCCCAATCTCGCTCTAACCCTATGCCCTGCCTTTGCCCCCTGCGGCAACTTGCCCCGTCCCCAGCCCCAATTTCCAAGTCTGCTCAAACTGCGGTGGAATACCCCTACCGAATTTCTGCGGGTTCCCATTCCCAGGCAGGATTTTCGGAATTTTAGCGCCCTTCAACTGCGCCTTGCCGCTGACCCCAGCACCCCAAACCCTAGCCTAGCGGTCGTTTTGCGCGACCAGTCTGGACGGGCGGCCCGTGTAGAAATTCCGCCCAGCACCCCCGCCCTCTATCGCTTTGATGCCCCCAACCGCCCCGCTGCCCTGCCCATTTACCCCACCTCGGTACGGATACCCCTAGCCCAGTTTCAGGGGGTGGATCTATCTGCCCTCGCCAGTCTAGATATTATTTTCGACACCGCTCCCCAGGGCACCCTTTACCTGTCCGACCTCAATCTACTGAAGGGATATCTTCGCTGGCTCCCCTAAGAGGGCGTTTGAAAAGGGGGTAGTGGGTAGCGAATTACGCTAGACGCC
>JBBAWV010000141.1:0-10686 GCA_040396995.1 Nodosilinea sp. | reverse complement strand
AGCACCCGATTCATCGCCTAGGTCAGCGGGTGACCCGATCACCATGCGCTTAGAGATCCACCCCTACCAACGCCCCTTGCGCCAACCCTTGCACACCGCCCACGGTCTATGGTCTGTGCGGGAAGGAATTGTGCTGCGCCTGACAGATGACGAAGGCCACGTCGGCTATGGCGAAATCGCCCCCATCCCCTGGTTTGGCACCGAAACCCTGGCCCAAGCCCTCACCTTCTGCCAGTCCCTAACATCCCAAAAATCAGACTTCTGGCAAAACAGAACGCCCCTCACCGAAGCCGACCTTCCGCCCCACCTCCCCGCCACTCAATTTGGCCTCGCCTCCGCCTGGGCCGACCTTCAGAATTCCCAAACTTCCCCCCTCCCCCCCTCCCCCCCTCTCCCCCTCTGCGGACTTCTCCCCACCGGAAAAGCCGCCCTCACCGCATGGCCCCAACGTTGGGAACAGGGATTTCGCACCTTCAAATGGAAAATCGGCGTGGCGGATATTGTCCAGGAATGCCGCTGGTTAGAAGAACTCATCACCCAATTGCCGCCCCAAGCCCGACTGCGACTCGATGCCAATGGAGGGCTCACGCTGTCCGAAGCAACTCAGCTTTTAAGATTGTGTGATCAGTTAAATCAGATTGGCCCTCACCCTAAATCCCTCTCCCGTGGGGAGAGGGACTTTGAAAAGACCGCTTTCCGGCCCCCCTCTCCCATGGGGAGAGGGGCTGGGGGTGAGGGCGTCGGGCATGGGGATGGTGGGCAGTGCCCACCCTACGAAAGGGCCAGCATTGAATGTTTAGAACAACCTCTTCCCTCGGATCAGTTTGTTGAAATGCAGCATCTCGCCCAGCAATTTCGTACCCCCCTAGCGTTGGATGAATCCGTAGCCACAGTGGCCCAGCTTGAGGAACACCATCAACGGGGCTGGAAGGGATTGTGGGTGGTCAAACCTGCGATTGCAGGATGGCCGGATCGGTTGCGGCACTTTTGGCAGCAGCATTCTCCGCCAATCATCTTTTCCTCGGTGTTTGAAACCCCCATTGGTCGGCAGGCGGCGCTAACCTTAGCCCAGGATTACGCCCAAGATGTCCCCAATGCCCTAGCTCTCGGCTTTGGTACACTGGGCTGGTTTGAGGACGATTGGGATAGCCTCACCCCCGATCAACTGTGGGATCGTCTGTCGAAATTTTCACTACTATGACCTCAGCCATCCCAAATTTGCTAGGGAACCACGCCTTGCAACTCCTACCTAACCTCAGCAGATCGCAACGTCCCCGCAGCCCTTACCCCCAGCCCCTCGCCCAGAAGGGCAAGGGGAGCCGGAGTTGCTTCAAAGTCCCTCTCCCAAATTGGGAGAGGGATTTAGGGTGAGAGCTGGATCATGGCAAAAGAGCGTGTTTGCGGTCTACCCAGCCTAGAAGAAACCTTGAAACGCCGCTGGGGTGATCCTTGGCTACTGGGGCCGAAACCGTTGCCAATTTGGCCTGTTAGTGAGGAAATTTCGCGGACATTAGCCATTCAGAAATCTAGCCAGCGTTCTCCCTCTCCCTATGTCCCAATAACAGCAATTCTAGTGGCCGAAACCGATCCAGTGCGGTGTTTAGCGGCAGTATTAGCAGGGCTACGCACGGGATTCACGGTCGCCCTGGCCAATCCTCGGTGGGGGCAACGGGAATGGCAGCAGGTGGATGACGTGCTCCAGGCGGATCGTCGCCAGCCCCTTTTGTCTGATTGGGAACTGTACGCGGCTCATCCACCCCCGACCGAAACCCTAGAATTCAGTACTCCAGAATTACTCATTACCACCGGGGGCACCGGGGGACAAGTCAAATTCGCCCGCCACACATGGGAAACCCTGATGACCTCGGTGCAAGGGTTCCAGGCCCATTTCCAAATCGCCACGGTGAATGCCTACGGCGTGTTGCCCCTGTACCACGTCAGCGGGTTGATGCAAGCCCTGCGTACCCTCGTCAGCGGCGGACAACTCATCCTTCAGCCCTACGCCGAGCTAAAACAGGGCAAGCTGTTACCCCTGCCAGCGGAAAACCCTGGATTCCTGTCTCTGGTACCGACTCAATTGCAGGAATTGCTGAACCAAGGCGACACCTATCTAACCTGGCTGCGTCAATTTCAGGCCATCCTCCTCGGTGGTGCGCCCCCTTGGCCTGCCCTCTTGTCCCAAGCACGGATCCTATCCTTACCCCTAGCCCCCACCTACGGCATGACCGAAACCGCCAGCCAAGTGGCTACCCTCCACCCCGCCGAATTTCTCGCTGGACAGACGGGCAGTGGTCGCCCCCTACCCCACGCCAAGCTGCACATCCTCAACGACCAAGGCCAACCCCAGCCCCCCAACCAACCCGGACGCCTCGCCATCACCACCCCCTCCCTCTGCAAAGGCTACCTAGGTAGTCCCTCCCCCACTCCCGACTCCCGACTCCCGACTCCCCACTCCCCCTTCCTCACCGACGACATCGGCTACCTCGACCCCGAAGGCTACCTGCATCTCCTCGGTCGCCACAGCACCACGCTGATCACTGGCGGCGAAAAGGTGCAGCCTGAAGAACTGGAGAGCCTACTGCTCACGGCGGATCTCGTCCATGCGGTCTGTGTCGTTGGTTTGCCAGATGCCCATTGGGGACAGGCTGTATGCGCCCTAGCGGTACCGAAACCGGGGGTTCCCCTAGCCCAACTGGCCGACTGGCTGTCTCCCCAAGTGGTGCCCTACAAACGGCCTAAATATTGGGTTGCGCTGAATGCTCTGCCTCAAACGGCCCAGGGAAAGGTAAACCGTCGTGAAGCCTTGGCTCTGGCTATGGTTTTTGCCGATCAGGATGCTGTTTGGCAAGCCGATGTAGAAACCGAAGCCGAACGAGAAGAGGTGTATTGTCGCCTTGCAAACTCCTAAATTTCTCAGCGTTGAAGCTGCCTTGCGCCTTCACGACAGGCAAATGGAACGCTTTGGCGGCACTGCTGGCGTGCGCGATCCGGGCTTGCTAGACTCCGCATTGGCTCAGCTTCAGGCCACCTTTGGTGGTGAGTGACTGCATCCCATCCTGGCGGATCAGGCCGCAGCGTATCTGTACCATTTGTCGCGCAATCATCCCTTTGTAGATGGCAACAAGCGCACGGCCTTTGCGGTGATGGTGACGTTTTTGCGGGTCAATGGCTATCGCCTAACGCTGACCGATGATGACGCCTATGACCTGGTGATGCAGGTGGCCCAGGGTCAACTGGATAAGGCGGTGCTGGCGGCTCAGTTAGCGGCGGCGTTGGTGCCCACGGAGGACTAAACGCAAACGAAGGTCACGAACTACGCAATCTGGACTGAATTGCCCATAAAATAGCGCCATTCCGATTTAATGACAACTTTAAGAACGACGCCTCCCAGGTCTTTCTAGGCAGGGATTTGTCCGGATGATCGGAACTGCCCCCCATTCAATGCGCCCATGGCTAACCGTAGTGCTTCGTTTACTGGGTCTTCTTCTGGATCTTGGCGTCGATCGATAGGATCATGGTTGAAGGGCTGGCGGCGGCGGTTGGCATTAGCTCTAAGCGTGGCCTGTTTGGTGCTGTTGGGGTCGGTGGCTTGGGGGCAGGAGAATTCTGCATCTGGGGGGCTGAGCCCGGTGCCGATGCCCCTTTCTAACTACGAACTTGCCCAGGCCCAGGCGTTCAACCGGGTGGAGAGTTACCCGATTACGCCCCTACCCACATCGCCGATGTTGCGGCCCAACGGGGATTGGCTAGGGCGGTTGATCTTGCCCAGTGCCGAAGAGTATGCCGCCGATCCTGGGGATTGGGCCTGGTTTGAGGTGTGGCATGGGGCAGACCCGGCTTTGGTGGGGCAGGTGGTCAAGCTGACCTGGCGACCGGGAGAGGAGAACAGTCGCTACATCCAGGCGGTGACGACGGATATTCATTTCACCCCACGGGCCGAGCAGTTTTGGGAAGACGGCAACCTTGTCCCCATTCGGCTGAACGGACGGAAGCAAGTGGGGCCGATGCAGTCCCTCGCCGGGGCGCGGCCCAAGGATGATGTGACGGTGCGGCTGGTGGAGCCGGATTTGGTGGAAGAAAACGGTCGGCCCGTGCTGCGGACAACCCTAGAGCCGATTCAGATTACCGGGCGCGAGTATGGCCTGGTGAAACTGCTGGAGCCGGATCTGTCAGTAAACGCACCGCTGCCGACGGAGTGCCCTGGCCCTGCGCCTTGCCCCACGGAATTTTTCCGGGTGCAGTTCTACGATGCCGCGACCCAGGATTTTACTGGCCCCATCGGCACAGTGCGGATTCCCCAACAGCCCATGGCCCGGAGTGAGCGGTTTTTCTCCAATATTCGCGACCTAGTGGATGCCCCCGCCGGACGGGAGGGCTGGTATATCTATGGTTCCCGTGATGCCGACGGGATGTTTACGGTGCAGTCGCTCAAGCCCAGGGCACTGTTTCAGCTTCAGCCCGATCAGGTGGTGATTGGGCGTGATCCGGGGCTGAAGTACATCAATCGGGGCAACTGGCGAGATACGCCCCAGCGCAAGGGCACCCTCCAGCGCGTCCTCGTTAGCCCCAATGGTGGCAGTTCCGATGCAGCCCGTGCCCAGTGGCAGGAAGGGGACTATGCCCTACTCGTTCACCTGTTTGGCGGCATTGGCGGCGAAAACAGCGAATTTGCCCCCCTCGGTACCGTAACAGGTCACTTTTCCTACGGCCTAGCCCGCGTGGCGCGAGAACCCATCACCAACGAGCCTCAGTTTGCGGTGCAGTATCAGCAGGTCTATGCCCACAACGGCGGCGGCATTGTCTCCGGCACTCACGACTGGGCCGACTACACGGGCGATATGCAGCGGGGCTGGCTGGGGCTGCGCCCGGTGTCGGACATTGTGGTGAAGCTCGATTCCTTCATTACGCCCTTTCAGTTTGGCGATGTGACGGTGTCGCTGTTTCGCGAACTGCTGGTTCAAACCCAGGTGATGATGGCTCGCTACCGCACCGGGGATGGCACCGGATTTTCCGGCGTCACGCCTGCGACCTCCTGCGTTCAGGATTCCAACCAGGCGTTGTTTATCGCCATGCAGCAGATCCGGCGGCAGATTGAGGAGAACCCGCAGATTGTGGAGTGGGTGCAGCAAAACCCCGACAGCCCCGCTGCCCGCCGCGCCAGGGAATTTGTCGCCCTAGGGGAAGACTTGGCAGCGCTACTCACCCCCTACGGTGTCATTCGGCCCGATTGGCAAAGCAACGCCGACACTCTGGCAGGGTTGGATACGACCGGGGCATTTTCCAACAATCGCGGCCTATTCAGCGGTGCCCTAAGCTGGCAATCGATGATGCCGCGCTGGGGGCACGATGCGGTGGCCCGTGTGTTCCTGCGCCACGGAGGGCAGCTTTGGTTTCTGCGGACGAACATGGCCGGAGGCGACGATCCCCGCATTGAGCCGATTCCCCCCACCGGGCTAATGGGCGGCATTCCCGTCGTAGGTACGGTGGCCCAGCGGTTGGCCGATGCTTTTGTCACCTGGCCCCAACCCGCCACGATTCTGCTCAGTTTGCTGGGCCTGGGGCTGTATGGAGCCGTCGCCCTACCCTTTGGCCGTCGTACGGGTTTCCTGGTGGGCAAAAATGCCATGCAGTCGCCTCTGGGAACGCTCTGGGCGGGGGTAAAACTCTGGTTTGTGCCTTGCCTGGTAGAGGAACTGATCTTTCGGGTGGCGCTGTTGCCCCATCCCATCGAGGGGGTGCCGGGGTGGCGCTGGCTGCTATGGACGGCGCTGAGCGTAGCCCTGTTTCTGCTGTATCACCACTGGCTCGGAAAAACCTTCTATCGAGAGGCCAAGGAGACCCTGCAAGACCGCCGCTTCCTCACCCTGGCGGGCTGGCTGGGCTTGTTGCTGGCGGGGCTGTACTGGATCACAGGCTCCCTCTGGCTGTTGGTCTGGGTGCATTGGGCGGTGGTCATCGTCTGGATTTTCACCCTCGGCGGCTATGACCGAATGCCAAGGCTGCATCGCCATGCCCCCAAGTCTGACCCGGCGTTACCCTCTGCCTAGGTGTTGCCATGATTCCAAACGATGCTCCCCACGATCTGGACAGACACAACCCAGAACAGAACGATCTCGAAAAGCGGGCCTGCCTCTATACCCTCGCGGCGGTGGCTAACCTAGACGGTACCCCAACCCCGCTGGAGCTAGACGCTTTCCTTAAAGCGCTGACCACCTTTCAACCCTGGCCCCCCGACCTCACCCCGGAAGGTTTGCTGAATCAAGGCCCCAACCTGGCAGAATACCTACCCCAAATCGCCACCCCAGAACGACAACAGCAGGTCTACCAAGCCGCCTTTAGCATTTTGCGCTCCAAGGGCATCACTCGCCAGGAAGCCGCTGCCCTCGCCCAGCTTCGATCCGCCTTTGGGATTGCGCCAGCCCTGGCTAAACGGTTGGAACGTCGGCCCCTGCAAGCCCTCCCCCCCGAAACCGTCAACTCTACCCTGACGGGCATGGTAGCGATGATCTACCGAGAAGGCCAGGTGCGCCGTCTGATTATTGACTACTGCCTCGCCACCGCCATCGTGGGCCTGATTCCCCTTCGGGGTGGGGGAGCCTTCGAGATCAAGCTGCTGGTGGTGCTGGGGCTCATTTTGAAAATGATTTGGGACATTCGCAACCTGTGGGGTAAACCCCAAGGACAGGATATCCTCGCCATTTTGGGCAACTTCTTCGGCTTTGTGTGGGCGGTGATGGCCGGATTTTTGGCCTGGGGCACCCTGATTGCCCTAGGGGTTCTGCTGCCCTACGCCGGGGCCTTTGCCGTCGCCGCCGGATTTTCCACCGCCACCTGGATCGCCGGACAATCTACCAACCAGTTCTATACCAGCCCCCAACGACCCGATTTAGTCGCCCTCCGCCGCGCCTTTCCAAATCTTTTGCCCCCGCCAATCGATACCTAGTCCCCACCTAGCCCTTGCCTGACAGGGTCTGTTTTGAGTAGTTGTTTTTGAGAAGGATGAGACAGTCTAGAGGACTACAGCCTCCGTAAAGCCAGATCCTAAGTGTCTCAAATTTAATTGGAATGACTATAGGCTTGCCGATGGCCTATGGCTGCTCCCCTGGTTCAATCCGCGTGGGCACACGGCTCGATGGCCAAAGGGACTCGAAATGGGATGGCGCAATAGCCCGCCACGCCATCACACTGCCTATGGCAACGGTGATGCCTAGGGCACCGCTGAGCACCCAACCCGGTAGCTGGGAGCGCAGACCCGGTTGGGGCTTACTGGGTAAGGTGTGGCGCTGAAACAGTTCATCGGAGAGCCAACTAGCAATGCCGCTGAAATTATGTACCGAGTTGGGTAATAGGCTGAGGTAGATGCCCTGGCGAATCAGGTGGCCGCTGCGTCCGGTGATAGCGAGTCGGTCGAAGAGGTTAGCGGCTCCCTCGGCTTGGCCCAGTTTGATCAGGGTGCCGCGCAGGGAAACTCGGACAGGCTGGGGCGGCTGGTGATGAACCACGGCCTTGAGATTGCTGGCGATGGCGGCTCCCTGCTGGTAGGCCACTTGGGCGGTGGCGGGCTGGGGCGCATCGAGCACGGTGCAGTCGCCCCCGGCAAACACGTTGGGATAGCCAGGAACCTGGAGGGTGGGTAAGACTCGCAGCCGTCCGGCCTGGTCTTTTGGGACATTCGACAAGTCGGCGATGACGGAATTGACCCGGTTGCCCGTCATCCAGAGGATGGTGTGGGTGGGTAGAGTGTGGGTTTGGCCTTGGTCTTGGTAAATCAGGTGATCAGACTCTACCTGGGCGGCGGCTCCGGTGAGGAACTGAATCGGCACCCATCGTTTCTTTAAAGCTCGCTGCACGGTATCGCGCAGGCTAGCGTTGATGTCGCCCTTGAGGATTTCGGGACTGCGGTTGACGATCACAATCTTCAGTTCGTTGACCAGACCTTCAAATGGGCTGGCCCACTGGGGCAAGAGGTCGCCTAGGGTGGCCACCATTTCCACCCCCGCTGGCCCTGCCCCAATAATCGCCACCGTCAGCAAGGCCCGCCGCTGGCCTAGATCCTGGGTTTGGCTGGCCCGCTGAAGGCATTGGCGCAGGTGACGACGCAACTTGGTCACATCCTCCCCGGTGCGAAAGGCGAAGGCGTGGTCTTTCACCCCCGGAATACCGAAATCCTGGACGGTGCTGCCCAGTCCTAGCCCCAGGTGCCCATAGGGATAGCGATGACCTGAGGCCAGAATCACAGCTTGGCTGTCCAGGTCGATGCGATCTACCGTGTCGTGGATGAAGGTGATCTCATTGCCGTTGAGCAGGGTATCGTAACGGGGCCATACCTGCGCCTCGGTGAGTTCGCCGCTGAGGAGTTCGTAGAGCAGCGGTTTGAAGACAAAGCGATCTCGTTTGTCGATTAGCACAATGGGGCGAGGATGACGCTGGCGGCAGAGGTGCATGGCGGCAAATAGGCCCGTAAACCCGCCGCCCACGATGATGGTTGGCTGTGCTGATCCTGCTGACATCGAGATTTCCTTGAACGCACAGGTTGATGGTGACAGGGCGATATGAGAGTGCCCTGAGTCGCAGCCCAACGGTGCATGAGTAGGGGAGCATCCCAGTGATGCAGGTTCGCCTTCATCCCCCAACCCCTTCTCCCGTTTTGGGAGAAGGGGGGCCGGATTCAACATCCCTCTCCTTGGGGAGAGAGATTTAGGGTGAGGGCTACCCAGGGGGATGTATCCCATGAGTCAGTTTCCGCTCTCATCAATTTCTCAGCTTAGGTTCAGGCGCACTTCAGAGGGGTTCTGTTAGCTGATGGTCAGCGAGGCTCGCTTCGTTTTTACCCCATCGACAGGCACCCCAACCATGAATTTTCAATTCAAATACCTTGCGGTTCTGGCCACCATCGGAGCCATCGGCATGGGCGCAGTCGCCGCTGGCAATGCCCCCTCTGGCGCGAACCCCTGTGCGGGCACCCCCCCCGGCGTGGTCAACCCCTGCGCCGGAGCCAATCCTTGCGCCGGAAATCCCTGTGCGGGCAAAGCGAATCCCTGTGCATCGGCAGACCCCTGTGCGGGCAAAGCCAATCCTTGTGCAAGTAAAGCTGACCCCTGTGCTGGAGCGAACCCTTGTGCATCGGTTAACCCCTGTGCGAGTAAAGCCGACCCCTGCGCCGGAGCGCATCCTTGTGCAGGCAAAGCGAACCCTTGTGCATCGGCTGACCCTTGTGCAGGCAAAGCGAATCCCTGTGCGAGTAAAGCCGACCCCTGTGCCGGAGCGAACCCTTGCGCCGGAAGCTAAGCGCCTGCTCCGGGCCTGTCTCCACCTATCGCTAAACCGATTCTTGCCATCCCTTTTTGAGGTACATCCATGTTTCGTTCTGCGCCCCGTTCTACCGATTACGCCCTACTGATGTTGCGATTGGCCACCATTTTTGTGTTTCTACCTCACGGCCTCACCAAAGCCTTCAATTGGCCGATGGCGAGTGCGATGTTTGCTGGCATGGGCTTTCCGGGCTGGCTCGGCCCCATTACCGGAATTGTGGAAGTGATCGCCAGTGTGCTGCTGTTAGTCGGATTTTTGAATAAGTGGGCCAGTTTGGCCTTTCTAACCATCATGGCGGCAGCGATTACGGGTGTTCATGTGCCCCTGTCCGTGGCGGCAGGGTCGCCCACCCCCGGCCTAGAGCGCGATATCCTACTGGTGGCTGCCGTCTTGGTGCTGATGGCCTTTGGCCCCGGTGCCATTGCCATCGACTCCCAAGCCCCAGCCATCGCCAACCCATCCCCCGCCGAACGCAGTTTCCAATAGGGTAAACGCCAACCCCATGACGAACCACAACTGGCTTGTCACCGACGACGGACAATGCCGCGAATTCGGGAATGCTGAGATTGCCGAACCCGCCGAGTACTATCGCCTCTACCGCTTCCTCACTGACCTGGAAGACCTTTTGAAAGTCACCCACGACGATGTGGCCCGCCTAGAGGCGATTACTCCGCTGGTGCGCACCCTGCTAATCAGTTCCTTCTGGCTCCAGATGGAGTACGACCCACCCAACCCTACAACGGGCTGGAGCGTGCGCTTTCTCTACCAGGAACACGAGTTTCCCATCACGATTCAAATGGTGGCCTGGGCACCGGGGCAGCGGTCGCCCATCCACAACCACGGCACCTGGGGCATTGTCGCCCTGCTGGATGGCCAAGAGCGCAACCGCCTATGGCAACGCCAACCCGATGCCGACCACCCCGACCGCCTTGCCCCCAGCCAAGACCTCATCCTCAACCCCGGTGACATCGTGGCCCTCACCGCCGATGCCATCCACAGCGTAGAACCCCTGGGGGATGAGCCCACCATCTCCTTCAATCTCTATGGCGTCACCAATTTTCAACAACGCTATGAATTTGCCCCCGACCACCACACCGCTAAACGCTTTTGATAGTGCGCCCTCGGATAAACTTCATTGGGCTGATCGGCTCTAAAAATCACCAGTGTCTTACCCGCCTCGACCTGCCTCAGATACTTGAGCAGATCAGGCTGAGGGGCATTAATAAGCTACATTGAGCATTAGCTGTCTTTGACATCACTTGACAAATAAATCAGGCTGTTAAAGCTTCTCTAGATAAAGAGTTTTTATCTGAAACGCCAGGGTGCATCTCAATTAGGCGATGAGCGTAAATACTCAGCCTAAGCGGCAAAGGC
>JBBAWV010000140.1:0-10932 GCA_040396995.1 Nodosilinea sp. | reverse complement strand
CGAGGTCTCCTCGCCCGCTGATACCGGGGGCAAACAAGTCGGATTTGGTATCAGAGGGCGTTTAAAGAGCCGGACAGTCCGCCGAAAAGCCAAACTTCAGGCCAAAGCTGAACGCTAAGAATAAGATATCCTCGTTGTAGCCGCTGATGGGGGCGTGGCTTATTGGTGGCGCTGTACTTCGAGGGCTTCGAGGATTTGGCGGTGTCGGTTGCGGTCGATGGGGTAGCGGTAGGCAAACCAGAGGCTACCCAGCAGCAGCAGGGCGGGCAGGGGGCCAATCAGTAGGCGAATGGTCCAAAGCGCTAGGGCGGGTTGGGTGGCGGCTTGGGGATCGTAGCCTGTCCAGTGCAACAACTGGCCGGATAGAAACAGTGCCGCCGCCAAACCAAACTTTTGCAGAAACACTAGGGCACTGAAGTACAGCCCCTCTCGTCGGCGTCCGGTTTGGAGTTCGTCTAAGTCCACCACGTCGGGCAGCATGGCAAAGGGGATGAGATAGAGGGTGGCCACGCCCATCCCCGCTACCACGCCCAGGGCATACATCCATCCCACTTGGTCGGGCCGCACGGTAACTAGACCCGCCAGCGCGATCAGGGCCAGGGGGGCTCCCAGCATCAGGGCGGTGCGTTTGCTCGTCCAATGGGCCACTCGGTTCCACACCACCAGCATGGCGATGGCGGTTCCTTGCACAGCGAGGGCCATCTGGGCAAAGTGGGTTTCGGGTAGGCCCATCCAAGCGCCCACAAAGTAGGGCAGCATGGCGGCGGTGACCTGCACACTCATCCAACTGCACAGATACAGTCCCAACACCTTACGAAAGGCGCTATTGGCAAAAACACTGCGCAAATCGGCCAAGAGAGAATGAAAGCCCGCCGGGGGATGGAGGCTGGCGTGGGCTTTTTGAGCCTGCCAATAGCGGCGATAGGTGCCCATCACACACAGGCTCACCATGGCAACAGCGAGGCAGGCGGAGAGGATGCCCAGAATCATGTACTGCCGTTTGGGATCCTCCACCTGGCCAAACACTACCTGGGCCATGATCAACGCCAAAATGCCCCCGCCAATGCTGAAGGCGGCTTTGGTGCCAATTAGGGTGGTGCGTTCGTCGTAGTCGTCGGAAAGCTCGGCGGCGAGGGCGGTGTAGGGCAACTGCACCGCCGTAAAGGCGGCAAAGGCAAACAGCGACAGGACAACGTAGTAGGCAAAAATGCCGCCCTGGGTTTGGAACGGGGGCACCACCCACAGCAGCATCGCCGTCAGCGCCATGGGCACCATACCACCCAACATCCAAGGAAAGCGCCGCCCTAGGGGGGATACCGTGCGATCACTGAGCCAGCCAATCAGGGGATCGTTGATGGCATCCCACAGCCGCCCAATCAAAATGACGCTACCCGCCAAGGCCGGATTGAGCCCCGCCACGGTGGTAAAAAAGTACAGCACAAAAAAGGCCGACAAACTGGCCGGGACAGCCGCCGCCAGCTCCCCCAAACCATAGGCCAACTTCACTGGCAAAGGCAGGGGCGGTAATTTAGACAACGACGGACTCCCAACGCTTAGTGGGTTGATCTTGCCACATTGCGAGGGCAATACTCACCTATCCCAAGATGGACGGCAATGTAGGTCACAATGACAGGGGTAGACGCTGTGGAGAAACGTGGGATGGGCAACGGATTCGCGAGGACGCGATGGGTCGGACTGCTTGGTGCGGTGCTGTTGGGTCTGCTGCCCGCTGCCTGTGATCAATCTGCCCCTAATGCAGATGCCGCCAATGTGGATGCCGCCAATGCGGATACCCCCAACGCGGATACCCCCAACGGATCAGACAATGTCCCCAACGCGGATGCCCCAAGCTCGATGGCCCTAGATGCCGAACCCCTCGCCCCCGCCGCCAACGATGGGTCTGTGGCCCCGCCCCCGCCCCCGCCAGGATCCTTTCTGGCCCAGCTCTCCCCCGATCAAGTAGCCCAGCTTACTAGCTTGGGGATTGATGTGGTCGTACCTGGCACCGTGCCCCCCTCCTTTCAGGTGGCCGATCTACGCATCACCCAGGGCGATACGGACCTGAGCTATCTAATCGTGTACCAAAACGCCGAAAACCAGTGTTTTGCCGTGGAATTTGCCGATAGTGGCACCAGCCCTCCCCCTGCCACCGAAAGCCGCCTTCCCATTAAGCCACCGCTGTTTACCCAGGAAAACGGTGGGCCAAGTTATGGCCTCAACTACGGCAAATATTCCGATCCCGCCTGGCAGGCGAAATTTCCAGACTCCAACCTCTATACCGACTGGCTGGCTGGCCCCTCCGGCTACTATCGCCTCACCGGAGCGGCTGATATCAAAGCGCTCTTTGCCACCTTTGACCATTGCAAAGATGTTGATCCCAAAACCGCTGTGGATCTTGTGGAGTCTTTTACCCTGATTACCACCGCCCCCATGGGAGCAACGTTCTAAACGTGGTGGTGAGGGCTTTCCCACCCAGACATTAAGGGCAGTCTGGGTGGGGAGTGTATCTAGCTAGCGGTGACAGGTTCGGCATCCCGTTGAGGATGGAGCGCCTGTCCCCCTTGCAGGGCCGAATAGAGCCGATTGAGGGCGTGCAGGTAGGCATGGGCCGAGGCCACCACAATGTCGGTATTGGCGGCATGGCCAGAGAACACCCGCTCCCCATGGCGAATGCGGATGGTAACTTCGCCGAGGGCGTCAATACCTGCCGTGACCGACTGCACCGAGAACTCGATCAGTTGGTTGTCGATATCCACCACTCGGTTGATCGCCTTGTAGACCGCATCCACGGGGCCAGTGCCAATGGCGGCATCCATCAGTTCTTGGCCATCGGGGGTGCGAATGGTGACGGTGGCGGTAGGTTTGGCGCTGTCGCCGCAGGACACTTGCACCAGGTCGAGGTGGAAATGTTCGGGAGCCTGCTGGGTTTCGTCGTTGACGATGGACTGAAGATCCCAGTCGGTGATCTCTTTCTTCTTGTCGGCCAGTTCCTTGAACCGCAAAAAGGCCCGGTTGATGGACTGATCATCCAGCTCATAGCCCAACTCTTGTAGGCGGGTGCGGAAGGCGTTGCGGCCCGAATGCTTGCCCAGCACGATCTGGTTGTCCGTCAGACCAATGGAGGTGGCGTCCATGATCTCGTAGGTGAGCTTGTTCTTCAGCACGCCATCCTGGTGAATGCCGGACTCGTGGGCGAAGGCGTTGGCCCCCACAATCGCCTTGTTGGGCTGCACAAACATCCCGGTCAGGTTCGACACCAGGCGTGAGGTTTTGTAGATCTGGCGGGTGTCGATGTTGGTGAGGGGTTCTTCCGAATCGGCGGGACGACCGAGGAAGGGGTTGTAGTAGGAACGGCGTACATGCATGGCCATCACCAATTCTTCCAGGGCGGCGTTTCCGGCCCGTTCGCCAATGCCGTTGATGGTGCATTCGAGCTGACGCGCCCCATTTTTGACGGCTTCCAGGAAGTTAGCCACCGCCAAGCCCAAATCATTGTGGCCATGGACGGAGATCACCGCCTGGTCGATGTTGGGCACGTTTTCTTTAATGCCGCGAATCAGATTGCCAAACTCGGTGGGGGTGAGGTAGCCCACGGTGTCGGGGATGTTGACGGTGGTAGCCCCAGCGGCAATCACCGCCTCCAGCATTTGGTAGAGAAATTCCGGGTCAGAGCGTCCGGCATCTTCGGGGGAGAATTCCACATCGTTGGTGAAGGTTTTGGCGTAGGCCACCATCTCCGGCGCAATGGCCAGTACTTCTTCCCGGCTCTTGCGCAGCTTGTACTGCATGTGGATATCGGAGGTGGCAATGAAGGTGTGAATCCGGCCCTTGGCGGCGGGCTTCACGGCTTCCCCCGCCCGTTCAATGTCCGCCTTCGTGGCACGGGCAAGGCCGCAAATCACGGGGCCATCGGCGGTGCCGACCTCGCGAGCAATTTTTTGGACAGCCTCAAAATCTCCAGGGCTGGCAAAGGGGAACCCGGCCTCGATGATGTCTACCCCCAGTCGAGCTAGCTGCCGCGCAATGATCAGCTTCTCCTCCACATTTAGCGTTGCCCCAGGGGACTGTTCGCCATCCCGCAGGGTGGTATCGAAGATCAGAATGCGGTCAGAGCTAGACGAGTGGCTCATGGTAACTCCCACAAGGTAGAGATATAGAAACCGTAACAGCTACGGCAGGCGAAACGTCGATACAGTACGGGACAGTACAGGGATACAGAACGGTGACAGCCTAGGCACGCAGCCTCTGTCACCCTAGTTTAGGTTATCTAAACAAATGTATCGATTCTAACTATTCTAATCCCAGAAAGTCGGATTCGCTACGACTTAGCGCCCCAGATTCTAATCATTCGTTGACCAATGATCGATGCAAACTAGGACGCATAGACCTCTTGGTACAGGGCTTCGAGGTCGCCGCGACGGTAGAGGTAGCGGTTGCTGCGTCGAGAGGAACGGTATTCGCAGCCGCGCCGCTCTAGGTGGTGCTGAATGTCTCGGGGGGAATGGCCAAAGCCCTTAGCGGCTTCGCTCAGAGGAATCCACTGGTGTTCTAGAAGGTCGCGCAACTGCGAATCCGACATCTCCTGAAGCTGGGTGATGAGGTGTTTGGCCAGCAGCCAGCAGGCTTTGGCATCGGCAAAGGCGCGGTGGGACTGTCCCACCTTGAAGCCAAAGTGCTGGACTAAATTGGGCAGGCTGCGGGAGGGCAAATCCGCCAACAACAACCGGGACAGGATCACCGTGCAAAACTGCTGGGCATCGGGACGGCTGAAGCGCTGATTCATGCGGCGGTATTCCGACTGGAGGAAGCCGTAGTCGAAGGCGAGGTTATGCCCCGTCAACACTCCAGCACTGAGGGGCGAGATCAAATCAGGCCAGAGGTCATGGGAGGGTACGCCCGTTTCCACCATGGCGGTGGTAATGCCCGTGAGTCGGGTAATTTGGGCCGGAACGCGCACCTGGGGATTGACCAAAAAGCTGTCTTCATAGGTTACGCCTTCGGATAGGGACGCCTGAAGAATTCCAATTTCAATCACCCGTGAAGTGGTCGGTTTGGGGCCAGTGGTTTCCACATCGATCACCGTGAGGGTGGTCTGGGCAAGCTGGCGATAGTAGGTAATCAGGTGATCTGTCCACAGTGACGACTGGGCCGATCCCCCCACGGAGATTGGAATCATGGCATTCGTTGCGTAGGCTTCTTCCCAAGGTGCCACAAAATCCAAGGTTTAGGCTGACCCACGTATCACCTCAATGACCCCAGCACTGCCCTTCTCCAGAACCGAGGAATCCGCGCTCTTTCCACCAGGAAACGTCGGTCAAAGGGACACCGTTGAACAGGGGCTATCTTGATTGATTGAGGGGTTCTTGGGGTTTATCCAACCCGAACAGTCGTTCCTTCACTACCAACCAGAGGAAGGGAAGATCATCCACCAGATAGCGCTTCCATAGCCGCCTCGGTTCCGAGGCTAACCGATAGAGCCATTCCAGTCCTAGCTTGCTGATCAGTTCCGGGGCGCGGGGCTTGTTTCCGGCTTCAAAGTCGATGGAGGCTCCCACCGCCAGGAAAATATCGATGGAGGGCAGTTGATCTTTATATTTGGCAATCCATTTTTCCTGTTTGGGTGCCCCTACCCCCACCACTAGGACATTAGCCGGAGACTGCCGAATCATTTCTAGGATATGTTGGCATTCCGCCTCATTTTTCTCAAAACCAAAGGAGGGGGAATGGGACTGAACGATAATGTCCCGACCGATGCGAGCGTTAATCCGCCGTTGGGCCTCGGCAGCAACTCCCTCGGCTCCACCCAGGATAAAGATTTTGATTTTCTCGTTATCGCGATGGTGATCGCAGAACATCGGGAACAGATCCGAGCCAGAGATTTTGGCTTTGATGGGCCGCCCTAAAAACTTAGAAGCCAGCAACAACACTTGGCTATCACATACCCGGAAGTCTGCTTGGTTGTAGGCTTCCACAAAGTCAGGATCCCGTTGTAATTTCATCAGGTGATCGACATTGGGCGTAAATACGACCCCCTGCCTGAGTTGTTGGAGGAAATCTGCCGTTGAAATGTTATCGATGGGAACATTCAGAATCTCAACGCGTTGGCGCAGATACGCATTCTGTTGCTTCTGAAGCTCACGGGCAGTAGATTCTAGGGTGGCACGACGGAACTTGCGGTATAACGCCTGAACTTCTGTTGCAGAAACTCGCTGGGATGCGGCCCCCTCAAAGCTGCTCAACGGATGAGATGTTTCCGAGACTTCTACCGCCTCTGCTGGCAGATTACCATGCCCAACCTCAGACCCCAGCGATGACTGAATCGATGTTGACTCCATAGCAGATCCCTGATTCTTGGTAATGGTGTAGATGACTAAGCTTGCCGATCCAATGCTTAAACACTAACGCAAAGGAGAACCCAAAGGTATAGATAAAAATATCAAACGTGTCTTGAGGCAGGCTGCAAAGCTCAACATAGAGCAACAGTAGGTGATTATTAGGGGATTCTTTGTAAGGAGTGTGACTATTTGACTTGCTAAATAGCTTGACAAAAACACCCTCTAGCTGATTCCACAACGGAAAGGAGTAGGTAACTTTACGGTCTAATCCTAAGAGTTGATACCGATATGTCCATCAAAATTTACGCTAACTTTATCAAATTCATACAATTATGTAAAGTCAATACAGTGGGTCTTTATAGTCAGATTAGTATGAATAGTGTTAATAGGTCGGTATGGCTTGCTTGGGAAGTGACACAACGAGTGATACAACGCCTGAAGGGCTGATGTTGTATTGGTGTGAACTGATGAGATCAACGGTTGTCATCCTCCTAAGCCTGGTAATATGCCTAGCGATGGATTCCTCAACTGCCTGGTGGATCCCCCTCGTTCTGGCCTGCTGGTTGCGATCCTTAAGGCCGTGGTCGCGGCCCCAAAGGAAGGCGTATCAGGGGATCGTAGGGCGAGGGCACCTGATAAGGTAGAAGCAGACTTACGAGCAAACGGACGAGAGGGATAGGCTCTAAGTCTGGTTTGATCCTTCGCCCTTGGTTATCCTATGACGACTCCAGCTCGCGATGTTCAAATTTATCCCATTGCGGCGGGTACCACCGTGCTGCGCTGCCGCAGTTGGAACCGTCTCCGCTTTGAAATTGAATACGCCCTAGACCGGGGTACCACGGCGAATAGCTATCTGATTCAGGGGGATCGCACAGCCCTGATCGATCCGCCGGGGGAATCTTTTAATCAGATGTTCCTTACGGCCCTAGAACAGCACATTAACCTCTATCAGGTGGGTTTCATTGTGCTGGGCCACATCAACCCCAACCGGGTAGAGACCCTGAAGATTCTGCTCCAGCGCTTGCCGGATGTGACGGTGGTTTGCTCGAACCCTGCCGCTTTGGCGCTTAAGGATTTGCTGCCGGACGCCTCGCCCAGGGTGCGGGTGATTCGCAGTGGTGAGGATCAGCTCGATTTAGGGCGGGGCCACAGCCTGCGGTTTGTGCCAATCCCCACCCCTCGCTATCCCGGCGGTATGGCCACCTTCGACCCCTATGCCAATATTCTCTATACCGACAAATTTTTTGGGGCGCACCGCAGCGGCGAAAATGTCTTCGATCTAGGCTGGAATGAGCTATTAGAGGATCGGCGCTACTACTTCGACTGCTTGTTTGCCTCCAGCGTGCGCCAAGTGACAGCGTCCCTGGACCGCATGGAGGTCTTTCCCTTTCAGGTGATGGCCCCCGGACATGGCCCTGTGGTGCAATATAGTGCCAAGGAACTCTTCCACAGCTATCGCCAATGGAGTCAGGCCCAGACCTCTCAGGATCTCTCCGTAGCGCTGATCTATGCTTCCGCCTACGGCAATACGGCAACCTTGGCCCAAGCCTTAGCACGGGGCATCACCAAATCCGGTGTGGCGGTGGAATCCATCAACGCCGAACAGGCCGATCCCGCTGATATTAAAGCCGCCGTCGAGAAGTCGGCAGGCTTTTTGATGGGGTCGCCAACCCTGGGTGGCCACATGCCCACGCCCATGCAAACCGCCCTGGGGATCGTTCTGGCATCGGCCTCCAAAACCCAACTGGCCGGGGTGTTCGGCTCCTTTGGCTGGAGTGGCGAGGCCATCGATATGTTGGAGGGCAAGCTGAAGGACGGCGGCTATTCCTTGGGGTTTGAGTCGATTCGGGTGAAATTTAAGCCCACCGATGTCACCCTCAAATTCTGTGAAGAGGTGGGCACCGACTTTGCCCAAGTGCTGAAAAAAGCGAAGCGGGCCAAGCAACCCCGCACCCCAGCGTCTTCTGTGGAGCAAGCTGTAGGACGACTGGTGGGTTCCCTGTGCATCGTCACCGCCCGCCAAGGCGAGATCTCCAGTGCCATGCTGGCTTCCTGGGTGTCCCAAGCGTCCTTCACGCCCCCAGGATTTACGGTGGCGGTGGCCAAGGATCGGGCCATTGAAACCCTGATGTATCCCGGCAATCCCTTTGTGCTCAATATTCTGGCCGAGGGTAAACACCTAGGGCCGATGAAGCATTTTCTGAAGCCGTTTTCCCCTGGGGAAGACCGCTTTGCCGGGGTAAATACTGAATCCGCCAACAACGGTGCCCCCATTTTGCAAGATGCCATCGCCTATCTAGAATGTACCGTGGCGGAACGCATGGAATGTGGTGACCATTGGCTGGTCTATGCCACCGTGCAGGCGGGGCAGGTGCTGGATAGGGAAGCTAAAACTGCCGTCCACTATCGCCAAACAGGCACCCACTACTAGAACCGGGCCAGGGTCTGGGGGTGCACCAGGGGTAGGGCCAGCCGCGCCGCACCCACCATTCCGGCTCGGTTACCGAGTTCGGCGATGATCACCTGAAGTCCTTCGCGGGAACTGGGCAGCACCCGTTCCTCCAGTTCTTGCAGAACGGTGGGCAAAAACAGATCGGCGGCGGCGCTTACCCCGCCCCCCAAAATGATCGCCTCCGGGGTGAGAACGTAGACCAGACTGGCTAACCCCGCTCCTAACCAGCGTCCGTAGGTCTGCCAGAAGGTGATCGCCTCCACATCTCCAGTCTGGGCCTGTTGGTAGAGTTCAGCGGGGGATCGCCCGGTTTGGCGCTGGATCGCCTGGACAGAACAGTATTGTTCTAGGGAACCTCGGTTGCCGCTGTTGCAGGGGGGGCCATCGGGGTTGAGGGTGATCAGCCCCAGCTCAGCCGCAGTGCCCTGACGCCCCACAAACAGTTCCCCATTCAGCACCACCGCCCCCCCCACGCCTGTCCCTAGCGTGAGCAAAATCAAGTCTTGAAAGTTGCGACCGGCCCCCAGCCAAGCCTCCCCCAATCCGGCACAGTTGGCATCGTTGGCCACGAGGGTAGGCCGTCCGGTCTTGTCCTCCAGCCAGTTGGCAATGGGTACATCGCGCCAGCCCGCGAGGTTGATGGCCACACGGGCAATCCGTCCTGCTGCATCGGCAGGGCCGGGGGTGCCCAGGCCAATCGCTCCCGCCTCTCGGTGAGGATCCAGTTGGTCGATGGCCATGGCAATGGCACTGACCACGGCGGCGGGGGTAGAGGGCTGGGGCGTGGGCACCGTCAAATCAGCTACGCAATCGCCACTAACGGTAAAGCGCCCTAACTTGATGGCCGATCCGCCCAAGTCAATGCCGATAACCTGCTGTGTTGCTGCACCCATGCTTGAGGATCTCCTGTTATACCCACATTCTGATAGTCCACTATACTGGCCGCTCACGGCAAAATAGCCCTCCATCGTGATGGCCTGATTTCCCACCTTCAGGACAAGGTCAGTCCGATTCAATCAGCCGGATTAAAATAGAATGACCTACCCTTCGACGCACAGCCATGGCCACAACCGCAGATGATGTGTGGCGTTTGTTGGGCGAACTCGCAACTGCCCAACAGGAAACCGAACGCCGCTTTCAAGAAACCGAACGCCGCTTTCAGGAAACCGATCACCAGTTTCAGGAAATGAGACGGTTCCTCCGGGATCAATCCCAGGAAGCCGAACGTCGCTTTCAAGAAACCGAGCGGTTGATGCGGGAACAGTCCCAGGAAACCGAGCGGTTGATGCGGGAACAGTCCCAGGAAACGGATCGCAAAATTCAGGAGACGGTAGCAGAAAACCGCCGCATTAACCGCCAACTGAACCAACAAATTGGCGATCTGGGTGGTAAGTGGGGGTTATTTGTGGAAAATCTGGTGGCTCCGGCCTGTGAGACGATTTTTCTGGAGTGGGGTATTCCCGTCCACCGGGTTAGCCAGCGGGTGCGGCAGCGGCAAAATGGCGATTCTATGGAGATTGATGTGCTGGTGTTGAATCAGGATCATGTGCTGGCGGTGGAGGTGAAAAGCACCCTGAGCGTGGATGATGTGAAGGACTTTTCGGAGAAATTAAGCTGCTTCCGCGAGTTTTTCCCGGAATACGAACAGCGCCAACTCTATGGAGCGGTGGCGGGCATTGGCATTGATGCGGGGGCTGATCGCTATGCTTATCGTCAGGGACTATTTGTGCTGGCCCAGTCGGGAGAAACCATGGCGATTCTCAATGACAGGCAATTTCAGCCGCGCAATTGGTAGATCAATCGTGATCTCAACCTCAGTCAATCGTAAAGACTACGGTAGGGTAGGTATCCTGCCTGCCAGAGAAACCGCCAAGATGGCTGTTCTACCTTGAATATGCGATCCACTGAACCTGGGCAACCGTTAGGTCAGCCTTAGTCGATCAACCGTTGCTTGGGCGACGTTGCTGGGCGGCGGTTTGGAAGGCGGCGCAGTGAGGACGTAAAAATTCCCTCGAAGGCTTGGGTGGCCTGCCCATAGTCCAGGTCAATCCGCCGATCTAGTGGATCGGCCATCAGGCCCATGCAGACTCCATCTAATACCAAATCCTAATCGAATAACCCCGATTCCCAGCCCAGCAAACCGTA
>JBBAWV010000139.1:6705-11178 GCA_040396995.1 Nodosilinea sp. | reverse complement strand
GCTTAGTCATTCCCTGTGGCCCAAATATTCGACCATCGTCTAACTACACAACCCAGCCCCCCCATGGAAAAATAGGGCATTCCCACCCTCCTCCAAGATGCGCCATGGCCCAGCCGTCGCAACCAGACTTTCAGAAAAAGTCTTCCCCGACCTCCGTTGCCGCCCCCTCTCAGGCGATGGCCCCGCGCCCCTTTGCGCCCCAGGTGGATGTAGCCGCCCCCGCTGTTCAGGCTCCCGATCTTGCGGCTCCCGACACCCCCGCCCTAGACAGCACCCCCGCCTTCCCCAAGCTGAATTTTCAGATTCGGGCGGAGGGTGGATCTCCCCCACCCCTACAGCCCAAACTCACTATCGGCGCACCCAACGACCGCTACGAACAGGAAGCCGACCGGGTGGCGGCTCAGGTGGTGCAGCGCATTCACTCGCCTGCGGTCAATTTGCCTACCCAAAATCGAACCCATCAAACCCAATCTGTCCAACGACAGGCTGGGCCAGAGCAACCTATCTTGAAAATGAAATCAATGATTCAGCGGGAAACCCTCCCCGATGAAGAAGACGAACTGCAAATGAAACCCCTGACCGAGCAGATTCAGCGCATAGATCTGCCCGAAGATGATGAATTGCAAATGAAACCATGCCTGCAACGTCAAGGGAGTGGTGCCGTTGCTGCCAGTAATGAACTCGAATCTGCTATTCAACAAACTCGGGGGGGTGGACAAGCCCTGGATGTCTCAATCCGGGAACCAATGGAACAGGCATTTGGTGGCGTTGATTTTCGTGGCGTGAAAGTGCATACGGATGGGCGATCGGATCAACTCAATCGCTCGATTCAAGCCAAAGCATTTACTACTGGACAAGATATCTTTTTCCGAGAAGGAGCCTATAACCCTAGAATTCGCAGCGGGCAGGAATTGCTTGCCCACGAGCTGACTCACGTTGTACAACAAACAGGTACACAGTCTAGTTTCCCTCCCTCGCTAAGTAGACAAATGATTCAGCGGACTGCCGTCAAGACAATGGGCGGCGAATGGGAAACAATTAAGTATGAAAAGTATGAGTTTCATAACACTCACGGGGGTGTAGAAGGTGCTGATATCAAACTAGAGTTTAAGCCTAATCAGATTGTGAATGCAGAGAAAATAGGCTTAACGCAAACAATCAGAACTCTAAAAGAGGGAGACCCCTGGTATCTAGGCGATAACGAAGGTGAAAAGAATATCGCTAAATCTCGCACTATTCAAGAAGGGAGCGATAAAGGAAGCAGCATCGATCGTATACCAAAGGCAGGTGTAAATAATCCAATTTATGGGGCATTGGGTGGCGATGAAAATATGGATATTGCAAACACTCAAATGCCAGAGCAAGACCTCGATGAAAGCGAAGCAGGACAGAAGGTTGGGGGAGCTTATAATCGCCTCGGCAGGCGAGTGCCGAATGAAGATCCAATCAGCGCTGTGCTATCTGACACACCTAAACGAATTGTCCCTCTACCTCGTGATTCAATGTGCGAGTTTGAAACTACCGCTTTAGCACTCGCAGGAAACCAAAAAGGAACGTATTACGGTTCGGTAAAGTGGGGATGGCAAACTGATGAAAACGGAAACCTCGAGCTTATTGATTTTGAAAGAGTCAAAGAGGGCAATCCTACCAAGAGATTTGCAGACAGCGCTCAGGCTTGGAACCAAGGTCAATCAAGATATCAACTCGTTAAACCATTTAAAGCTACTGGAGGCAACATTAAGCTTCCTGTAGCCGATCCAGATTCTAAACAGCTATTGCCTCTCCCGGATGTCAGTGTGTATAAAGCAATCAAAAAAAATGCGAAGAAGAAGAACACGCCCTTAAGCGGAATGATGCCAGTTAAAACTTACAAGCAATTATGCTCAGAATATGAAAATGCTCGTCAAGCAGATAATACAAATCAAATGATTCAGACCCTTGCAAAGTTGATTGGTAAACTCAATGCAATGGATGCAAAAGGCGATAAATATTGGCAATCACCTGCTCTCAAGGCAGAGTATTTTGATCCATTCAACGATGCAATTCAAGGGCAGTACCGCTTACTTCGAGAACCAACTCATTTGAGGAATTCACTTTAGCTGCTGCTGCCAAAAAGCTATCGTGCGATCGCCCCATCCTCGACCATCGGCGAATGGTGGTTTTTCTGTTCCCATACGAGAATAAGCTATTCAGCCGAATTTTTCGGAGCTTTGCTATGCCGCGCCACCGTTCTCGCTTGCAGCAATCCGACGAATCCAACCCACAGCCCAGCCGGGTTGGATTCGCCACCCGTCCCTTTGCTAGTCCACCCAAAAGCGAAGACGAACTCTAGATGAAACCGTTACTCCAACGGGAAATGGAGCCAGGCGAAGAAGACGAACTCCAGATGAAACCCGATTTTCTACAACGGGAAACGGAGCCGGATGAAGACGACGAGTTGCAAATGAAGTCATTACTGCAATGGCAAGGGGGCGGGGCTGTTGCCGCCAGTGATGACCTCGAATCCGCCATTCAACAATCTCGTGGCGGTGGGCAACCCCTGGATGTCTCAATCCGGGAACCAATGGAACAGGCATTTGGTGGCGTTGATTTTAGTGGGGTGAACGTGCATACGGATGGGCGATCGGATCAACTCAATCGATCGCTTCAAGCCAAAGCCTTTACCACCGGGCAGGATGTGTTCTTTCGGCAGGGCGCTTATGAGCCAGGAACCCGAGGCGGACAGGAATTACTCGCCCATGAGTTAACTCATGGGGTGCAACAGAATGGTAAATTACCTAGTTGCCTGACACAAGTCCCGAAAGCCTTGAAAATGCCTTGTCTTGGAGCCGAAGCTCATAGCCCCTGGGTTGGAGCCGGAGAACTTGGCTGAAGGGGCTTTTGGGCCAACGTCCCCCACGAGAAATCGAGAGTGTTCAGCCTTTCGATGTCGTTCGTCAAACCGCTGTCTTTGCCCACGGCCTCATGCCGTTGGCTCGGAATCACCGTGACGTAGGCTTCCCAAAAATCGGTGTAGACTTTGGCACATTGTCGATAGACGCCTGGGATGGACTGCCATAGGGCAATGGCCGACTCCCTAGAGCGGTCGCCGATGGGACAACCGATGATGTCCCGAGTGTCTGCATCGATGGCCACCCAAACCCACTGTTTATTGCCTTTGTGGTCAACAAAGGACCAGAGTTCATCCATCTGAACCTTCAGTGCGCCTTTAGGCTTGGGGACAACTTCTGCCACTTTCCCCTTGCGGGGAATGGGTTAGGAAAGTCGGATTGGTTGGTTAAGCTGATTGTTTCTTTATAAGGGTTTCCGTCCCCTTGCGGGGAATGGGTTAGGAAAGTTTTTACGGGGGATTTTGTTCTCTGACTTTTTCAACATTTTGTTTCCGTCCCCTTGCGGGGAATGGGTTAGGAAAGTAACTCGACTATGAAAACTAGAATCGTAATGCCCACCGAAGGTTTCCGTCCCCTTGCGGGGAATGGGTTAGGAAAGACGGACAACACTGCACGGGACGCTCGTCCCAGTGCGAGTCAGTTTCCGTCCCCTTGCGGGGAATGGGTTAGGAAAGAATTGGCTCAAACGATTTGGGATAAGATTCGTCGAGAAGCACTGCTTCCGTCCCCTTGCGGGGAATGGGTTAGGAAAGGTTCGTCTTGTACAAGCTCTTGAGAACTCTGCACGAATGTTTCCGTCCCCTTGCGGGGAATGGGTTAGGAAAGCTTGCCACCTACCGCGTAAAAGAAGGTAGTGACTATAGCTTGTTTCCGTCCCCTTGCGGGGAATGGGTTAGGAAAGCTGGGAAGGCAGTCATGTAGACTACCAAATTCCACTAGGGTTTCCGTCCCCTTGCGGGGAATGGGTTAGGAAAGTCGTACCTACTGTGACGACGCGCCACGTGCTTGTAAGTTTCCGTCCCCTTGCGGGGAATGGGTTAGGAAAGGCCGGATGGGACGCGCTCTGCGCCCGCGCCTCGCAAGAGGAGTTTCCATCCCCTTGCGGGGAATGGGGTAGGAAAGGGGATGGATCGGCACGGCAGCGGCAATGTCAAGACCACAAGTTTCCGTCCCCTTGCGGGGAATGGGTTAGGAAAGAGGCTAGCGATACGGCTGCAGTTACCCCCTTCAATTTGGGTTTCCGTCCCCTTGCGGGGAATGGGTTAGGAAAGAAATGTTGCAACTTTTTTTGTTGGCTGGACTAGTATTGTTTCCGTCCCCTTGCGGGGAATGGGTTAGGAAAGTGGAGTTTAAGAGAAGGTACGAATGGAAACATACAGTGGTTTCCGTCCCCTTGCGGGGAATGGGTTAGGAAAGGTCTGGGAGTGTCCAATGCTGGGGAAAAACCCAGAGTTTCCGTCCCCTTGCGGGGAATAGGTTAGGAAAGCGGCCCACGGATTGCACCGATGGGTTGGGTGGGCTAGACAAGTTTCCGTCCCCTTGCGGGGAATGGGTTAGGAAAGAAATGTTGCAACTTTTTTTG
>JBBAWV010000139.1:0-6605 GCA_040396995.1 Nodosilinea sp. | reverse complement strand
TTGGCTGGACTAGTATTGTTTCCGTCCCCTTGCGGGGAATGGGTTAGGAAAGGATAGTTACAAAGACGAGGACGGAAACTGGATGCGGTATGTTTCCGTCCCCTTGCGGGGAATGGGTTAGGAAAGTGCTGAGTCTGACGCTACTGCGACTACTGGCCCTGTCACTGTCGTTTCCGTCCCCTTGCGGGGAATGGGTTAGGAAAGTAGCGGTGCGCGCTCGCCAAGCTGTGACGGTTGCTGCTTTGCAAGTTTCCGTCCCCTTGCGGGGAATGGGCTAGGAAAGTGCAAAGAACATTTCTGTCCAAAAACGACCTTTTGCTGCCGTTTCCGTCCCCTTGCGGGGAATGGGTTAGGAAAGCCTAGCAATATTGCCGTTGACGTGTTTGTTGGAGGTCGGTTTCCGTCCCCTTGCGGGGAATGGGTTAGGAAAGGCGGTTTCTGGCTGGCAGTTGCAGCAGTCCAAACAAGTTTCCGTCCCCTTGCGGGGAATGGGTTAGGAAAGCTGCACTGGCAGATTCTAATTCTATCGAGACTCTTGAAAAAGTTTCCGTCCCCTTGCGGGGAATGGGTTAGGAAAGGTTTATCAGTCGGGTCGTGAGCAGACCAGTGGTAAAGTTTCCGTCCCCTTGCGGGGAATGGGTTAGGAAAGTGCTGGTGCAATTACTGTGCGAGCAGTTTCCATTGCAAACGTTTCCGTCCCCTTGCGGGGAATGGGTTAGGAAAGTTTGCAGCAGAAATGGTAGGTTTGCCTGTGCAATGGGCGAAAGTTTCCGTCCCCTTGCGGGGAATGGGTTAGGAAAGCCAAGGTCAAGGTCAGTCCTCCCAGACTGAGACTGTTTCCGTCCCCTTGCGGGGAATGGGTTAGGAAAGAATCGGTTCGTAATCACACGGTGCAGGCACCTGTGCTTCGGTTTCCGTCCCCTTGCGGGGAATGGGTTAGGAAAGGGTTAACAGCTTTATTTTCATTAGTGTTAACCTTAGTAGTTGGTTTCCGTCCCCTTGCGGGGAATGGGTTAGGAAAGAGGTTGTAGAGGAAAGCTCAATGATTACGATTCAATTCAGTTTCCGTCCCCTTGCGGGGAATGGGTTAGGAAAGTCAAGTTCCTTCCAACACCGAGATTGACAGCTCAAGGGTTTCCGTCCCCTTGCGGGGAATGGGTTAGGAAAGTATTGATGTCATTACAAACCCCACTGCAACCCTTGAAAGGTTTCCGTCCCCTTGCGGGGAATGGGTTAGGAAAGACAGATGCCGAAGCCTAGATTTTGGTTAACAGCTTTACTGTTTCCGTCCCCTTGCGGGGAATGGGTTAGGAAAGTAACGGTGGTTCTGTGGATGTTGCGGAGGGTGCTTTGAGCGTTTCCGTCCCCTTGCGGGGAATGGGTTAGGAAAGAGCTACTATTGGCGACACTTCTGCAACTGGTGGCAAGTTTCCGTCCCCTTGCGGGGAATGGGTTAGGAAAGAGACCTAATTTAGAACCCTTGTCCGCCCTGGGATGTAGCACCCCCGATCTCCATAGGTCAAAAATAGCATGAAAATCAGGGGCCAAACACCCAAAAAATAGGAAACATCGACGGCTGAAACCCTTGCGGGGCAAGCCATCGCCATAGGTCAACGAAATAATGCGGTTTTCAAGGTTCAGGACTATTGAATTGATAGTAACCTATGACACTAATTCGCGGCTGTGGTATCCAGCACAGTTTACACAATGTCAATGTCCGGCGGTTTTGAAGCCCCCTTCAAACTATTTCACGGGCTTGAGCTGATAGTCAATTTTGATTTCTAGCAGTTCTGGCTGCTCGCGGGAAGCAATGTATTGCAGCCGTCGCCCTGGGCGGGTGCAGGCCAAAAATGCCCCTACCCCCAGCGGTTTGGTGCCGCCCGTAAAATCTACGATGAGGTCGGTTTCGGCCAAATCCAGGCTTTGGGCGTGGGCATAAATGCTGTTCACCAAATGCAAAATGGAGTCGGGGTCGTGGGCGGCGGCCTGGTTCGCGGTCAGCGTCAGAGGCTGCGATGGGTTGGCCAGATCGGGAATGGCATAGTCGCCATAGAACAAGGTCAGGCGCTCGGCGATGCCTTCATCCACTAGCCGCTGGTGCAGTTTGCGGGCATAGGGTAGCGCATCCGGGGTGGTAATCAGCCAGCAAAATTCTAGGTGGGGCGGTTGGCCATTGTTCCAGTGGTAGCGAATCGCCACTTCGGCGGGGGAGTGGTCGTTGGTGCTCATAATCGCCACCAGACCCCGACAGGTATCGGTCAGCGGCACCACCTTGGCATCGCGGGGCACCACGGCATCGACCAGGCGCAGCTTCGTCAGCACCCAGCGCAGGCCATCGGTCAGGTTAGTGGCATAGATCACCAGCAGCATGATCCCACTCAGCACCAGCAGCACCAGCCCCCGCAGCGCCACCGGATTCTGAATGCCTGTGGTTCCTTTCAGCCAACCGCCAAAGCTATCCCAAAAGAGGGCCGACAGCCCATCGGAAAACACATTGAACAGCAGCACCCCGACCACAAAGAAAGCCAGAAAATTTTTGGCTGGGTTGGTCAGGGCATCGAGGATGGGGTTGGGGCGAGGCATGGGTGAGGAAATTGGGGTAGGGGGTGGCGTTGTTTGCTAGGGATTAAAGCATCCAAAGCGGTGGCGATGAAGGTTTGAATCACCTGACCAGAGGATTGATAGGTGTTGGCCGTGATAGGGGTAAACCCGTGGGCCAGGAGGGAGTAGTTACGCGACTGGAGGGCATGTTGTAGGCGTTCTGCTTGGGGCTGAAAGTGCTGTCCGAGGGGATCGTCGGGCAGTTGACTAAGCAGGGCATAGCTTTTCATTAGCCCAATTTGAACCTTTGCGGTGCTGGGGTTGCGGTCGGTGGCGTAGAGGTCGCGCAAGGGTTCGGGCAGTGTGGCCAGATCGAGATCGCCCGTTTCTAGGTCGTAGGTTTGCTTCAGCCGAATTTGGGCCAGTAGCTCTAGGGCACGATAGAGCCGACCCACGGCATCATCGTAGCGCTGCTGGTGGGCGCGGCGCTGGGCATTCAGCAGCAGGTCTTCCACCAGTTCGTACCCATGGCCCGGAATTGTCGCTGGAGCCTGAAAATTGGGTTCGATGGCTTGACGACTGCTGAGCACCCGTTTGAGGGCCAGCCCGTAAGCCTGCACCTGGCCCATGTGCATCGACAGCAAATCCCAGGCGGCGAGGTGGTCAAACCGATCCCAAGCCTCGAAGCCAGCATAGATATCCCGTAGTTGGCGGATGTGGCGCTTTTGGTCGGCGGGCAGTTCTAAGGATTGCAGCAGCACTTGCAGGCTAGAAATAGCGCCACTGTAGTTAAAGTCCTGCAAAAACCGAGGCAAATCTTGATTCAGAATGCGCTCGACCGTAAGCAGCGTTGTCGGTGCCCGTTCGGTCGATTGCCCCCGCTCTACCCGAATCAGATTTTCGCGGGTGGCATTGGTGGTGAGGTACAGCGCCACGCCATAGTCCAGAGCGGCCATGCCCAAAGACAACGACATGGTTTTGGTACCCCCCGTATAGTCGGCGTACAGGTAAGCATCTGGGTTTTCCTGGTAGACAGCTTTAATTTTGGCGGCAATCCGCTGATAGCACTCCGCTAAATCATCGGGATTGTCCAGCCGTACCAAATCCGTCTCAGGGTTAAAGCGATCCACCAAGCCTAACTGGGTGGGAATGTTGGGTTGGCGATCCACCACCTCTGCCCCACGCCGAATTTCGCAGGGGGTGCCCTCCCCCACAATTTGCGACACACTACCCCGTGGCCCATCCGAGCAAATAAAGATGGTACGCTCTGGCTGCAAACTCTGAATGGCGGTGAGAATAGGAGCCGGGGATCCGCCGACGGTAATCAATAGAATGGTAGCCATGGAAGACACGGGTGGGGGGACTATCATAGGTTGTATCACTGACAACGCCCCTGACAAACAATCGCTGGAAATAACATTCACCGATGGTTAGCATTCAGCTTCGGCAATTAGATGTACCACCAGGACAACGCCTTTTACTCCGCGATGTAAGCTGGGCCGAGTTTGAGGCTATTTTGGACGAACTAGGCGACCATCGCAGCACTCGCATCGCCTACGACCATGGCTTGTTAGAAATTATGGCTCCCTTACCCGAACACGAATATTTCAAAGAAACCATCGGCGATGCCATCAAAGATATGGGCGAAGAGCTCGATCTAAACTACGAAAGCTATGGCTCTACCACCTGGCGCAAACAGGCCAAACAAGCGGGAATCGAGCCAGACAACTGCTTTTACTTTCAAAATGAGGCCCTAGTACGGGGCAAGCTCACGTTTGATCTCAACCAAGATCCACCCCCTGATCTCGCCCTAGAAATTGACCTTAGCAGTAAATCCATTCATCGATTTCCCATCTACGCACGGCTAGGAATTCCCGAAATTTGGTGCTACGACCAAGGCCAACTTACGGTCTATCTCTTACAAGCAGATCAGTACCAACCCGCAGCCCAAAGCCGGGTGTTTCCCTCCCTCAAAGTGCAGGAGTTACCGGGGTTGATTGAAGCCCATCGCAACCAGGGGCGACTGGCTCTACGGCGGGCGGTGAGGGCGTGGGTAAAAGAGCAGTTGGCGCATCAGGCTTAACATCGGGATAGATCATCGATTGGAGGATTGGTCGTGGCATCGCCGTTTCCGGGAATGAACCCCTACCTTGAAAATCCTGAGCTATGGTCGGCTGTCCATAGTCGCTTAATTGTGGCGATCGCGGATGAACTGGTGGAGCATCTGAGCGAAAAATATCGGGTTGAGGTGGAAAAACGGGTTTACTTCAGCAGCGACGATGGGAGTGTGTTGGTCGGTATTCCAGATGTTTCGGTGGCCACCAGCCGCTCAGCAAAAACCACTACGGGGACAGTGACTCTGCCCCTGCCAGTTCAGCCTGAGACCGTCACAGTACCCCTGGCAGAAGAGGTCACTGAGCGATATCTGGAAATTCGGGAAGTGGCCACGGGCATGGTGGTGACGGTCATTGAACTGCTGTCGCCTAAAAATAAGCGACCCGGTGAGGGGCGGATGGCCTACCTACGGAAGCGGAACCAGGTGTTGGCCAGCGTATCGCATTTGGTGGAAATTGACTTGCTGCGAGGGGGGCAACCGTTACCCATAACCAGTGGCCATGCCAGCGACTACCGAATTTTGGTGAGCCAAGCCGATAGGCGACCGATGGCGGATTTGTATGGGTTTGACCTGCGGCAATCAATTCCGCCGTTTCCGGTGCCGCTGATGCTGGGGGAAGAAGCACCGATTTTGGCATTACAACCCCTACTGAATCGAGTCTACGAGAAGGGGCGGTATCACTTGGCGATTGACTATGCCCAGCCGCCCGTTCCGCCATTGGGGGAGGAGGATGAACAGTGGGTAGCAGCCCAAATCCAGAAGGCTCTGGGGTAGCTGCGTGCTGGACAAACTTATTGTTCAGAGTTTAGCCAATATTGTTTGGATAATAGTTCGTCTACCTCTGTGCAGAAAGGACAATCGTTAGGAAAGCTCGCCTGCTTGTACTCAATGGAAACTAGCTCTAGAGAGTCGAGATAGACTTCTGGCAACGTTTCTACTAAATAAGGTTTTAAGCTGGGGGAATCCTTCAGGAGTGCTTGGATTTGTTTACGTTGCTCTGCGATGGTTAACTCCCAACCATTGAAATTTTCAGTCATGGGAACGTACAGGCGCTTGAGCAAATGGGCAAGCAATACTCTCAGTCTGGTGGTGAGTTCCCGACGGTCTCGTTTGCCCAAGCTGTCTATTTCCTCAATCAGATTTTCAATATCCAGTTGGTGGATCTGCCCGGCCTTGAGCTGGGCGACGGTGGCCTCACACCAGGCGACGAAGTCTTGCTCGTAAAGTTTTTGCAGGGTTTGAATGGTCTGCATCATAAATGCCACCTGACCTGAGGACGGTTCTATGAAACTGCTGTCATTCTAGACCGTTGCCACACAAATCTGTCTCGACCTGAGCTGGGGTCGCGCAGGGTGGCCTAGTGTTGGTCGTCTACGTCGGTGTCGTCGAGGTTGAAGGTTGTGCGGTAGGTTTGGGCTTGCCAGAAGCTGGGGCTGGGGGCAGGTTCGGGGGTGGGTTGCAGGATAGCAATGGGTTGGTCATCGCGAAAGATTTCGACGGGGGTGCCTTGCTCGACGAGTTAGAGGTAGTAGTCGAGGTTGTCGCGAAGTTGGGTGAGGGTGCAGTGGTGGGGCATAGGTCACTTTCGCTTTGGTTTCTTGGCTCGCTCAAAAGCAGCTTTCATGCTTGTAGTAGTAATACCAATCAGGCATGAGAATGAGCATAACTCAGGACTTGGAATGTCTATGACTCAAAGGTTTTAGCCTTTTGGCACTTGTCCGGCTTCACAACACTCTGGCATCACTCAGTTAACATGTATCCATACCCTGCAGCAGTCTTAGCACCAATTCCCAACTCTGACAGGCCACATCTTAACCACTCAAAAGCCTGTTCTACTAAGACTTGTTTTTTTTCCTGTCCATCCCTACTAGCAACAGCAAAAGCAAATTTGCTTTCTTGCCCCAATGTCAAAAAGTAGACAGGATTTGGGCTATCCCAAGGAGCTGGA
>JBBAWV010000138.1:0-11513 GCA_040396995.1 Nodosilinea sp. | reverse complement strand
ACCTCACGGGTTGTAGAACCTTACACAATTATCACACGAACTCAGGGAGAGCCGGGACACTATCCTTGAACACGGAAGAACCGTCTTTCCCGCACAGGCGGAAACCCAAGGTTTGGTAGCCCATCCTGCATGGATTCCCGTTGTCACGGGAATGACAGTTGGAGGCTTTCATCGACCTAGTTAGGGTTTCAGTTCGCCTAAAATCCGGAACCGCATGTGGTTAACGGCCAGATCGCCTAGCTTCACGTCGGGGCTACCTTCAGGGCGGATCAGCTTCTCAAAGGGGATGCCCTTGCCCATTTCCACATGCCACCAGGGCAGGCCCATGAAAAAGCGGGTGGGGTAGGGGCCACCCTCCTGGATGTCGTCGGGGTTGGATTCCATCGGTAGCCAGCCGAAGCCGGGGATGTAGAACTCGATCCAGACGTGGTTGAAGTCGGGTTCCAAATAAATGCCCGGTTTTTCGGCCTGGGCAGGGCATTTGTAGCGGCCCACGGTGCGACAGGCAATGCCATTCAGCCGCATTAGCGCCAGCAGCAGACCCACGTATTCCCCGCAGGAGCCGCGTCCCCGCTCTAGCACCACATCCGGGGTTTCGATGGCGGGGGTGACGGCGTAGGAAAGCTTGTCGTAGACATAGTTGCGGATGCTGAGCACCTGGCGCAGCAGGTTGGTTTCCCGACCGATGCTTTCACGGGCGGCGGCTTGGATGAGGGGGCTATCCATGGCCAGTTCGTCGTCGTCAATGAGGTAACGGGGGCCAAATTCTGGGGGCAAGGGCGGGGCCGCTTCCACCTGGCGAGGGGTGAGTTGGTACTTGATGCCGTAGACCTCGACCAAAGCTTTCCAGCCAAAGATATGGCGTTCGTGGGGGTCGAGGGTGGGGAACTTAAAGCTAGCCACCCGTTCGCCGTTTTGGATATCCTCCTCGTAGGGCAGGCCCACAGGTTCTACGGATCGCAATTGCTGACGGTCGGTGCGGGTGGGGAAGGCTATCCGCCATTCCACGTTTTGCAGAGCAGCGGCGTCTTCCAGGGCGTCGATTTCCTCCACGTAGGTCATCTCCACTAAAAAGCCGTTGGTGCGACAGTGGTTTTTGGCTTTGTCCCAACGGTAGGTGAGAGGGTGGATGAGGGTGACATCGCGAAAGGTAAGCTCGAAGGGATCCTCGCCGTTGGGGTCGTCGCGCACGTAGGGTTCTTCGTTGGTATAGGAGACCCAAAGGGTGCCTTGATCGGGCTGGGTGTGAGGGGGCACGGCAATCCCGGTGGGCGTGGGGAAGGGGGCCAGCATCTTCACCACCAGTTCCCCAGTGGCGCGGTCGAGGCAGTAGACGGTTTGCTCGGTTTGGTCGCAGGCCCAGAGGTAATCGCCCCACACCGAGATATTTTGCACCCCAATGCCGGGAGCCGGAAACTGGGTGATGCGCTGGCCCGAATCGCGGTCGTACACGTAGATGTAGCCCGCCTTCTTGCAGCTCACGTAGAGGGTGCTTTCCCATACGGCCACACCATCGGCGGTGTAGGGCAGACTCAACACGGGGGCAGGGGCGATCTCATCTAGGCTGGTGACATAGACGCTGTGGCCTTTGGCGATCCAGATCCGACCTTCCCAGTGGGCCAATCCTGTGGCCTGCCCAAACTCGGCGGCGTGGCGCGGGTTCAGGATGGCGGCATCCCCCGTTTTAGGGTCAATCTTCAGCAGATAGCCGCGAAAGGGGTCAACGGCCAGAAGGTCATTGCCGCACAGGGCTAATCCGTAGACCGCCTTCACCCCAATCGGTTGCAGTAAGGGGGAGGCGAAGGCCGCTGCATCGGGAGAAGCTGGAGACACAGGGGAGGCAGAAATGGAGTCAAGCATGGGGGCACAGTCACACCTAGGAGCGGCCAAGAGCTGGCCATTGTCTTGGTCATATCCTAGGGGACTGTGCCCGAAAAAAGTGTATTTTGCTAGGCCATGGGTGAAAATTGCCCTGCCCTAGGCCGAAGCTTGGGAGGTGAGGTAGGGGATGATGCCCGTTGGGGTGTAGATCATGACTTGGTTGCGGCCCTGTTGTTTGGCGGCATACATCGCCTGATCGGCCCGACTGAGCAGGGTATCGAGGGTGTCGGTGATGGCCCACAGGCTGGCAACCCCCAGGCTCACGGTGATAGCCAACGCTTGGCCATTCACCACATAGGGGATGGCCTCAACACTGTGGCGCAATCGCTCGGCCAGGGGTGCCGCTGCCTCCCCATCGGTGTTGGGCAGCAGCACGGCAAATTCCTCGCCACCCCAGCGCCCCACCGTATCGACCTCCCGGACATTTTGACCAATTACCTTGGCCAGGGTTTTCAGCACATCATCCCCCGCTTGGTGTCCGTGGGTATCGTTGATGATCTTAAAGTGATCAATATCCAGCAGAATCAGCGCGTAGGGCCGCTGGGACTGCTGCGCCAAAACCAGTTCCTTCCCCCCTTGCCGCGTGAAGTGGCGACGGTTAAACAACCCCGTCAGATCATCGGTCATGGCCATTTGCTGCAACTGGCTTTCCATGGTCTTGCGATCACTCACATCCAAGAGGGCCGTAAAAATGGCGGGCTGTTGACCAAACTCAATTAGCGTGGCCGATACATTGGCCCAGAACGGTTGCCCCATGGCGGTTTTGAGGATCACTTCAAAGTTGTGGATATAGCCCTGATGGGCTAAGGCTTCCAAAAAAATCTGCCTATCCTCTGTCTTGGCATAGTAGTTGAGGGCAGGTTTCCCCTGGGCATAGGTTTGGTCAATGCCAAAGGTTTGGGCCGCTTTGGGATTGATGTAAAGTACGGTGCCGTCGGTATAGCTGGTGATGATAATGGTGAACGGCGCATGTTCCACCATCACCCGATACCGCTGCTCTAGGGTGGCAAGATGGGCAGCGATGCGCTCGGTTTCCTCCATTTTTTGCCGAATCAGGCTGTTGAATCGGTAGAAGCGCGTGGACACCCACAGGGCCACCCCCAACAGCAGCGCCGCCCCCAGCAAAACCTGGTAGACCCAGGTGATATCTGGACGCGGGTTACGGTTGTAGATAAAGCCATCCAAGGCCAAGCCGGGGCTCGCCATGCCCAAATCAACATAGGTATCGACGATATGCTGCCAGCGGCCAGGGTTCATGTAGCCAATTTCCACCACATCCGGCAGCACCAAGGACTGCATTTTCTGGGCTTCAAAGGCCAAATGCTCGCGGCTGTGGCGTTGGCTATAGTCTTGGTAGATCACCTCGATCAGGTCATCGGGATGGGCCATGGCATAGTCCCACCCCTGCAACGAAGCCTCCAAAAAGCGCTTGACTTGGTCGGGGTGTTGCTGAATGTAGGCTTCGGTGGTGAAAAGGGTATCGCCGTAGAAATCAATCCCCGCCGCCCTGGGGGTAAAGGTGGAGTAGGAGTAGCCCTGTTCGTGCAGTTTAAAGGGTTCGTCGGTGCTGTAGGCCGACATGGCTTCCACCCGTCCGCTGATCAAATCCTGGGGATCAAACGTGTGGGGTAAGAAGGTGATGCCCTCCGTGGGCACCGCCTCGTATTGCAAGTAGGCCAGCAATTCCTCAGCGTGGGACTCTAGCATAATCCGTCGGTTCGCTAGGTCGTGGACGCTGCTGATGCCAGACTCCGGCACCGACAAAAACACCAGGGGAGAATGCTGAAAAATAGCCGCTAGGGCCACCACGGGCTGACCCTGATTGCGAAGGAGCACCAAATCCGACGCCGCCACCCCAAAGTCGGCCCCACCCCGCAACACCACCTGGGCCGAGGGACGGCCATCATCGGGGGCTTCTACAATGGAAACCTCCAGCCCCGCATCCCGATAAAACCCTTGCTGCTGGGCGGCATAGTAGCCCGCAAACTGGAACTGGTGCTTCCACTTCAGTTGCAAAACCACAGGCTCTAGGGCCGTCGCTGGCGTGGCCGCAGAAGCGAGATCGGTCGGCTTCGAGGCTAACCCTGGCCCCAGGGAAAAGGTCAGGGCCAGCAGTGCTACTAGCCCCAAAGCCAGACGCATCAGTTGCCCACGCCGCAGGATACGCCATGGTTTCCAGGAGGTTCCCTGACCTCCCTGGGTGTTTTTGGCCCATTGGCAACTGACCACAAATTATCGAGTCCTATGGTGAAAACCAAAGCCTGGTAACAACCTAAGTCTAGGGTTCCCACTTACGGGCCGAAGATGATCGTTGGGTCAAGGGTCAATCGGACGGGCTATTCTCCCTCTTGACTCAACTGCTGTTCTACCGTGCTGATGGCGGCATTGACGGCGGCGAGTCGGGCTTCTAGGGAATCGCGAAAGGCTTTCATCATCTCCAGCTTGTAGCGCTGATACTGCCGCCGAGACTCGGTGCTGGGGGGCATACAAAAGGGAGGAAAAAACATGGCATCACCGGAAAAGGGGACGCTTTATATTATGGCCACAAGTTTTTCGGAAGGGGAAAGGTTGCGGCAAGGGGCGTATATTACGGTGTCCCACCGGCCAATTTAGGGAAGGTTGGCCCAAAAGCCACCCCTAGTCCAGCGGAACTGAGGGAAAGAACAGGTAGAATCTTAGGAAGATTTTTGCCTAGGCTCCGTCTTCGACCAGCTTCGACCGTCGGGCCTGGGTTATGGTGAATGATAATGCGGCAAAGGGCGAACTATGAATCCAGGAATTGACCTACAAGGGAGCTTTGTGCGGCTGCTAACGGATCTGGGCCTTCCCAGTGGTGCGGCCAAGGCGCTGTGGTTGCCGTTGCCCATGGTGGTAATTTTAATTGGGGCCACCGTCAGTATTTTCGTTACGGTATGGCTAGAGCGGAAGATTTCCGCCGCCGCCCAACAGCGGATTGGCCCAGAATACGTGGGGCCGCTAGGCACCCTGCAAGCCGCCGCCGATGGCATCAAGCTTTTGTTTAAAGAAGACATCACCCCCGCCAAGGCCGACCCAATTCTGTTCACCCTTGGCCCCGCCATCGTCGTAATTCCAGTCTTTTTGTCCTACCTGATTGTGCCCTTTGGCCAAAACATGGTGATCACCGACATCGGCGTCGGTATTTTTCTGTGGATTGCCCTCTCCAGCATCGCCCCCATTGGGCTGCTGATGGCGGGTTATTCCTCCAACAACAAGTATTCCCTGTTGGGGGGGCTGCGGGCAGCGGCTCAATCCATCAGCTACGAAATTCCAATGGCTCTAGCGGTGCTGGCGGTGGTCTTAATGTCCAACAGCCTCAGTACTATTGATATTGTCAACCAGCAGTCGGGCTACGGCATCCTCGGCTGGAACGTGTGGCGACAGCCCGCTGGCTTCCTGATCTTCTGGATTGCCGCCCTGGCGGAATGTGAACGTCTGCCCTTTGACTTGCCGGAAGCCGAGGAAGAACTCGTCGCAGGCTATCAAACCGAGTACACCGGGATGAAGTTTGGTCTGTTCTACGTCGGTTCCTACGTCAACCTAGTGCTGTCGGCGCTGATTGTGTCCATCCTGTACCTGGGCGGCTGGGAATTCCCGGTGTCTGTGAGCTGGATTGCCGATCTGATTGGCGTCAGCGAAACCACCCCCTGGTTCCAGGTGATCGCCGCCTCCCTCGGCATCATGATGACCCTGTTCAAAGCCTATGCCCTGGTCTTCCTGGCCATTCTGCTGCGCTGGACGGTGCCCCGGGTGCGGATTGACCAACTGCTCGACTTCGGCTGGAAGTTCTTGCTGCCCGTGTCCTTGGTAAACCTGCTGCTGACGGCGGGGCTGAAGCTAGCCTTCCCTGTTGCTTTTGGTGGCTAGATCGTCCTGGGGCGGGCGAGATGGCGGGACGGATTCCCCCATGAGTTCAGGCGTCCCGTCCTAGCGACCTTGGCCCTACCCATTGGGTTCCTAAACTCATCAAGCGCCCATTGCTCAAACCTGTTCAAACGCTGGAGGTTTTCCCATGCTGGGGTTTCTCAAACAAGTTGGCGATTACGCAAAGGAAAGCTTTCAGGCCGCAAAATACATTGGCCAGGGGTTGTCCGTCACCTTCGACCACATGAAGCGCCGCCCAATTACGGTGCAATACCCCTACGAAAAACTGATTCCCTCCGAGCGCTTCCGAGGCCGGATTCACTTCGAGTTTGATAAGTGCATTGCCTGCGAAGTGTGTGTGCGGGTGTGCCCCATCAACCTGCCTGTGGTGGATTGGGACTTTGACAAAACCACCAAAAAGAAAACCCTCAAGCACTACAGTATCGACTTTGGGGTCTGCATTTTCTGTGGCAACTGTGTGGAGTATTGCCCCACCAACTGCCTCTCCATGACCGAAGAATACGAAATGGCCACCTACGACCGCCACGAACTCAACTACGACAACGTGGCGCTTGGCCGTCTGCCCTACAAGGTGACGCAAGATCCCATGGTGACGCCGCTGCGGGAACTGGCCTACCTGCCCCAGGGCGTGATGGAACCCCACGACCTGCCCCCCAATTCGCGGCGGGCGGGTAGGCTGCCCCAGGAAATTCTGGACGAAGCGGCCAATGCGGAGGCCAAGCCCTAGGCCGCTGAGGCTCAGGTTATGGTTCAATAGCGGGAAGGCTCCACGGGGCTAACCTGATCGCTGTTTTCTAGGAGTATAGGACTCGTGACGCTAGCAGAAGGGGTTCAACTGGTTGCCTTTGGCATCCTAGTGTTGATGGTGTTGGGTAGCGCCCTTGGGGTGGTGCTGCTTGAAAATATTGTGTACTCGGCCTTTTTGCTGGGGGGCGTGTTCATCAGCATGGCGGGGATGTACATCCTGCTGAATGCGGGCTTTGTGGCAGCGGCCCAGATTTTGGTCTACGTCGGGGCGGTCAACGTGCTGATCCTGTTTGGGATCATGCTGGTGAACAAGCGCCAGCCCTTTGCCCCCGTTAGCCAAGCCTGGATCAGCAAAGTAGCGACCGGGGGTGTTTGCGCCGGCTTGTTCGCCCTGCTGACGGCATCCGTTCTCAATACCCCCTGGGCCATTTCCAGCGAAACGCCGATTGGCGAACAAGCCATCGTCGAAATCGGCAAGCACTTCTTCACCGACTACCTGCTGCCCTTTGAACTGGCTTCGGTGCTGCTGCTGATGGCGCTGATTGGAGCCATTGTGCTGGCTCGCCGCGAGTTCATCCCCGATGCAGCCCCCGGCGAACCGGAAACCGAAGCCCTGCAACTGCCAGAGCGGCCCCGCGAACTGGTTTCTTCGGCCCCAGTGGGTGATGTAGATCGCTAGCGCCACCGACTCTGTAGGGTCGGCACTGCACACCTTACCGTTGTCTACCGTTACCAAAATCTATCGACTTCGGAACGTCATTATTCTTCTTCTCCGTTGAGCTATGCAACTTGAGTATTTTCTCCTCACCGCTGCGGCCCTGTTCTGCATTGGGGTCTATGGTCTAGTCACCAGCCGCAACGTCATCCGCGTTTTGATGTCCATCGAACTGATGCTGAACGCGGTTAACCTCAACCTGATGGCTTTTTCTAACTATTTGGATCCCGTGGGCATCAACGGCCAGGTGTTTGCGGTGTTTGTGATCAGTATTGCTGCTGCCGAAGCCGCTGTGGGTTTGGCCATTGTGCTGTCCATCTACCGCAACCGCGACACTGTGGATATGGAGCAGTTCAACCTACTGAAGTGGTAGGTTAGGGGCTTCATTTTTGGGGTTTAGCTGGATTATCGGCAACCTTTAAAACCAGCGACGGGGGTGGTCTAACTCTCGTCGTTATTGCGTTTAAGATGGGGTAGTTTTTGCGCTGGGATAGGCACAGGGCCGTGCGACTCAATCAAGTCATCATTGTGCATAAGGCGAGGAACCGCCTCAGTCAGCAGTGGGCGGAGAAGTGCGCCCGTGAACTAGAAGCCTTGGGTAGCAAGGTGTTGCGTGGCCCCAGTGGCCCCAAGGATAACCCCTATCCGGTGTTTTTGGCCTCGGTGAGTCAGCCCATAGACTTGGCGATTGTGTTTGGGGGAGACGGCACCGCCCTCACCGCCGCCCGGAATTTAGCCGCCGAAAATATCCCGATTCTGGCAGTCAACATAGGCGGACACCTGGGCTTTTTAACCGAAACCTCTGAGCAAATGGACGACACCGAGGCCGTCTGGCAGCGACTCTTGGAGGATCGGTTTGCGGTACAGCGGCGGATGATGCTCCAGGCCCAAATCTTCGAGGGCAGCCGCACTAACCTAGAGCCCATGAGCGACCGTTTCCTGGCGCTGAATGAAATGGCGATCAAACCTGCTTCCCCCGACCGCATGATCACCTCCATCCTAGAAATGGAGATTGACGGCGAAGTGGTGGATCAATACCAAGGTGATGGGCTGTTGATCAGTACCCCTACAGGATCCACAGGCTACACCGTCGCTGCCGGAGGGCCGATCATTCATCCTGGCATGGATGCCCTGGTGGTGACACCCATCTGCCCCCTCAGCCTGTCCAGCCGTCCGATTGTGCTACCCCCCGGTTCCGTGGTTAGCGTTTGGCCCCTGGCCGATCCTGACCTCAGCACCAAACTCTGGACGGACGGCGTGCTTGGCACCGCTATCTGGCCCGGTCAGCGGGTAGACGTGCGGATGGCTAGCGATATGGCCCAGTTCATCATCCTGCGGCAGGACTATTCCTACTACGGCACCCTGCGAAATAAGCTCAACTGGGCCGGAACCCGCATTAGTTTTGCCAATAATCATCGTAATTAATTGGAAAATTTTGGGCGGGGCTGGGGTGCTATGCTTCACAACAGTGCATCGGTTCTAGCGGGGAACAGCCGCTGGGGGCAACGGGGAAAGTTCGGTGAAAGTCCGGCGCTGTCCCGCAACTGTGAAGCTTTTTTGAGGATGCCGGGGGAGGTGAGGCCATGATAAAGGCTCCACATCGCCCAAACCCGTCCACAACACGCTAAGTCAGAATACCCGCCGATGGGCGCACTGTAATGACATCTGCGAGGTACAGATTACTCATGATCAAAACTCAGAACGTGAATATCAGCACCAGGAGCCTTTTGGCCTTAGGCGGTAGCGGTTTACTGGCGCTGTTGCTGGCCACCCCCGCCCTAGCCCATCACCCCATGGGCAACCAAACACCCACCAATTTTATTGAGGGATTCCTCTCTGGTCTGGGACACCCCGTGATTGGCCTAGATCATCTAGCCTTTGTGATTGCCGTCGGCTTGCTAGCTGCTACCCGTGCCAAGGGCGTTCTCCTGCCCATCTCCTTTGTAATCGCCGCTCTGATCGGCACTGGCCTCCACCTGGCCGAGGTATCCCTCCCCTGGGCCGAATTGTGGATTTCCGTCTCCGTTTTCGCCGTTGGCCTCCTGGTAGCCCTCAGTAGCCAGTTCCCCACCCTGGCTTTGGCCGTGCTCACAGGCTTTGCCGGAATCTTCCACGGTTACGCCTACGGGGAATCCATCATTGGAGCCACCCCCGCCCCGCTGATGGCCTACCTATTGGGCTTCACTGCTATCCAGCTAGGGATCTCCCTGGGCGCGTTTTGGCTCGGTCGGCGGGGGCTGACCCTGGCCACCGAAACCCCGCATTCCTCCAGCCTGCGTAAGGCGGGTTGGGCCATCGGTGGTATCGGCCTAGCGCTGACCTACGCTCAAGTGCTGGGATAGCCTCAGTTCCGGATAACCTCAGTGGCCCGATGCCATGAAGGCCCTCACCCCCAGCCCCTCTCCCGTGGAGAGAGGGGCGCTAGAAACGCTCAAAATCCCTCTCCCCACGGGAGAGGGATTTTGGGTGAGGGCCAGCGGCACGGATGGAAGCAGATATCTTCACGCTGGCAGTCTTTGGCTTACCTTAGACTCAGGTTAGGCTAGGGTCTCGGTACTATCCGATATAAAGCCGCGCCGATATAAAGCCGCGACAAGATTCCTAAAATTCGTCGTTGCTGTAGCCCATAGAGGCTTCATTATCGCGGCGAGAACCCAGTAAATCCATTCGGTCTACTTTAATAATGGGTCGAGTGCGGTTGGCCCCTGTGTTGCGATCTTGCCAATGATCAAACTTTAATGACCCTGTCACCCCAATTAAGCTGCCCTTACGAACGTAGTTCGCCGCCACCTCGGCGGTTTTACCCCACAGTTCCAGACTAAACCAGTCGGGCTGATCGTCTCGACTAGAACGCCGCCGTACCGCCAAGGTCAGGCTACACTTCACACTACCCGACTCAAAATACTTCACATCTGGATCGCCCCCAACCCGGCCCACCAGCGTCACGACGTTTACGCTCATTTCACTATCACCAACAGCGGCAACCCGCATTGTAGGCCAAAGTTTTGGTGCTGTCAGGTCTCTATCGGGGTTAGATAATCCATGCAGAGGTGAGGGTATGACTGGATACCTCAATTTTTTCAGGGATTGAGCCATGGGGCCAATGATGGGACTGGGCCTAGGCTTGGGGAGTTGCCGCCTGCTTTTTCTTTGAGTAATAACAATTGCTTGACTAGACGGGTTGATACGAAACGTAATAGAATCCACAACGGATCTGAGTTGGTTCGTTGTTTTATCTAGCTTGGGGACAGATTGCCTGTGGCTATCTTCGACAGATTTTCTCGCGATATGGGTATTGACCTCGGTACGGCTAATACCCTGGTTTATGTCTCTGGCAAAGGAGTTGTCCTCCAAGAGCCCTCTGTGGTGGCCATTGACCAAGCCGAAAAGAAGCCACTGGCCGTAGGCGAAGAAGCCAAGCGGATGCTGGGCCGGACTCCTGGTAATGTGATCGCATTGCGTCCCCTACGGGATGGCGTCATCGCCGACTTTGATACCGCTGAAATCATGCTCAAGCACTTCATCCGCCAGGTGCACGAGGGGCGGACGCTGGTGTCTCCTCGAATTGTGATCGGTATTCCCAGCGGCGTAACGGGCGTCGAGCGGCGGGCAGTGATGGATGCTGCTCAGCAGGCGGGTGCTCGCACGGTGTATCTGATTGATGAGCCCGTTGCGGCAGCGATTGGGGCTGGTTTGCCTGTGGCAGAGCCCACCGGAAACATGATTGTGGATATTGGCGGTGGCACCACAGAAGTGGCCGTTCTGAGCTTGCAGGGCACGGTGCTGAGCGAATCGGTGCGGGTAGCTGGAGATGAACTGAGCGAGTCCATCTCCAGCTACATGAAAAAGGTGCACAACCTGGTGGTGGGGGAACGCACCGCCGAGGAAATCAAAATCACCATCGGTTCTGCCTACCCCAGCCCCAACGACAACGAGATCGCCATGGATGTGCGGGGTCTGCACCTGCTGTCTGGTCTCCCCCGGACGGTGACGGTCAAGAGTGCCGAAATTCGCGAAAGCATGGCCGAACCCCTGTCGGTGATCATTGAAGCGGTGAAGCGTACCCTAGAGCGCACGCCCCCCGAACTGGCAGCGGATATTATTGATCGCGGCATTATGCTGGCGGGCGGCGGTGCGCTGCTTAAGGGGCTCGATACCCTGATTAGCCACGAGACGGGCATTGTGGTGCATGTGGCGGCAGATCCGCTGAGCTGCGTGGTATTGGGCAACACCTTCCGTAGCCCGTATCATCCAGGCCGAAGAAATA
>JBBAWV010000137.1:0-11602 GCA_040396995.1 Nodosilinea sp. | reverse complement strand
GGGGCCGGGAGAGATTGGCGTAAAAATCGACGGGGTAGGGAATAACCGTGCAGCCCACCCGCTCAAATAGCCCCTGGGCACGGGGCATATGAAAGGCGGAGGTTACAAGGAGGATCGTTGGCTGATCGCCCAGCAGGGCATGGACAGCCTCGGCCTCGGCGGCGGTATTGGAGACCGGATCGGTTACGGTCATGGCTGTAGGGGCAATTCCCTGGGCTAGGGCAATATCTTGTAAATACGCTCCCTCAGGTCGCTGATCCGGACGCCAGGGGAGCCAGCCCCCCGTAAACATCAGCCGAGGGGCTTTGCCTGCCTGGTAGAGTTCGAGGCCAGCCCAAAACCGATCACTGGCCTCGCTCCATTCCGGGATCGCAGCAGGGCCGGGGGCGATTTTGAGCATCCCACTCAGCACCACAATGGCATCGGCACTGGGCATGATGTTGGGGTCAAGGCGTTGACCATGACCTTCTACAGCGGACACAAATCGATCACTCAGCAGCGGGGTGCTACACAGCCAGAACAGCATAAACCCTGCCCAGATCGGCGATTTCCGTCGGGTTGTTAACCCCCACAGCAGCAGCCCCAGGATTAGCCCCGTTGGCAGAAACAGGATAGGAAGAATCTTATGGAGATAGATCACAGGCGTCAGGCACAAGCATCAGGTCATCAAGGCCGCGAGATCCTAGAACATCCTGGATGGGTCTGGGGGATGTTCTAGCCGCCCCCAATCGACCCACGCTCAGGCTAAGACATCGTGGTAACCACCGCTTCCACGGTTGCCAGACCAGTGGCTTCGTTCACTTGGGTGATGGCCCAGCGTAGTGGTTCTCCCCGTTGACGCAAAGCTGTTTCCACGGTGGTCACCGGGTCAGCATTGAGGTCGGACAGGGGTAGGGACAGGATGAGAAAATGGGTATTCAGGGCCATAGTGGGGTGAGGCTTAGCCCTTACCAAACTGCTCTTGGTAAACGATGTCTTCTTTTTCGGTTGCAATCTTCAGGTCAGATCGAGGATAGGCGACACAGAGCAGCGCATACCCCTGGGCCTGGAGATCTGGGCTGACGCCCATGCAATCGGTTTGATCGACGGTGCCCTCTATCACTAGGGCCGCGCAGGTGGTGCAAACCCCAGCACCACAGGAGGTCGGCAGATTCAGCCCCGCCTCATGGGCCGCATCCAAAACGGTCTGATCCTTAGGCACCGAGATGGTGGTGGTGGTGCCTTGGTGCAGAATTTCGACGGTGTAGCTAGTGGCCATGGTGGGTGCTGTTCGGGATGAGATATCAACGACGTTTGAAGACGGATTGGTTTTTAATCCGCAACTATTCAAACTATCATCCCGCCGGGAATGTGCGGTCAAATTCTTCTAGCAAATCGTCCATTTCCTCGAGCGCCTGGTTCACATCAATGCGCAGGGTGCCTAGGTCAGGCTGTTCTAGCAGCCGAATCAGCGCCTCCCGCTTAGCCTTGATCGTCTCCACCTTATCCCGAATGGTTTGCACATCCATGGCGTCACCTCCAACGGTTCGCATCGTCCTCAGACAGCATAAACAACTTTCTGGGTGACTGCATCTTTTCTCGCCCTCAACGGGGCATGATGAAGGGAGTGATTGGAACGTGGGACTGCTATGTTGGGCCGAATTAATTTAAGTCTGGTGCTGATGGCGATTGGGGGGGGGCTAACCATCGTTGGGTTTGTGGCCTATTTCCAAGCCAATGCAACCCTCAACCTGGCGGGTTTTTTCTATGGCATTCCCATTTTGTTGGGTGGGTTGGCGTTGCGGGCGGCGGAGTTGGAGCCTGTGCCCTATAGCCAGCCTACGTCGCCAGCGGTGATCCAACTGCGGGAAACCCAGGCCACCCCCACCCAAAACCAGGTGCGGCAGGATGTGACCCGTTACCGCTATGGTCAAGAAGCCCATTTGGATGTGGCGTTGCAAAAGCTGGGCCTCAGCCCTTCCGGGGAGGAATGCCCCGAACTCAGCGGCATCTGCGAGGTAGAAATGGACGGCAACTATACCCTAGTGCTGGAGTTTGACTCGCCCACGGTGCCCTTTTCGACCTGGGTGGAAAAGCAAGGCAAAATTGAAGCCTTCTTTGGGCCTGGCGTGCGGGCCGAACTGAATGCCCCCGCCGAGGACAAGGTGACCCTGGCCCTGGTGACGGTGCTAACGGCAGCAGACGCCTAGACGGTTCGTGGCTCTTTATATCAATCGGCTACATTCATCAGGCGGCTACTTCACCTGGGTGACACGCCAACTGAGTTTGAGGTTGAGCCAGAAGTTCCAAATCGTCACCAGGCCGATGGCGATCAGGTTCGCGAGGTAGGCCCAGCGCTGGCCAAAGATCAGGTTATAGAACAGGTTCAGCACCAGCACGTTGAGCACTAGCCCGCCTAAGCAGATCAGATTGAACTTGAGGAATCGCTTGAACCGGGCCGACCAACCCCGTTGTCGTAGGCTGACATCGGCAAAGGTCCAGGCATCGTTCCAGATGAAATTGTTGAGGATGGCGATTTCTGCCGCCACAATTTTGCTGCGGGTGAGGGGAAGGCCTAGGGTGCTGTGCAGCAGGTAGAGAATGACCATGTCTACCACCACACCACTGAGCCCCACGAGGCCAAAGCGCAGGAACCGCCGCCAGGGGAAGCGTTGATGCAGGTGGGATAGTCTACCGCCAGCCCGCAACCGCAGTAGGTGGTGGATGTAGTCGAGATATTGCCGCCAGGTGACTTTGCTGCTGCCCTCCTGGCGTTCCTGGAAGACGTAGCCCACCTCGGTGATGGTATCGATGGTGCCTCGGCCTAGCACCTCTAGGAGAATTTTGTAGCCCTTGGGGTTGAGGATTGGCCCTGCGATGGCCTGTTGCCGCACCATAAAAAAGCCGCTCATCGGGTCGCTGACTCGGCCCACCACGCCCGGTAGAATCAGCAACCCTAGGGTCTGAGCTCCCCTGGATAGCACGCGACGGGCTAGGCTCCATTCGCTCACCCCGCCTCCCTCCACATGGCGGCTGGCCACGGCTAAATCGGCCCCGGCCTGGATGGCGGCGAGGAGTTCTTGCAGCACCTCCGGCGGATGTTGGAGATCGGCATCAATGACACCCAACACCCGCCCCTGGGCCACCTGCCAGCCGCGAATCACCGCTGAAGAGAGCCCCCGTTCCCCCTGGCGACGCATCACCCGCAGTTGGGACATCCGATCCCCGATGGCCAACCCCTGCCGCCAGGTGAGGTCGGGACTGTCGTCATCCACCACAATTAGCTCATAGTCGTTGGGTAGTAGGGGGTCGAGAATGTCCACTAGGGCTGTGATCAACGGGCCTAGATTCTGCCCCTCGTTGTAGGTCGGGATAATCAGGGATAGGGTGAGCGGCGGCGCGGTTGGGGCATTTTCTGGGGGCAAGGCCACCACCTGAAGCGGGCCAGTGGGGCAGGGCACAAGCCGTTGAAGCTGGGAAACCATAGGGCACCGACTTTAAAGAAACACTATCTGCCCTAGGGTTGGTGCGTTCTAACGACAGGCCACCGACCCTCAACCCGGACAACACCGCCTTGTTTACAGGCAACGAGGTTGCAGGCAACGAGGTTGCAGGCAACGAATTGACAAGGGAATGAGCGATAGGCACCCATCCTACCGCAGCCCCCCAAGGGTTCAAAATCCGCCCCGGAGAATAATCTCTAGAATGTTCTCGCCCAGGAGGTGGGAAAGGGGCTGCAACAGGGTATCGATGCGGGCTAAAACAGATTCCACCTGATCTACCTCTAGCACCACGGTTTCGGTGGGGTAGGTTTGCAGCACTTCCAGCAAGGTGAGTTCGCCATCGTTGCTGGCTGACAACACCAGAGCCGACCGGAGCGCCTGCCGACTAGCCTCACCACTTACCGGACGAATCGTCTGCCCCAGTTGGTCGAGCAGCCATTCCCCTGGCAGACTGTTCAGAGCCTTATCCAAGACCACGCCATCGGTGATGACGCGGTGGTTCAGCACCGTCTGTAGGGTTTCTGGGCTTTGGCCCACCTGATCCAAAAGACCTGTGAGCCCAGCGGGGGCTTCCCCAGTTTCCGCTAGGGTCGCTAGGTCGGCGATGGCTACAGTGCGGCTAAAGCTTCGATACCGCAGCACCACTTCCTCTGCCGCTAGGGCCGATGGAGCAGCGCCAAGCACTGCTATGCCCGCCAAGGCCAGGGAAAACAGGGACAATCGCTTCATCGGTGACGTTCCTTGCAAAAACTCGCATCTCAACTATTCTGCCCAAAGACCATTCTGCCCAAAGACCACTGTACCCAAAGACCATTCTGTCTAGACCCTACAGTGTCTAGAACCCATAGTGTTCCATGCTTAGGACTATATAAGACGGAATGGGGCCAAATAAAGTTGCCGACCGAGTAAAGTTGCCAACTGGGTAGACGATTCGGATGGGGATCTTCTGGGCTATGGATGCGGCCTCTCAAGATCGGTTTCTATGATGATGGAGATAAGTGATGGCGGGTTGCTGGACTAATGACGATGATGGTAGGGATTGAGTCTCAGCCCAACGCCCCTGACCGGGAGGCGATCCTCCAGGACATCTACGCTAGCCTACAAGCAGCCCTAGAGAAGATGAACCTAGCCCCCAACTGAACGCTTCGGCGGCTTTGAGGCCGTGGAGGAAGGGGGCGATGTGCTGTCCTTAGGGGAACAACAGCGGCTCACCTTTGCCCGCCTTTTGCTGAACCAGCCCGCCTTCGCCATTTTGGATGAAGCCACCAGCGCCCTCGACCTCGCTAACGAAGCCCAGATCTACGATCACCTTCAGCACACAGGCACCACCTACATCAGCGTTGGCCACCGAGAATCGTTGTATGCCTACCATCCCAAAGTGTTGCGACTGGGGGAAGGGTAAAAGGTATCAGGAGCTAGGAAATAGGAGGATGGGGGAATAACAGGCGGCAGGGTGAAGCGGCAATTTTTGTTGTGGATGCCATAGTAGAGATAGCGTTGAGTCACGTCTGGAGTCTCAGGATGCTGGAATGGTGGGCCGCTGCGACAGGAATAGAACTGGGCAAGCTTGTACTCGAACAGGTGCTCGATATGGGTAAGCCTGTCCTAGAGGGGTATGTTCAAGATTTTTTCAAGGATTGCCTGAGTAGTGGGGTCGCTCGGCTCAATGCGGCCACGCTAAAAACGCCTATGGCAGAGGCTATTGGTTACTTTATTAAACGATTTATCAAAGAACTTCAGATTAACGACGTTCCCGAAACCAGCATTCAGCATCACTATCAGGTTGCCATCAAGAAGTTCGTGCAAGATAAGGCCGTTCGTCCAGTTCTGGGCAAAGCCTTTGAGAAGGATCGCAAACAGATTGATTACGCGAAATTAGAGAACATTTGGACGAAGCACTATCAAGGCTCTGGATGGCAATTCCCCGCAGAGGAGTTTGATTGGCGGGGGGTCTGCAAAGAATACGTCTATGAGGTTAGGGGCATTGTTAAGGGAAATTCAGAGCTACGAGAAATCCTGAATTCTAACTTACTAGAAGACATCGCCCGCAATACAACACAACTCTCACCAGGGTTTGACCTGGATGCCTATCGAGAGAGCTTACAGTCCAGCTATGGCTATCTGAAGCTGTACACCCTTGATAGTACTGACCGGGTTGATGCCATCAAACTCTGGTCAATGTTTATTAAGCAAACGGTGCGCGAGGCGTTGCCCCCCATGCGCTATGATTTGCCGCTGGACTTGAAACGCCAACTGCAAGCCGAAGGACAACTCGAAGCCGATTTATCGCCGGAGGCCCTAGAGCATTATCGTCATGAGTACTTTCAGCGACCCGCCCGCAAGGTTTTAGAAGCAGTGGGCGATTCGCATATGGCAGTGATTTTAGGTGATCCGGGTTCAGGCAAATCGAGTCTATTACAGTATTTAGCCTTGGAATGGGTGGAAGGCAAAACTGAGAACCTGCCATTATTGATTGAGTTACGAGAATTTGCCCTCAATCCAGCCGCCAATTTTCTAGAATTTCTCCATCGCGGTCGAGGTGTGGATTGGCAGTTTGATCAGCAACAACTCCATCAGCATTTACTAGAGTCTCCCACATTAGTCATGTTTGACGGTCTGGATGAGGTGTTTGATCGCGCCACTCAATCAACCATCATCGACGACATCATTCGCTTTTCTCAGCAATATCCCAAAGCCCAAGTTTCAGTGACATCTCGAATCATCGGATATAACCCCGAACGCCTTCAACACAGCGGCTTCCGACATTTCACACTTCAATCTCTCGATACTGACGAGATTCACGAATTCATTGATCGCTGGTATGACCTATCCATGGGCAGCGATCCTGATAAGGTGCGGCTAAAACAGCGATTGAAGGATGCCATTGATAATTCTAAAGCGATTGCCAACCTGGCAGACAACCCCCTGCTACTGACGATGATGGCCATCCTAAATCGACGACAGGAGTTACCCCGTGACAGGGCCGACCTCTATGACCAGGCTTCACGGGTGTTGCTCTATCACTGGGATGTAGATCACAAGCGTTTGCAGATTCCAATGGATGCAATCGGGCGACGGGAAAAGCAAGAAATGCTACGCCTGATTGCCTATGAAATGCAGGCTGGGGAAGACGGACTGAAGGGAAATCTGATCAGTGCAGAACGCCTCACCCGCATTTTGACTGACTATTTACGCGATCAAGGCTTCAGTGAACCCCGTGAAAAAGCCAATTTGCTAATTCAAAAACTACGAGAACGCAACTTTATCCTCTGCTATCGCGGAGCCGACACCTATGGCTTCATGCACCGCACCTTTTTAGAATATTTTTGTGCCGTTGAAATTGTCCACCGCTTTGAAAAGCAACGCACCCTCACCTTTAAACAATTACGCGATGAAGTGTTTGGACAACACTGGCAAGATGAAACTTGGCATGAGGTGCTGAGGTTGTTGTCAAATCTATTAGGTGAGACAATAACAGGTAATCTTATTGATTACTTGAGTAAACGGCAAAGCGAAGATTTTCAGAATCTAATCCTGGCATCTGGGTGCCTTTCAGAAGTTAAGAATCGCTCTCAAATTTCAGGGTTATGCCAGCAGCTACTTGATGAACTAAAGAAATTAGCTGATTATGGCAATTTGAATGAGCTTCAAAATAAAAAACTAAAGACTTCCGAAGAAATTGAGCAATGGAGATTAATTTCTATACTTCGAGAAAAGGCTATTTCCGCTATTGGAACCACTTGGGAAGGAGATCCAATCGTTTTAGATTGGCTCAAGAATTTTGTTAGAGAGAGTTCTGCTCAGTATGCACGGCAGGAAGCAATACGGCAGATCGTCAGAGGTTGGACGAACGACATAGAAGCAATGTCTTGGCTTAAAGAAACTGCTCAAACTGATGAAACTCTATCTTTACCTCTGGTCATAGTTAAAGAAATAACTGAATCTTGGCAAAAAGATCCCAGCGTTTTTTCTTGGCTATTAACCCAGGCTCAGTTCAATGAGAATTGGTACATGCAATATGCAGCAGTGAATGAGTTGTGTAGAAGTTGGAAAGATGCTCCTGAAATCTTACCTTGGCTCAGAACATATGATGAATGGAACTGTCATCCGAACGTGAAAGAGCAAGCGGTCATTGGTTTACTCTCTATAGTGAAGGATGACCCAAATACTTTATCCTGGCTAAAATCTGAAATACTGTCTCACTCAGTATGGGCTGTTCGACGAGCAGCAGTAAAATCATTAGCTAAAATTTGGAAAGATAAGCCAGAGGCCATATCTCTTTTAAAAAATTCTGCCCAGTTTGATGAGGACTATTTTGTGCGTATTGAAGCCATAAGATCCTTGGCTAAAAGATGGAGGGACAAATCTATATTTGATTTTTTAGCTACCCTTGCTGTTATTGATCCTTTTGAACGAAAGCATAAATCTCAAGATAATCCTCGAGAAGCAGCATTAGAGTCCCTTCTCACCTACTATCCTGGCTATCCCAAAACCCTAGAACTGTTGCGTGATAGCGCCCTCAATGACCCCGATGAGCAACTGCGAGAATGGGCACAGGAGCAATTAGAGAAATTAAAAAATGGGGGAGGTATGAGCAAATTAATATGCATGTGATTACTCGTAGGCGGCTTAACGAATTTGCCAAACTTCATCCAGATGTCAAGAACGCTCTAGCTCAATGGTACAGAGTTATTAAGCAGAACGAGTTTTCGTCATTTGTTGAGCTACGTGAATTATTTCCATCGGCAGATCAAGTTGGAAAGTTGACAGTTTTCAATATTGGAGGCAACAAAGCTAGGCTCATTGCAGCAATTCACTACAATCGAAGAAAGGTTTACATTCGGGCTGTGTTGACTCATTCAGAATATGATGAAGAGAGGTGGAAGAAATCATGATAAGTCTCGATCTGGACAACACAATTAGAGCCTGGTCTTCAATTGCTGAGACTATTTTTGTTCCGCGCACCGAGCAACAATATGAGCATTTAGTTGAATTACTAGATGGTTTAATTGATCAGGTCGGCGAAGATGAAACCCATCCCCTTGCTTCAATGATGGATGTGATTGGTGTCTTAATTGAAAATTACGAAGCTGAGCATGTTCCTGAGCTAGATGAGGTTGCTTGATTCATGCTGGTTGATTCTATGCGGAGAGAAACCCCATGATAGATTTTACACCTACCCTTAATGATGCCCAACTTCGGGTCAAAGCCTTGGCCACCCTCAAACAAGAACAGTACAATTAATTTAACGCATTGTGGAGTATTACTATGGTTGAACAATCCTCTACTTTTCAGCAAGCAATTGAGACCATCGAAACATTGTCTCTAGACGATCAAGAAGCCTTGCTCGAACTTCTCCAGAAACGCCTCATCGAACGACGACGAAAAGCATTAATTCGTGAGATTGCTGAAGTTCGGCAGGAATATGCTCAGGGACAAGTAATATTTGGTGCCGTTGCTGACTTCATGGCTGAGTTAGACAAATGAGAAAAATTGGCTGGACTCCCAAATCGTTGAGAGCTTTTAAGCGTCTAGTCAAGCGTAACCCGAATTTGCGTCCTGCGATTGAAAGAACACTAAATCAACTCTCTGAAGACCCTTTCCATCCTAGTCTACAGACTCATAAATTAACAGGAGATTTAGCTGGAATTTGGTCAGCTTCAATTGATTACAAGCTGAGAATTTTGTTTGAGTTTGTGGGTGATGATGCAGAGTCACAAGGGCAATCAATTTTGTTGTTAAATCTTGGCTCCCACGATGATGTGTACTGACGCCCCTGACCGGGAGGCGATCCTCCAGGAGATCTATGCCAGCCTGCGCCAGGGGCAGCGGGAATTGGCGGATTGGGCTGGGTGCAGTTTGGCGGTGTCGGCGGTGCCCGGTTCGGGCAAATCGACGGGGATGGCGGCGGCGGCGGCTTTGACCATTGCCCGAAATCAACTGCATTTGAACCGTCAGTTGGTGTTGGTGACCTTTACCCGTTCCGCAGCGGCAAACCTCAAGGCCAAGGTGCGCGGCCATTTGAAGCGGCTGAAACTGCCCCAGACCAGTTTTACGGTGTCTACCCTGCATGGGCTGGCCCTCACCATTGCCACCCGCAACCCGGAACTGTCGAACCTCAGTTTGGATAGCCTCACCCTGGTCTCTCCGGCCCAAAATAATCGGCTGATTCGCAATGCCGTGGAGCAGTGGATTGGGTTGAATCCGGCCCTGTATCAGCGGTTGATTGAGGGGGCACAGGTGGACGGGGAGGAAACCGAAAACCTGCGGCGGCAGTCGGTGTTGCGTACCGAGGTGCTGCCCAGCTTGGCGGATACGGTGGTGCGGGAGGCTAAGAGTTCGGGGTTGCTGCCGGGGGATGTGATGGAGTTGGCCCAATCCCTTGACCATCGCTACGCTGAGGGGCAGGTCGATTACGACATCCTCGCCATTGCCGCCGGACTCTATGGGCGCTACCAAGCCCTGATGCAGGAGCGCAGTTTCATCGACTACGACGACATGATCCTCGCCGCCCTGCGGACGTTGGCGGATCCGGCCACTTTGCGCTTTTGGCAGTCCCGCGTGTTTGCCGTGTTTGAGGACGAGGCCCAGGATTCTTCGCCCCTGCAAACTCGGCTGCTGACCCTGTTGGCAGGCCATCCCGACGATCCCACGGCAGAACCTAACCTAGTGCGCGTGGGCGACCCCAACCAGGCGATTAACTCCACCTTCACCCCCGCCGACCCCGTTTTCTTTAACCAGTTTTGCGAAACCTGCCGCTGCCAGGATCGCCTCGTCACCATGGATCAGGCTGGACGCAGCACCGCCATCATTATGGAAGCCGCCAACCGCCTGCTGAACTGGGCCAACCGTACCCAGGTGGTCGGGGATGTGATTCCGTTTCGGGAGCAGGCCATCCACCCCGTGCCCCTGGATGACCCCCAGCCCAACGCCAACCCGGAAGCCCTCGGTCTCGGCCTAGAGGTACACACCCCGCCCACGATTCAAGATTCCGTGCGCCTGATCGCCCAGCGGGTGCAGGAGGCGTTCACCGAAAACCCCGACCTCAGCCTTGCCATTTTGGTGCGGGAGGGACGCCAGGGGCAGTACATCGCCAAACGGCTGCGGGATGCGGACGAGGTGGGGGTGGATTTGGCAGCGCTGGGTCTGCCGATTTACGACGTGGGCGACCAGGATCGGCAAACCCAGGTGCCGGAGGACATGCTGGCCCTGATGCGGTTTATTGATCGGCCCCATTCCCCCGATGCCCTCAAAGAAGCCCTGAGGGTGCTGGTGGATCGCCAAAAGGTGCCCACCCAAGACCTGAACCTGCTGGCCCAAACGCCCGAACAGTTCCTCTACCCCGGCCCCCTGGATACGCCCCCCAACACCGCCGCCGCCCGCACCGCCCGCCGCTACTGCACCAGCCTCCTCCGCGCCCGGTTGGAACTGTCGCCCTACAGCCTGTTTCCCTTTTTGGGGCTAACCTTGGGCTACAACCAAAGCGAACTAGCCACCGCCGACAAACTCGCGGCCCGCGTCAGCCAGCAAATTCGCCCAAACAACACCCTCACCGCCGCCATCGAAGTTTTGCAAGAGATCGTCGGCTCTGAACGCTTTACAGCCGTGGAAACCGAAGACACCGACTCGATCTACACCCGCCCCCGCCAGATCACCATCATCACCATGCACAAGGCCAAGGGGCTCGATTGGGACGTGGTATTTTTGCCCTTTCTCCACGAGAAAACTATCCCCGGTGAACTATGGGTGCCGCCCCAAACCAAGTTCCTCGGCGACTTTTCCCTCTCCGAAGTCGCCCGTGCCCAAATTCGCGCCCACGCCCACCAGACCCACATCGATCATGCCCACGGGAATCGAAACCCCACGAATCAAACCACCCCAGATCCTATGGGTACGAGTTACGCCAACGCCCCCATCCCCGACACCCTCACCGCCTGGGAACAGGCCAAAGCCCTCAAAACCGCCGAAGAATACCGCCTGCTCTACGTCGCCATGACCCGCGCCAAACGCCTGCTGTGGCTTTCCGCCGCTCAACAAGCCCCCTTCACCTGGAGCAAACCCGACAACCTACAACCCCCCCCCCCCCGCCCCCCCGGTCCCCCCCCCCCCCCCCCCCCCCC
>JBBAWV010000136.1:0-11623 GCA_040396995.1 Nodosilinea sp. | reverse complement strand
GCGCACTTCCTTCACACGGAAGGGGTCACTGGTTCGAATCCAGTATCGCCCATACTCTAAACCTTTTGATGCGTAAGGACTCTAGCCCTTGCGCATTGTCGTTTTTGGGAATCTAAAATTCTCATTAAGCCGCTGCTAAGAGGTATGGATGGATACCAAGGATACGCCGACGCATCGGGCGTTCGCCCAGAACCGGGCTGAGTTGCTGGCGGTGGATCTGAAGAATGGCACCTTTGACCCCACCAAAGAAAAATATCGCCTGTTTCCGAAGCCAGAGGTGGTTCAGAAGGTGGCTGAACCAAGGCGAATTGACGATCTGTGGGAGTTGTACCGCAAGGGACATCGGTTTGATGCAGAGAGCACCGAGGACGGCTACCGCTATGCCCTGGGGGCGCTGAAACAGTTCTGGGGAAACCAACCGATTCATGGACTGCGGGAGGAAGACGGGTTTCGGTTTGTGGATTGGCTGATGGAAAAGTCCCTCAGCCAGGAGACCCGCAAAAGCTACCTGTATCGGATTCGAGATGTGTGGCAGTGGGCGGCCCGCCGAGGGTATGGGGTAGAACCGTGCCCTGGAATTCCTGCGGAGCCTTTATGACCGCCACCTTAGCCGTATCCACGCTTCTGTACTTTCCCTGCGCCATCTTCAACCTCGCCATCCCCATCTTCTCCCTGATCTATGGCATCACGGCTTCAAAATCGAAAAGTTTCCTGCGATGGTTCAAGCCCTCGGAGAAGCCCCTGACACCCAATCCAAATTCAATAACCCCGATTCCCAAACGTTAGTCCTGTAGGGTGCCTTCGCGGCGATCACCCCGTCTAACAACGCTCTAATCCCTTGAATGAGCCACAATGCACCGTCAGGGAACCGGGGCCGACCTCGACATGGAAATTTCCCGCACCATTGACCTATGGCTATTGACCTGTGACTGTGGTTCTTAGCAGTAGAGGCTCACCTAGGCAAAAAAGCTGGCCTCAACTAGGCTCAGTTAGGCAGTATGGGGGCGGAGGGACTCGAACCCTCACGACCGCAATGGTCAACGGATTTTCATCCTCCCGTCGCTTTCGCGACCGCCCGCCCTTGGGGATATTCCAGGGGTTAGCGTTGAGAATTGGACCCTCCCTTTACCCTCGACTGCACGTTAGGGTAGCTCCCGTCGGGCCTCTGCACCTTCCAGCCTGTTCCGATGATTCAACAGCGGTTTGGGCTGACTTGGCTCAGGATTGCCATGTCCAAGGCTTTAGCCTCGTCTGAAGACGCCTAAAACCCCGAAGTTAGGTTTCCCTGAGTTTGAGAGCTTCCACTTAGCAAATTTCTTCACTAAGGCTCAGTTTTCTAAGTCCGTAGCGTCTACCATTCCGCCACGCCCCCATAACATCTGTCCTGGGCCAAAGCCCGTGGCGATGTCGTGTATTATTCCATCACCAACTGGCCCCAATTGCAACCATAGGCAGGATCTTTGCCGGGGAACACAGATTCCAGGGAAGTTCTTGCCGAGGAACGGCGTCCTCCCTTTACAATGGCGGAGAGGCGGGTGGTGATGGGGCTAAGACCATGCCCATCTGGCCTAGCCTTGCTTCGTGACCCTAGCCACTGATTGCCTGGATACCATGCTTGCCGATCTAACCCTTTCCACTGATCTCCTGATTACCCTAGCGCTCTACGGTGGGCTGGCTGGGATATATTTAGTGGTCATGCCCCTGGCGATTTTGTTTTACTTGAAGGCCAACTGGCACCGAGCAGGTTCCGTAGAACGCACCCTACTCTACGGCCTGATGTTTGTCTTCTTCCCAGGCATGCTGCTGTTCAGCCCGTTTTTGAACTTCCGCCCCCAGGCCCGCAAGCTGAGCTAAACCCATGCGACGGATTGATGTATTTGGCATCGGGTTAGGGGTATTCCTCGCTGGGGGAGGTATTTTTCTGGCCTTCAGGCTGGTGGGGCTGGATGGCCTGTCGGCGGGCATTTGGAGCCAAGCCGTGATGGTGGGCGGTCTAGTGGGCTGGTTGGTGACCTATCTTTTGCGAGTCGTCACCCGCAATATGACCCTAAATCAGCAGATGGACGACTACGAAACCGCTGTTCTAGAAAAGCGCCTAGAGGAACTGAGCCCCGAGGAAATCGCCGCCCTCCAAGCCAAGCTAGAGGACGAGTCGGCCTAGGGCCAAGCCTCCCGTTTCATCCCTCTACTCCCCATTCAGGCGGGCATAGACGCGGTGCCCGTCTTGGTTTAGAGTGCTCTATTGGATGTCTATCGGCCCGCTTTATGGCTCACGTTGCAGATCATTTCCAGGCTCTCAAAGCGCGGGGTGAATGTGCCCTCATCCCCTTCATTACCGCAGGAGACCCTGACCTAGAGACCACGGCGGCGGCGCTGAAAGTGCTGGACGACAATGGAGCCGATTTAATCGAACTGGGGGTGCCCTACTCTGATCCCCTCGCCGATGGCCCCGTGATTCAGGCGGCGGCCACTCGCGCCTTGGCCAAGGGCGTTACCCTAGACCAGGTGTTGGATCTGGTCAAAGCCGTCAGCCCCGGACTAAAGTCACCCATTATTTTGTTCACCTACTACAACCCGATCCTCAATCGCGGCATTGATACCTTTATGGCAGATATCGCCGCCGCTGGGGTAGCAGGCCTGGTAGTACCCGACCTGCCCTTAGAAGAAGTGGAGGCGTTGCTCCAATCCGCCGCCACTGCCAATATTGATGTCACCCTGTTGGTGGCCCCCACTTCTCCCCTAGAACGCATCCAGGCCATTGCTGCCCAAGCCCAGGGGTTTGTTTACTTAGTCAGCGTTACCGGGGTAACCGGGATGCGGCAGGACATTCAGGGGCGCGTGAAGGATCTGCTCGACAGCCTCAAGCAAACCACCGACAAAGCCATCGGGGTAGGCTTTGGGGTGTCTGGCCCAGACCAAGCGACCCAACTACACCAGTGGGGGGCCGATGGGGTGATTGTGGGCAGTGCCTTCGTGAAACGCTTGGCTGTTGACGATGCCCAAGCCGCCCTTCAGGACTTGGCTGAATTTTGTCGTACCCTTAAAGCCGCCATTCAGTAGCCCCTTGCCAGAGATCTCTAGGCTGGAGTGGCAGCTCGTTGGGCAATCAAATAGCCACAGCGGTGTTCGCCCTGCACTAGCCAGTGGGTTCGCTGAACCGAGCAATCCGACAGGGCCAGTTGAAACATTTCCAGTTCATGGCCGCAGACGCTAGGGAACGACTCGGCAATGTGGGAAATGGCGCAGTTATATTCCGTGATGATGTAGCAAGGGCCGGGGGCATCCACGGCAATGTGGGGCTGCATCTCAGCGGGATTAACCTCATGCCACTCGGCCATGTAGCCCTCGGCCTGACGCAGCTTCACCAACTTGGCTACCCGTTCCGCCACGGTGCCTGATCCCACCTGGTCTCGGTATTCCAGGGCTTTGCGCTCCCATTGTTTGCGCAGGATGGTGCCCACCTGGTCTTTGCCGACGGTTTCCGCCAGGGTATCCAGCAGAGAAATGGCAAACTCGTCGTACTGGGCAGGGAAGCGGTCGCGCCCCTTGCTGCTGAGGCGATAGAGGTGATTGGGGCGGCCCATGCCTTCGTGGACGGCCCGATGCTCAATTAAGGCCTCCGCCTCCAGATCCTTCAGGTGGCGACGGATAGCCTGGGCGCTGACCTCAAAATGTTCCGCCAAGGCTTGGGCGGTGGCTTCGCCCTGCTTTAGCAGGTAGACCAGGATGTCGTCCTTGGTGGAAGAGGATGGCTGCACAAAGGTCATGGCATGGGCCGACGTGGGGGACTGGAGAGGACTACATACTTTGACAACATTGATGTTGCCAAACTAATCTAAGATTGAGTTAGACAACCTAAATGTTGCTTTAATTGTATAGAATTAATGGGCTGTGTAGCCATATCTTTGTTCTGCGATGACTGTCACCCCTCCCACCCAAGCCTCCGACAAAAACCTCGAAATGATGCGAAGCTTTGCCCAAAGTTACGCAAAGCGCACGGGTACCTACTTCTGTGCGGATCCCGGCGTGACGGCGGTGGTGCTGGAGGGATTGGCCAAGCATAAGGATGACCTGGGTTCCCCCCTGTGTCCCTGCCGCCACTATGAGGACAAAGAGGCCGAGGTGAAGTCCATCTACTGGAACTGCCCCTGCGTGCCCATGCAGGAGCGCAAGGAGTGTCACTGTATGCTCTTCCTCACCTCCGAAAACCCCTTTGCTGGGGATCAGCAGGAGATTTCCTTTGAAACCATCCGCACCGAAACCAGCAAGTATCAGTAAGCCCACCCCCCGTTGACCGAGCCACCGTCCAGAGAGTCGAGTCTATGAGTGCTTCTGTTCAGTCCCTCGTTAGCCAGCCTTACAAGTACGGGTTCACCACCGACATCGAGGCCGATGTCATCCCCCGTGGCCTCAGTGAGGACGTGGTGCGGCTGATTTCCGCCAAGAAAAACGAGCCGGAATTCATGCTGGAGTTTCGCCTCAAGGCCTACCGCAAATGGCTGACCATGCAGGAACCCGTGTGGCCCAACGTCAGCTATCCGCCCATCGACTACCAGAAGATCATTTACTACTCGGCTCCCAAGGTCAAAGAGAAAAAGGGCAGCCTAGAGGAGGTTGATCCTACCCTGCTGGAAACCTTCGAGAAGCTGGGCATTCCCCTCTCCGAGCAAAAGCGCTTGGCCAACGTGGCGGTGGATGCCATCTTTGACAGCGTCTCCGTGGCGACGACCTTTAAAGAAAAGCTGGCCGAAGTGGGGGTGATTTTCTGCTCCATCTCAGAAGCCATTCAGGAACACCCGGAACTGGTGGAAAAGTACCTGGGCAGCGTGGTGTCCATCGGCGACAACTACTTCGCGGCCCTAAATTCGGCGGTGTTCAGCGACGGTTCCTTTGTGTACATTCCCAAAGACACCGTCTGCCCGATGGATTTGTCCACCTACTTCCGCATCAACAACGGCGACTCTGGCCAATTCGAGCGCACGCTGATCGTGGCGGAATCCGGCAGTTCGGTGACGTACCTGGAAGGCTGCACCGCCCCCATGTATGACAGCAACCAACTCCATGCCGCCATTGTGGAACTGGTCGCCCTCGACAACGCTACCATCAACTATTCCACGGTGCAGAACTGGTACGCGGGCGACGAAAGCGGCAAGGGCGGCATCTATAACTTCGTCACCAAGCGCGGCCTCTGCGCGGGGAAAAACTCCAAGATTTCCTGGACTCAGGTGGAAACCGGGTCAGCCATCACCTGGAAATACCCCAGTTGCGTCCTAGTGGGCGAAGGTTCCGTCGGCGAGTTCTACTCCGTAGCACTGACCAACAACCTGCAACAGGCCGATACCGGAACCAAGATGGTGCATGTGGGCAAAAACACCAAGAGCACCATCATTTCTAAGGGTATTTCCGCCGCCAAGTCAAAAAACAGCTATCGCGGCCTGGTGAAAATTGGCCCCAAGGCCGAAGGAGCCCGCAACTACTCCCAGTGCGACTCCATGCTGATCGGCGATACCTCCAGCGCCAACACCTTCCCCTACATCCAGGTGCAAAACAGCACCGCCCGGGTAGAGCACGAAGCCTCTACCTCCAAAATTGGGGAAGACCAACTCTTCTACTTCGCCCAGCGTGGCATTTCCCCTGAAGATGCGGTGTCGATGATCATCAGCGGCTTCTGTCGCGATGTGTTCAATAAACTGCCGATGGAATTCGCCGCCGAAGCCGACAAACTGCTGGCCTTGAAACTGGAGAATTCCGTTGGGTAGCCCGCCCGCCCTCACCCCCAACCCCTCTCCCCACGCGAGAGGGGAGCCGGAACGAACCGTAGGGTGCATAACGCCGAGGCGAGGCTAACGCCAACGCGAAGCAATGCACCGCCCAGGCGGACTCCTCAAAGGTGCATTGCTGGCGCGAATGCACCCTACAAATTTTCTCAATCTTGCCAATTATTTTTTGCCCTGAAGCCTACCGGACATTGCCAACCCGGCCCACCCATTGAACCACCATGATTAACGAAAACAGCGAGATCATTCTTTCCGTCAAAAACCTCCATGCCAACGTGGACGGCACCGAAATTCTGAAGGGGCTAAACCTGGAGGTACGGGCCGGAGAAATCCATGCCATCATGGGCCTGAATGGTTCCGGCAAGAGCACCTTTTCTAAAGTTCTGGCGGGCCACCCCGATTACGAAGTGACCGCTGGGGAAGTGATTTTCAAGGGTGAAAATATCCTGGAACTGGAACCCCACGAACGCGCTACCGCTGGGGTATTTCTGGCCTTTCAATATCCCCTCGAAATTCCTGGCGTCAGCAACCGCGACTTTTTGCGGGTGGCCTACAACGCCCATCGCAAGGCTAGGGGCGAAGAGGAAATCGATGTGTTCGACTTCGATGATCTGCTGGACGAACGGCTGGGAGTCGTCAAGATGGACGCTTCTTTTCTAGACCGCAGCGTCAACGAAGGCTTTTCTGGCGGCGAGAAAAAGCGTAACGAAATCCTGCAAATGGCGCTACTAGAACCCGCCCTGGCCATCCTGGACGAAACCGATTCCGGCCTAGACATCGACGCCCTGAAAATTGTCGCCAACGGGGTGAACCAACTCACCACCCCCGACAATGCCGTGGTGCTGATTACCCACTACCAACGGCTGCTGGACTACATCGTGCCCGACTACGTTCACGTCATGGCCGAAGGGCGCATCATCACCACGGGCAGCAAGGAACTGGCCCTAGAACTGGAATCTCGCGGTTACGAGTGGATTTTGGCCGAACACCGTGCGGAGGCTGTAGCGTAATGGCAAATTCTTCTGATACCAACGCAACCCTAGATAGTCCAACCTCGGCCAGCCTGACCGAACAGCGGGACGCCTACCTCAAGACGCTGATCCATACGGCCAAAGCCGCTGTTCCCGACGATCTTGCCCTAACAGAACTCCGCACCCGCGCCGAGGCCCTACTGAAGGAAGAAACCTTCCCCTCCACCCGCCAAGAGGACTGGCGCTTCACCGATCTGTCGGCCCTGCTGTCGGTAAACTTTGCCGTGGCGGAATCCTCCACCGTGGCGGAAACGGCCATCAATTCCCTGCGTCTGCCTGAAACCACCGGGGCGCAAATCGTCGTGGTCAACGGTGTTTTCAGCGCTGAGCTATCCCAACTGGATCAACTGCCAGAGAGCGCAGCCGTCGGCAGCCTGCAACCACTGAGCCAAAACACTGACCTGATGGCCAAGCTGCAAACTCGCCTAGGCCAAGCCAGTGGTGAGCATGAGGTGTTTACGGCCCTCAACACCGTGGGTTTTCAGGATGCGGTGGTTATCTATCTGCCCCGCAATGTGGTAATTGACACCCCGGTTCAAATTCTGTATATCCATCAAGGGCAAGACACCCTGGCTCAACCCCGCTGTTTGGTGGTGGCGGAAACGGGCAGTGCGCTGACCCTGGTAGAAGATTTTTGGGGAACTGGGGACAGCCTGAATCTCACGAATGCTGTTACGGAACTCTGGCTAGATGCCAACGCTCAGATCACCCACAGCCGCATTCAGCGGGAGGGCGCAGGCACCTACCACATCGGCAAAACGGTCGTCACCCAGGCCCGCGACAGTCAGTACATCGGCACAGCGGCAGACTTTGGGGCCAAGCTGGCCCGGCACAACTGGGAAACCTACCAAACCGGGGAGCAAACCACCACCAAGCTCTACGGTCTGGGGGCCATCACCGACAGCCAGCACGCCGACACCCACAGTCTGGTTGCCCTTAGCCATCCCCACGGCACCGTGGAGCAGCAGCACAAGGCCATTGTGGACGGTAAGGCCCACAGCGTCTTCAACGGTCGGGTCGTGGTGGCCCAAAAGGCCCAGCAAACCAACGCTAGCCAGCTCAACCGTAACCTGCTGCTGTCCGACAAAGCCAGGGTAGACACCAAGCCCCAGCTTGAAATTGTGGCCGACGACGTGAAATGCGCCCACGGAGCCACCGTCAGCCAGCTTCAGGCCGACGAGATTTTCTATCTGCAAAGTCGTGGCATTAGCGCCAACCAGGCTCAGCGATTGCTGATTTACGCCTTTGCCATGGAAATTCTAGACCGGATCCCGTTAGAATCCCTTCGAGCCAACCTGGCCCAACGGATTACCCAATGGACGTAGGTTGCCCTCACCCCCAGCCCCTCGGCCCTCACCCCCAGCCCCTCTCCCACGGGGAGAGGGGAGTCGGATAGCCCACCCACCCATTACCCCACGCCCTCCCATGACCGTCGCCCAAGAACTTTCCCTGGCTGCTAAGGTTCGTGCCGACTTCCCGATTTTGCATCAGGCGGTGAACGATCACCCGCTGGTGTATCTCGACAATGCGGCTACGTCCCAAAAGCCGAGGGCGGTGCTGGAGGCGTTAAACCACTACTACCAGCTAGACAACGCCAACGTCCACCGGGGGATTCATGCCCTCAGTGCGCGGGCGACGGATGCCTACGAGGGGGCACGGGATAAGGTAGCGGCCTTTATCAACGCCGCCAGCCGCGACGAGATTGTCTTTACCCGCAACGCCAGCGAGGCCATTAACCTCGTCGCGTACGCCTGGGGAATGAGCGCGCTCGGCCCTGGCGATGAAATCATTCTCTCGGTGATGGAGCACCACAGCAACCTAGTGCCCTGGCAGTTTGTGGCCCAGCGCACCGGGGCCGTTCTGAAGTTTGTAGGACTGACGGAAACCCAAGAATTTGACCTGGAACAGTACCGCTCCCTGGTGAGCGACAAAACCCGGCTGGTGGCAGTGAATCATGTTTCCAACGCCCTGGGCTGCATTAATCCGGTGGAGGAAATCATCGCCCTCGCCCATCGCCACGGGGCCAAGGTGTTGATTGACGGCTGCCAGAGTGCGCCCCACCTGCCCTTGAATATGCAGGCGATGGACTGCGACTGGTTCGTGGCCTCTGGGCATAAGATGTGTGGCCCCACGGGCATCGGCTTTTTGTACGGCAAATTGGCAATTCTCCAGGAAATGCCTCCCTTCCTGGGCGGTGGCGAAATGATTGCCGATGTGTATTTCGACCACTCCACCTACGCCGACCTGCCCCACAAGTTTGAAGCAGGTACCCCAGCCATTGCCGAAGCCATTGCCCTCGGTGCAGCGGTGGATTACCTGTCCTCCGTGGGCATGGACAACATCGCCGCCTACGAGCACGAACTGACGGCCTACCTCTACAAGCAAATCCAGGCCATCCCCGAAATCAAACTCTATGGCCCTGCCCCCAAGGCCGACGGCAGTGGTCGCGCTGCCCTGGCGACGTTTACGATTGACGGGGTTCACGCCCAGGATTTGGCCACGCTGCTGGATCAGTCGGGCATTGCTATTCGTTCGGGGCACCACTGTACCCAGCCGCTGCATCGTCTATTGGGGGTAGATTCCACCGCCCGCGCCAGCCTTTATTTCTACAATACCAAGGCCGAAATCGACACCTTCATCGCTGCCTTGAAGGACACCCTGGAATTTTTCCGGGGCATTTTTGACGACGACGATTAGGGCGTGTCATTAATTAGTTAATTGGATGAAGTTAGTGATTTCTCCACACTTTAGCTGCCCAGACAAGGGGGCTGATCTCCTTGTTTCATAGGGACAGTGATAGCAAAATGAGGGTTCGAGCTTCTTTGATGGTATGCCTTGGGTTCTGGAGTACCCATACTAGTGATCTAGGAGAAGGGTGCTAGACTTTTGGCAAGGGCTTCAGCCGTGGATCGTGGGCGTTTTCGGCGATGGCGGCTGGGGCGACACGCTTGAAGTAGGACGTTCCGATGGCACCCAAACCCAAACCCCCAGAGCTTCCGGTGATTGGCACGGTGAAAGGGCCAGGGGACACGGGCAATCAATATCTGTTCATTACCGCCGACCATCGCCAGGTAAAGATTGGCGAGTTCGTTTACTACCGGGTGGATGTGGCGGATTTGCCCCGGGCCGAGATTTTGGGCAAAATTTCGGCACTGAGCCTGATCGATCACCTGCCCGACCGACTCTTTGCCGACCCCGACATTAACCCGGAGGCCATCGCCGCCCTGGTGGGGTTTGCCCATCCCAACCCAGAAGTTTACGAAGTGACCGTAGACGTGGTGGGCTATTTCCATCCGGCCCTGGGCTTCATCAACCCCCGCATGGCCCCCGACCCTGGCGCAAAGGTCTACCTGGCAGACGATGCCAGTTTGCAGCAGATCATCAACAAAAAGCAGCCCCAGGCACCGGGGTCGGCCCACATTGGATCGCTGCTGCTGCGACCTGGGGGGCGGGTGCCTGTGGCCCTGGATGTGAAGGAACTGGTGAGCACCCACATGGCCATTTTGGCGGGGACGGGTTCCGGTAAATCCTACACGGCGGGGGTGCTAATTGAGGAACTAATGAGCCCCTACAACCGGGCGGCGGTGCTGATTTTTGACCCCCACGGCGAGTACGGCACCCTCACGGACATGCGCGGCCACCCGGCCTTTGCCGCAGACGACGGCTACAGCCCAGCGGTGAAAATCCTCACCCCCGACGACATTCGCATTCGTATGTCTTCCCTGGATTACTACGATATTTTGACGCTGCTGCCCGACATGAGCGACCGCCAGCAGGCCATCCTCAACAAAGCCTTTAGCCTGCTGGGCAAGCACAAACTGGGCGATCACCGCTGGGATGTGCAGGATTTGATCGCCGCCTGCTACGAGTCTGACCGCAGCACCGATGACGAAGGCAACGAGAAAACAGGTTCCTCCGCCCCCGCCCTGGAATGGAAGCTGGGCAAGCTAGAACGGTCGGATTACTTCCATCGAATGCAGCACCTTGCGCCGAAGGATTTGTTTGCACCGGGCCAAGTCACCGTGTTGCAAATGAACGAAATTAGCCAGGAAGAACAGCAGGTGATCTGTGCGGCGGTGCTGCGCCAAAGCTATCAGGCCCGCATGAATACCGCCAAGGACAAAATTAACCCCGACGACGAAAATTATTTGCCCTATCCTGTCTTTATTTTGATTGAAGAAGCCCACCGTTTTGCCCCCGGCCACGAACCCTCCCGCTGCAAGCAAATTCTGCGAACGATTCTCAGCGAAGGGCGCAAATTTGGCATGGGCGTCGGCCTCATTACCCAGCGTCCCGGCAAGCTCGATTCCGATGTGCTGTCCCAGTGCATGAGCCAGTTTCTCATGCGGATTGTGAACCCCGTAGACCAGGAAAGCCTGAAGTATGGCGTAGAGGCGGCGGGTCGAGATTTGCTGCAAGAACTACCCGCCCTCACTAAAGGTCAGGTGATTGTGTCGGGTGCTTGTGTGAATACCCCCGTTCTTTGCCAGGTGCGCCAGCGCAAAACCAAACACGGCGGCGAAACCATGGATGCCCCCGCCGCTTGGCTGGGCTATTTTCAAGCTCACCGAAAACAAGCCCGAAAGATGGAAAAAGCGCCCCTGGCCAAACCTGGAAAAGCTGCGGAGACCTTTGGTGGAATTAGCATTGAGTAAGTAATCTAGCCCTGGTTGACTGACAAAAGTTGCCTGAAAGCTGCTGAGTAGCTTGTGGCGTGGTGTTTTCAGGGATTTGAAGGGAGAGAGGGGAGTCAGCGTTCTACCGACATTCCGCAGGTTGACAGGAGTTAATTTAGGAGGTAGTAGCGGCAGGCCG
>JBBAWV010000135.1:0-11673 GCA_040396995.1 Nodosilinea sp. | reverse complement strand
ATTAGCCTGCCTAGGAAGTTCATAATCAGTAACACACCCAGTCAGGGAGAGCCGTGTCCCGATAAGTCTCCGGGTTTCAATATCTTGTAGAACCAATAGACTATCCTCGGCATAGTGGTTGTTAGCGAGCTAGTCTGACATCGAACACTTCTACTGAGTAGACTGTTGACCAATACTTTGATCGCATTCTCACCAAGAGGAACAAGTGAAGATATCAACCTATCTGACAATAAACGCCAAATATTCTAATCCGTTTTTATTTAGTCTAACAAGTCGTGGTTTTTACTCCGAGATTAATAATTTACTGAACGCGATTCTTTTTGGATTAATCACAAAACGTAGGCTTTATGTCGATCAGTCTAAGTTTTCAGATGGAGATCTTAAATGGGCTGACTTATATCAATCAGATCTGCTATGGGCTACTGAAGATGTTCAGAATTTCATCGATCCCAAATGGATAATTGAAGGGGTTGGAAGCACAGGTTTTTGGGATATAGGTAACTTTATAAATTATCGTCATCTTAACAAAAAATTCTTCTTACTAAGATCCTATGGCTTTTATAGAAATATCTTTGCGGCAAAGCGGCACTTAGCCCGCCAGTTCTGTCAACCCGTTGCGCCGTTCAATTGGCCAGAGCCCTTGCAGGTGCCTTATGCCGCCATCCATGTTCGACGAGGCGATAAGGTTGAGGGATATATTTCTCCACGGAGCGGCGATCTCATCGTCGAAGGAGAGCAGGTGCTCGTGCATGACTACCTATCGATCATTCACAGGCAAGCACCTCATCTGAAAAGCCTATTTGTAATGACGGATGATTATCAGGTTGTTGATGATCTTCAAGCGATTGATTCAAACCTGAATATTTTTACTTTCTGTCAAAAAATAGACCAGGGCTATACACAAGATAAATTCAACGAGCTAGGATCACAATCAAAAATCATAGCGATCAGAAAACTGATTTCAGAAGTTGATATCGCTTGTAATTCTCAAATCTTTGTCGGATGCTACAAGTCAAATGTTTCGCGCTACGTTGCTCTAGCCCACAAGCACCCGAAGCAGTGTTATAGTGCCGACGCTCAAAAAAATTGGGATCCCTGTTAAATGAGGTGAGGCCGTACTTCAACTGTCAGAAACGACCTCACCGGATTAAACTGAGGGATGGCGCTGCCCCAGTTGCACCTGCCACAGGCTGGCGTAGATGCCCTGGTGGGTGAGCAATTCCTCATGGGTGCCGGATTCCACCAGTTGGCCGTCCTCCATGACATAGATGCGGTGGGCGTTGCGGATAGTTGAGAGGCGGTGGGCGATGGCGATGGTCGTGCGGTTTTGGGTGATGGTGTCGAGGGATCGCTGGATGGCGGCTTCGGTTTCGTTGTCTACCGCTGAGGTGGCTTCATCCAGTACCAAAATGGGCGGATTTTTGAGGATGGCGCGGGCGATGGCGATGCGCTGGCGTTGGCCTCCAGAAAGCTTTTGGCCCCGTTCGCCGACGAGGGTATCGTAGCCCTGGGGTAGGGCTTGGATGAACTCGTGGGCTTCGGCTAGTTTGGCGGCTTGGATAATCTCCTCCCGCGTGGCGGCGAAGGTGCCGTAGGTGATGTTTTCGGCCACGGTGCCGTGGAACAGAAACACATCCTGGCTGACTAGGCCAATGCCTCGGCGTAGGTCGGTGGGGTTGATGTCGCGGATATCTACCCCATCTAGGACGATTTGGCCCTGGCTGACGTCGTAGAAACGGAGCAACAGTTTGACGAGAGTGCTTTTGCCCGATCCGGTGGATCCTACAATGGCCACGGTTTGCCCAGTGGGGACTTTCAGGGTCAGGCTTTCCACCACGGGGGGACGGTCGGGATAGGCAAAGCTAACGTTCTCGAAGCGGATTTCGCCCTGAATTTCGCTGACGGGCACCCGTAGGGATCCGGGCGTGAGGACAATCGGGGCATCCAGCAAATCCATCACTCGGCTTGTGGAGGCCATGGCCCGCTGATATTGGTCGAAGGTTTCCCCTAGGCGGGTCAACGGCCAGAGCAACCGCTGGGTGAGGAAAACAAGGACGCTGTAGGTGCCGACGGCCATCTGTCCGGCCACGGTGGCCAAGCCGCCATAGACCAGGGTGGCAGTGAAGCCAAACAGGATGAGGACTCGGATTAGGGGAATAAACAAGGCACTGAGGGCAATGGCCCGCTGGTTGCTGAGGCGATAGGCTTCGCTTTCGGCCTGGATGCGCTGAATTTCGTAGTCTTCGGCGGTGAAGCTTTTGATCGTCACCATGCCACTGAGGTTGTTGGACAGGCGGCTATTCAGCAGGCTCACTTTTTCGCGCACGTCGGCATAACGGGGGGCCAGCTTGTTTTGAAAGGCCACCGCCCCCCAAATAATGACGGGCATGGGCAACATTGCCAACCAAGCCACCTGCGGGGCCAGCACAAAAAACGCGCCGCCAATCAAAATCACCGTCGTAATCACCTGGAGGACTTCGTTTGCCCCTCGGTCTAAAAAGCGCTCTAGCTGGTTGATGTCGTCGTTGAGCACTGCCATCAATCGGCCACTGCTGCGGTCTTCAAAGTAGACCATATCCAGGCTTTGCAGGTGGGCGTAGGCCTCCACCCGCAGGTCTTTTTGGATGGACTGAGCCAGGTTACGCCACAGCACATCGTAGGCATACTCAAACAGCGATTCCAGCCCCCAGATCACCACCGTCAGCAGGGTCAGGGCCACAAACTGCCCCGGAATCGACGCAATCCCCCAACGGGCAATCCAGGAATCCTGCTGCTGCACCACCACATCCACCGCTAAACCAATCAGCACCGGGGGTGCAAGGTCGAAGGTTTTGTTCAGCACCGAACACACACTGGCCAGCCACACCCGACGGCGATACTGGCGGCTATAGCGCAACAGGCGACGCAGGGGATGGGGCGGATTGGAGGGAGTGGGCATGGGTAACGAGGTAGACACAAGTTGCTTTTGCAGTTCTGATATGGCAAAGGTATGCCGTGAGATCGTTAATCAAAAAAACGATTCCCAAATAAATAATAAGCTATTGTTGATAGCCTTGCGGATTATTTATAAAATATACTGGCGAAATAAAATACAGGAAAAAGTAATTTAATTCAGTGTTGAATTTATTTTAGATAGCTATGGCTCTTTTTGATCAACTGCTCAAGCTTCACAAGGGCAATATGCCTCTTGAAGACTTCTTCACCGAGATAATCGCTCATTTCTTGAGTGAGAATAAGGATATATTGTTCTCTTGGTTTAAGCGCAGTCATATTCTGGATTTAGAAGATTATTTAGGGTCTGACATCACTACTCAGAAAACCTATAAGCAGCCTAACACAGGAAATGAAAAGCGCCCTGATATCGTGATCGAGCTTTCGGATGGAGAGAACTATGATCTCATTTTTGTCGAAAGTAAGGTGGGATCATCCGAGGGATATCATCAGCTACCTGATTATGTTCAGATTTTAGATTCACTGCCTGGGTATAGACATAAATTGCTGATATACATCACAAGAGACTTTGAGCCAAAGGAAGAATCCTATGTTCTTCAGTTTGTCCCACACTCGGATGTTGAGTTCAAGCAATTGAGATGGCATCAATTTTATCAATTCTTGACTACGCAGAGAAATTCTGACCTTCAAAAAGAAATCATGGCCTTTATGCAGGAGCACCGCATGGCGCAGAGTAATCAGTTTTCTTCCACTGATGTATTAGCACTAACTAATTTTCCTTCAACTCTCAAATTAATGGAGTCAGTGTTGTGGGGTAAGGTGCTACATAGATTTGAAGATATTTTTGGGGATCATCAGAAACTTGGGATTAGGAAACGTCTTGCACTTCAAAATATCCAATGGCATGGCCGCTATGTATTAGTGTCTTGGATGCCGGATAAATGGTGGTGCCTTATGGGCTTCTTCATGAATCAAGTTGACTCTTCTGGATATCCAACGGTTCGACTTTTATTGGAGGTAGATCCAAGGTCTCCTAAACGCCAGGAGATTCTTCATGAATTTAGGCAAATCTCTAATCACTCTAACTGGAATCCATATAATCTAGATCAGCCGAATACATGGTCATGGATTAGTTTAGAGAAGAGTCTTCGAGACTTTATCTCGCTAGACGATCATGTATTTGCCATAGAAGAGTTTCTTCTTAATGCATTACAGGAATTAGAGGATATTAAGAAGCAGTATCCTCAACTGCCTTGGGGAACTGTGCCAAGTACTGAAATAGAATCTGAGGAAGAATTGCAGGATGAATAAACGGGTTGGGTGAAGCGGTGTTTGAATCGGTGAGAAATGCATTAACCTTTATTAACCTTTTTGGGCTTTGTATTTCTCCTTAAATAGTGCCTGCCGGATGCCGTGATCGACGATGGGGGTGGGATAGCCCAGGCGATCACAAATTGGCTTCGGAATTTTTCCGGTTACGAGCACTTGGGTATCGAGGGATCGCAGTTCGGGTACCCATTGACGGATGTAGTCGCCGTCGGGGTCAAACTTTTGGGCTTGGCTGGTGGGATTGAAAATCCGCAGGGGCTTGGGATCCATCCCGCTGGAAGCACTCCATTGCCAGCCGCCGTTGTTGGCTGCCAGATCGCCATCCACCAGGGTTTGCATGAAATATTTTTCACCCCACTGCCAGTTGATAATTAGGTCTTTGGTGAGGAAACTGGCGACAATCATCCGGCAGCGGTTGTGCATCCACCCGGTTTCGTTGAGTTGACGCATGGCGGCATCCACGATGGGGTAGCCCGTGCGGCCTTCACACCAGGCGGCAAAGTGGTCTGCATTGTTTTCCCAGGGAAAGGTGTGCCACTGGGGGCGATAGGGGCCATCGGCCAGTTCTGGGAAGGCGTGGAGAACGTGTTGATAGAACTCGCGCCAAGCCAATTCCTGCTGCCAGGTTTGGACGTGCTGGCGGGCTTCGTCGCTGCGGCTACGGTCGTAGGCTTCGGTGGCCGCAGCCCACAGGGTACGAATGCCAATCGCCCCAAACTTCAGGGCGGCACTGAGGCGAGAGGTGCCATCCACCGCTGGAAAGTTGCGCTGTTCGTCGTAGGTGCCGATGAGCCGATCATCGTCGCAAAATTCCGTCAGCCTTGTCAGGGCGGCTCGTTCCCCTGGATCAATGGGAAAGCCCCCCTCCCAGGGAAAGCCCAAGTCTTGAGCACTGGGAAGAGGAATGCTACCCGCAGCCTGAGCGGCCTGAAACTGGATATCGCTAAGGGGCACCAGTCCGGTGGGAGCAGGGAGGGGATCGGCCTTGGGACGCCGAATCCAGTTTTTCCAAAAGGGGCCGTAGACGGTGTAGGGTTGGCCTGCCCCGGTGAGTACTTCCCCCGGTGCGTGGAGGAGTTGATCCCAAAAGAGTGTCTCAAAGCCCACGCCGATTTCCTTGAGGGCTTCTACCACGGCCTTATCCCGCTGGCGAGAGTAGGGTTCGACATCCCGATTCCAGTACACCGCCGCTGCCCCCAACGCCTGGGCCAAGGCAGGGATTTTCTGGATAGGATCGCCCTGGAGAATCACGAAGGATCCACCTGCTTCGACATAGCGATGCTCTAGTTCCGCCAAGCAACCGACCATGTAGGCTACCCGAGCCGGAGCCACGTCATCCCGCTGCAACAGTCCCGGATCGAGGCAAAACACCCCGACCACCTGGGGGCTGCGTTGCCGTGCTGCTGTCAGGGCCAGATTATCCGTCAAGCGCAGGTCGCGACGATGCCAAAAAAGGATTAAATCTGCCATTAAAAAAGCTCGAAGCGCAGGAATGCCGGGTTACAGTATAGTCCTGAATCCGGCGTCCTCGCAGGGGGTGCATGGCCTTGGGTCTGCCCCCTGCAACCGCCATCCCCAGGAGATCTCACCATGCAGCAAAACAAACTGATCATCACCAGCACCTTCCAGGGCTACCTCACTTTCCTGGCCGAAACCCAGCCCAGCCTCTCCCCAGAGGTGGCCTGCCAAGTCGCGGCGACCCTCACCCAGGCGGAATTTAATCTACAAATGGCCGAAAACACCCGCAAGCAGTAAAGCGAAGTTTAGGGTGAGGCGGCGAAGACGAGCAGCGGCCCTTCGCCGTCCTTGATCACAAACCACAAACCGCCGGAGGGAACTGGGGGCCAAACCGGGGGTCGCCAGGGCCATCCATTATGCGCTGAGGTAAAGCTAAAGCCAATTCCCCAACGACGCGTTCATGGAACCACCGCCCATTCGGGTGATCCTACCTGTCAGCCGGGTTATGACTGGATTACCACTGAGCGCGAGAACTGAGGCTACAGGCCAAGCCAATCACATCGTGGAGCAGGTCTTGGTGCATCAGAGCACGATCTACGCGGGATTGAATTTGATCCGCCGAGAGGGGGTCGCCATTGGCATAGCAATCGAGCCAAGCCTGGGCGAGGGCTTCGGCTTCGTCGGGCCAACGCTGGGCCGGGTCAGTGGGGGGCTGGTTCAGGTTGAGATCCACCCCCGGCAGGGCCAAATCGGCCATTAATTGGCTCACCTTGGGATCGTAGCTGAGGGCAAAGCACCGACAGCCTTCCGCCGCCGCCATAATCAGCGCATGGAGCCGCATCCCAATCACCATCTCCACGCCGCGAAACAGCCCCTTAAGCTGGTGGGGGTTGGTGAGGGTGTAAATCTCGCTTGGCCCTGGCAAACGCGGCTGGATGTATTCGGCGATGGCCAAGTCCTTCACGGGCTGGAAGGGCACCAGCAAAAGGCTCGTCTCGGTTCTGGCCTGGAAGGTCGCAAGCGCCTGGGTGATTTGATCCAGACGGCTTTCCGTCAGCCAAGCATGGGGCCGCAGCGCCACCGCCACCCGGGGAGCGTGCATCTCCCACAGTCCTTCCACCGGGGAAGATTCCAGCGCCCACACCGGGTCAGGAGCCTGCATTCCCGGCACCTGCCAGCGGGCCAGCCACGCCATGGAGCCATTATCCCGCACGCTGACGGCCTCGCAATGGCGCAACACATAGCGCCCCATCCCCCGGCTGAGGGGATGCTGAAGCGGGCCAATCCCCTGCCCCCAGGCGATGGTTTTGAGCCCTAGCCACTGGGCCAAGGCCATTAGCCCTGTGTAGTAGACGGGGTTTTGCAGGCTGGTGGCGTCTTGCAACAAACTGCCGCCGCCCCAAATGAAAAATTCCGACCGCCGCAGGGCTTTGACCACCGCACCCAACTGCTTGCGGGGCACGGCCTCTACTCCATAGCGAGCCGCCGTTTCCGCTGGATTGCCCGACAGCACCACGGGCTCGACCTGAGAGGGCAACATTTGCAGCAGCGTCGCCAACAGCGCCTCATCGCCACCGTTGCCCATGCCGTAATAGCCACACAAAACCGCTCGCATGTTGACCTCTGGGGGCAGTCCAACCGTTCCCAAAAGAACGTCCCCAGGATCATACGATCCCACGCGCCCTTTGGCGGCAGGGCTTAGGTGTATGGCGTTGTGAACACAGCCCGAACATTGAGTTGTACACCCTTGATCATCATCACTGTCGGGCTTTGGTGCATTGCTGGGCGCATGCACCCTACAATTGACGTTGTTGTGTTGTTGATGGCCCCATGAACGTCCTGTCTCTGCCCACTTGGATGATCCACATTTCCAGCGTGTTGGAATGGATGGCGGCGATGTGGTTCATCTGGCAGTTCGCGGCGGTGACGCAGCAGTCCGTGTGGCGGTGGCTGGCAATTGGGATGTTTCCGGCCTTGGTAAGTGCGATGGCGGCCTGCACCTGGCACTTTTTTGACAATGACCCCGGCTTTGCGTGGCTGGTCACTCTGCAAGCGGCCATGACCGTGGTGGGCAACGTCACCCTCTGCCTTGCCGCTTGGTGGATTTGGCGACAGTCTCGCACCTCGACCCCAAGGACTTCGGAGTAGGATATGGCCCCCCAAATCCTACCTTCCCAAGTTCGCCCGGTTAACCCGTAGCCAGATATTTTGACTGATGTAGGTTGATGTTCTTTTTGAAACCGTATTTACGCAGAACTACACCTTAATAAAATTACGGTTTATTTCTAGGATAGAGATAGAATAAAGAAATGGCTAAAAAATACTTATAGGGGTTACCGCTAGGAGTTAACGATGTTTTTCACCCTCCCCCCTGCTCCTCCCGCCATGGTTTATGTGGCCTCTGCTCCGGCTCCAGGAGATGACATGATTGCTTCGGAATGTAAGCGGGGTAGCCGCGATTGCTTCCCGGAGGATCGGGTTGGGCATCAGCCAAGCGTCACCGAGACACTTATCCTAACGGCTAAGATGGTCACCCCACGGCAGTATGGCTCGGTTTAGATTTACGCTATCAGCTCTAGGTGTAATCCCTTGGCAGCCTGGGCTAGAGAATCTAGGGACTCGGTCTGCTCCAAATAAGGGCAAACCCCTAATACAGGCACCTGGGTAAAGCGAGTAATCATCTCGGCGGGTGCCCAGCGCTCAATGTCCTCCGGGCAGAGAGGTTGATTGCAGTTGAGCACAATGCCGCGCAGATCAACCTTTTGTTGGCGGGCAAGGGCCACGTTGGCGACGGCTTGAGCCATCGCCCCCAGCTTAACAGGCACCACCAACACCACGGGCAGGTGCCAGGCCGCCGCCAGATCGGCCACCGTAAGCTCGTCGGTCACAGGCGAACCCAGCCCCCCCAAGCCTTCTACCAGCACCCGATCATGGGCTTGAAGGAGGGTTTGCAGGGTGTTCCACACCACCCCTAGGTCGATGGAACGCTGCTCTAGAGCGGCGGCTAAGGGCGGGGCTAGGGGAGCCTCAAAATACTGGGGTGCAATGTCCTCAAGGGGCAGTTCCGGGAAGAAAAGCCGCTGATACAATTCGCGATCCCCCAGACCCGATTGCAGCGGCTTGAGGATACCCACGGATTGCTGGGGGTAGTATTTCCTCCAGTAGGCCAGCAGAGCGCTCGTCACCACGGTTTTGCCAACTTCGGTGTCGGTACCTGCAATTAGCAGTGCATTCAAAGCAACCATGGCTAGATGTCCAGATCCGCTAGCTTCATCTTGGGGCCGTGGGTTTCGATGAATTCGCGGCGGGGGGCCACCCGATCTCCCATCAGAATGGTGAAAATTCGGTCGGCCTCGGCGGCGTCTTCAATTTCGACCCGTTTCATGGTGCGGGTGGCCGGATCCATGGTGGTTTCCCAAAGCTGCTGGGGCATCATTTCACCCAAACCCTTAAACCGCTGCACGGTGTAGTTGGCGTTGGCTGGGAATTCGTTGGTGATCAACTGTTGCAGTTCGCGCTCGTTGTAGCAGTACCAGTGGTTGCGGCCCCGCTCCACCTTGTACAGCGGCGGGCAGGCAATGTAGACGTAGCCCTGATCCACCAGTTCCCGCTGGTAACGGTAGAAGAAGGTGAGCAGCAGGGTGCGGATGTGGGCACCGTCTACGTCGGCGTCGGTCATCAGGCAGATGCGGTGGTAGCGCAACTGCGACATATCAAACTCTTCGCCCTTGATGCCCAGCCCTAGCGCCGTGATTAACGCCTGGATTTCGGTGTTTTTGTAGATTTTGGCGTCGTCGGTTTTTTCGATGTTGAGGATTTTGCCGCGCAGGGGCAGAATGGCCTGGAAACGACGGTCACGCCCTTGCTTCGCGCTGTTGTGGACAAAGACCCCACTGGCTAGCGCAAAGTTATGGGTACCCGGCACCTCCAAGTCATACACATCAATGGTTTCTGTGACAGGCTCCACAGAAACAACTCGGTGATTGTAATTCTGCACCGCCGTCAGTGCCCGATCTGAGTCGCCATCGAAATAACGCTGGCAAAACGTATCAAAGCGCAGTAGAGACTTGTCCCTGGTTTGGCAGCGGTGCTGGCGGTAAGCGTCTAAATCGATGAATCCCCGCTCTAGCTGAATGTCCTTGAGGGCTGCCGTCGTTTTCTCAAAGTAGGTCTTGGATAGCGCGAGTTGCCGTTTTTCACGAAACTCAGGCGTCCACTGCTGACGGGTTTTCTCCCGTCGCCACTGACGCGCACCGTCGTCAGACCACTGCTCAATGGCTTTTTGCGAGTAGAGATCCCGCACCTCAGGATGTTCAGCAAAATATTGCTTAACCCGCTCTGCCTGCGCCTGACGGTTCGCTGGATTACTCCAGTAGTCGGCTTGATTTTGATTCAGTTGAGCGCGATTAGCGGCTTGGTAGTCAGGGTGGCTTAGATAAAATTCCTGCCACTTCGAGCGCATCGTCGCTTTGTAGCTAGCGTCTTGCCATTGTCGCTTCGCATTTTTAGAGAGTTTGCGGGCCGTAGCTGGCTGCTTCATCCGCTCACGCATCTGCTGCCGGAAGGCGTCCGTTTGGCGAATTTGACGACACTTTTCCTTCACCTCAGGGCGGTGCAGCGTCTTCGCCACCTGCTCGCGATGAAGTTGGAGGTGGGTCTCGGCTGGTAAGCGCACCAGATTATCTGGGTTGTTGTTACGCTTATTGAAGTCAATGTGATGACAGTGATCCCCGCTTTCTAGGGTGTAGCGCCCTTGCCAGCGGTTGTACCAATCCGCCACAAGGTGGGTGAAGAGCCATGAATTAGATCGTGGACTCCACACCATTTCATAGCCGTCGATGGTAATTCCTGGTTCGCGGCTATCTGAAAGCTTGCGATATAGCGGCATCAAGGAGTCGCTGGGCGTGAGTTCAATAGCCTGCTTATACTCCCCATTACGCAGCATAAACCGATGGTCTGGGGTGCAGATAATCTCCTCACCATTGTCCAGCACCACCTTGACGACCGGGACATTCGTTTTGGTTTTCCGCACATGAAGCAACCGCTCGACTCCAACGGTGCCATCTCGTCGAATGGTGTAGCCGAAGTTTTGCTTGCCTTGCTCTTGTTCTGCGATGAGTTCCAGGAAACTGAGGCAACGCCCATCCGCTAGGGCAACTTTCGTGTCCCCGGCAAAGCAGCCACCTGCCGAGTCCCCTTCCACGATGAAGATTTCCGATTGGCTGGGGTCGCGGCTGCTGCAATCCGCCAGCTTACCGGGCAGGGTAGAGGATTCTAGGACAGATTTACGACGCACCAGTTCCCGCGCCCGTCGGGCCGCTTCGGCGGCGTTGAAGGCTTGAATGGCCTTTTCCAAAATCGAATCCGCCACACCGGGATGGAAGTCCAGATACTCGGTCAGGGCTTCCCCCACCAAGGAATCCACAATGCCGCGTACTTCCGTGTTGCCCAGCTTGGTTTTGGTTTGGCCCTCAAATTCGGGGTCGGGCACCTTCACCGACACAATGGCCGTTAGCCCCTCGCGGATGTTTTCCCCGGCCAGGTTGGATTCGGCGTCCTTGCGCTTGTTGCGCTTGCGGGCAAAGTTGTTGAGGGTGCGGGTCAGCACCGCCTTCAGACCCTCTAGGTGGGTGCCGCCATCGATGGTGCGGATGTTGTTAGCAAAGCCCAGCAGGTTGTCGGAATAGGCATCCACACACCATTGCAGCGCCGATTCTACCTGTACCCCATCGCGTTCGGCGGAAATGTGGATGATTTCGTCGTGGATGGGCTGCTTATCGTTATTAATGTAGGCCACGTACTCGGTGATGCCACCCGCGTAGTGGTAGGTGGACACCTTGGGTTCGGCGGACTTCAGCAGTTCCAGTCGATAGTCGGTAAAGATAATTTCAATACCTGCGTTCAGGTAGGCCAGTTCCCGCAAACGACCAGACA
>JBBAWV010000134.1:0-11881 GCA_040396995.1 Nodosilinea sp. | reverse complement strand
CGGATCCACTACATTTTTTCTTTACTGGTATGAAACCACCCTGCTCTCCCAGGGAGGAGAGGGGAGCCGGACGTTGTAGGTTGGGTGGCGCGATAGCAGAACCCAACAAAGGTCTTTGGAATGTTGGGTTTCACTTCGTTTCACCCAACCTACGGCTTTAGAGAGAGGGATTTAGGGGAGGGCCAAACCTAGGCGGCGAGGGCCATTTGCGGCGCATCCAGCAGCACCTCGGCGATGGTGATGTCGCGTTTGATGGCGAGGCTATTGAGATAGCCAATGGGGTCTTCGGCGTCGAAATCGGTGCCATCGAAGAGGTGGATGCTGCCGCGAGTGAACTTGGCATCCAGCATCCCCAGTTCGCGGGCGGCGGTGCTGTAGACATCCACCCGCACAATGCGTTCCAGAATTTCCAGCCAGTTGCGAGGGAAGGGAACGTCGCCCCAGCGAGCCAGTTGGGTCATGTGCCAGAGGTGCTCGGTGCGGCTGGGACGGTTGGCACCGTTGCCGAAGAAGATGTGGTGAGCATACTCGCGCATGGGATGATTCAGCTCGCAGATGGTGCTGTTGGGGTTGCCCAGGTGGATGTATTCGACTGGGGTGCCCAGGTAGGTGCGCTGGGAGAGAATCTGGCGAATTTCCGGCTCGTTTTCGGGGTCGGCGCAGTAGCGGCAGGCATCCAATAGTGCCTTGGTGAGGGCGATGTGGGTATTGGGGTAGGCACTGGCCCAGGATTCCCGCACGCCCAGCACTTTACCGGGGTGACCGTCGTAGATTTCGCGGTCGGTGGCGATGGTAAAGCCCACCTCATCCATGGCAGCGCGAAGGTTCCAGGGTTCGCCCACACAGAAACCGTCGATGGAGTTGCCCTTCAAATCCACCACCATCTGGGCCGGGGGAATGGTTTGCAACGCCAGGTCTTTGTCGGGGTCGATGCCCCCCGCCGCCAGCCAGTAACGCAACAGCAGATTGTGCATGGAGGAGGGATGCACCATGCCCATGCGGTGCTGGGTTTCGGGGGTGTTGTGAAGCATCTCCCGGAAGCTCTCTAGGCTGTGAACCCCTTGCTCATAAAAGCGGCGGGCTAGGGTGATGGCGTTGCCGTTGCGGGTCATCGTGAGGGAGGAAACTACGGGCAGAGGCCGATTTTGGTGCCCACCGAGGGAGAACCAGAGGGGCATTCCAGAGGGCATTTGGGCCGCATCGAGATATCCACCCGCAATGCCGTCCACAATGCCGCGCCAGCTTGTTTCGCGCACTAGGTTCACTTCATCCAGGCCATGCTTGGCAAAGAAGCCTTTTTCCTTAGCAATGGCCATCGGGGCACAGGCGGTGAGGGGCACAAAGCCAATGTCTAGATTCACCTTTTCTAACCCGTGGCGGGCAACGGCCTGGGTCTTGCGGGCACGTAATTTCTTAATCCGTTTTTGCTGATTCAAGAAGTAGATAATCTCGCTGCGCAAGCTGTAATAGCTGGGGTGTTCTACCACCTCCATGCGCTGGCGAGGACGGGGAATATCCACCTCCAAAATGTTGCCAATCTCGGCACCGGGGCCATTGGTGAGCATCACGATGCGGTCGCTCAAGAGCACCGCCTCATCTACATCGTGGGTCACCATCACGGCGGTTACGTTGTTCTCATCGCAAATCCGCATGAGCTGAGTTTGCAGGTTGCCGCGAGTCAGGGCATCTAGCGCTCCAAAGGGTTCATCCAGCAGCAATAACTTGGGCCGAATGGCGAGGGCACGGGCGATGGCAACCCGCTGTTTCATCCCCCCCGAAAGTTGGTCGGGCATTTTATCGGCAGCGTGCTGCAAACCCACCAGATTGATGTGTTCTTGCACAATGCTGCGCCGTTCGCCCTTGGGCAAATCCCCAAACACCGAATCCACCGCTAGGGCAATGTTTTCGCGCACTGTGCGCCAGGGCAACAGGGAATAGTTCTGAAACACCACCATGCGGTCTGGGCCGGGTTCCGTAATCTTTTTGCCCTCTAGGGTCAACACCCCAGAACTCGGCAAAGACAGTCCCGCAATCATATTCAACAGGGTGGATTTACCACAGCCAGAGTGTCCAATAAAGGAGACAAATTCCCCTTTCTTAATCTGTAAATCAATGCCCTTTAGGGCGATATATTCCCCACCACCGGATAGGGAAAATACCTTATCTACCTGATCGACAGCAACCAACAGACTCATAACATCCTCCTTAACAAATCACGTCGTCAAATCCCGTAGGGTGCATTCGCAGCCCTTAAATTACGCTCCCTAATCGACAATCTCTATGCCGCAATGCACCACCGTCTTGGCCAGAGGTTCCTAATCCATCACGAATTTCTTGCTTGATGGGTTGGTGCATTGCTTCGCGTTGGCGTAGCCTCGCCTTGGCGTTATGCACCCTACTTGCGGGTGGGGGCAATTTTCATCTGCAAGAGAGCGATTAGGCGATCCAGCAGCAGACCAACAAAGCCGATATAGAGCACCGTCAGAATGATTTCGCTGATGTAGTTTTGCTGGTAGGCGTCCCAGATAAAGAAGCCAATCCCAACGATGCCAGACATTACGATTTCTGCGGCAATAATGGCCAGCCAAGCCAGACCAATGGCAATCCGTAATCCGGTGAAAATGTAGGGCAATGCGGAGGGAAACAGAATGTTCAGGTAATAGTCTTTGCGGGAGAGTTGCAGTACCTTGGCAACGTTGTTGTAGTCTTCGGGAATTTGGCGCACACCTTCGATGGTGTTAATCAGAATGGGCCATACAGCGGTGATGAAAATCACGAAAATAGCGGCGGGTTGGTTCTGTTGTAGGGCCACCAGGGCGATGGGTACCCAAGCCAGGGGAGCCACCATCCGCAAAAACTGAAAAATAGGGTACGTGGCTTTGTTTAACCAGGAGTTTGTGCCGACCAAAACACCTAGGGAAATGCCCACCGCAGCGGCGGCAGTATAGCCCTTGGCCACCCGTCCTAAACTGGCCAGGGTTTGCCAAAATAGCCCCTTATCTAATCCGCCTAAATCGTAAAAGGGATAGAGCAACAGTTCACGGGTGCGGGTGTCTGTCCACAAACTGAGGGGGCCAGGTAAGCGGGTCATCCCCGACCAAGAAACCAATTGCCACACGGTCAAAAAGACAGCAATGCCGATGATGGGGGGAATAATTTCCGAGGCGTTTTTCTTCCAAAACTGTTGCACTTTGCCCAACGTGGGGTTAGGCCGAGCCTGAGAACGGAAGGGTGCTTGAGTAACCATAGTGTGCCGTGCCTATCTCGTGTATACGTCAGTTTGCGTTGTGAAAGCCTGCCGAAATGACAGCCCAGTTGAGGAGAAAACCCACCCCGACTCCCCCAAGTGGGGGTCAGGGAAGCCGAGGTAGGCTGGTTCAGGTTCAGAGGGCGATGATGCCGCAACGGATTGGCGATGGAGTTGCGGCCCACTCTGAGATTCATTCGCCTGAACCAAGGCTGGAGGGAGAAAGGGATGGTGAGAGGGTGTGGCGGTGCGATTGGAGACTTTTCCGCCGATCACCTGGCTATCTCACGACCCAACTCTCCCCTAGACCCGCTTGATGGTGAGGCTGTTGAGGTAGGCCTCGGGGTTAGCGGGGTCAAACTTAATGCCGTCGAAGAAGGTCTCTACGCCGCGAGAGGTATCGGCGGGGATATCGGCGGTAAATCCGGCTTCCTGGGCAGCTTCGCGCCAGAGGTCTTCGCGGTTAACGGCATCGACAATGCGCTTGGCGGCGTCAAAATCGGTGAGGGCATCTTTATGGAAGCCCCAGCGCATACTTTCGGTGAGGAACCAAAGGTCGTGGCTCTTGTAGGGGTAAGACACATTGCCCTTGGGATCTTTCCAGTACAGCGGGCCAGCGTCAAAGCTGCTGATGTCAGCCTTGCCATCCCCCATTTTGTAATTGCCGTTGAAGGGATCCTTCAGCACCTCAGGGGGAATGTTGAAGTAGTTGCGGCCTGCGGTAATGGTGACCAGTTCAGCCCGGTTGGCGGGGTCGTCGCACCACTGTTGGGCTTCCATGATGGCCTTGAGGAGGGCTTTGGTGGCCTTGGGGTTAGCATCCACCCAGTCGGCCCGCAGCGCCAGGTATTCTTCGGGGTGGAAGGCCCACATTTCTTGGGTCAGCGCCCCTAGGAAGCCAATGCCATCGGTGACAATGCGGTAGGGCCAGGGGTCGCCCGTACTAAAGGCGTCCATGGTGCCGTTGCGCATCCCCTGCACCGTTTCGGCGGCGGGCACCGTCAGCAGTTCGATGTCTTGGTCGGGGTCAATGCCACCAGCGGCGAACCAGTAGCGAATCCAAAAGTCTTGGTTGGCATTGGGGAAGGTGAAGGCGGCTTTGAACTTGCGGCCTTGGTTGGAGGGGAAACCCTTGATATAGTCGGCGGCTCCAGAGACATCGAGCCCCAAGCCTTTACCCGCGTGGGCACCAGAAATCGCAATACCATTGCCCTGGGTGTTGAGCTGCGCCAACACATACATCGGCACCTTTTGGCCGTTCGTGATAATGCCCTCACTGAGCAGGTGGGGCATGGGCATTTGCCACTGGCCACCATCAATACCGCCCCCGGCAGAGCCAATGGTGACGTTATCCCGCGCCGCCGCCCAGCTTGCTTGCTTGGCCACTCCCACTCCGGTCATTCCGTACTTGGCAAAAAATCCTTTTTCTTGGGCAATAATCAGCGGCGACGACTCCACAATGGGCAGGTAACCCAGCTTAACGGTGGTCACTTCCGGGGCCTCGCCCGCCGCCACAGGGGCGGCGTTGGAGACCGGAGTGGCGGATTGAGTGGTGGCCGAGGGGGGGGTTCCTAGGCAGCCCTTCAAGAACACCGAACTCGCCGCCGACACCCCAGCGGTAACCATGAACCTACGACGGGTAATCCTGGAAAAATCAGACATAGAACCTCCTTTCAACGTCGCTGCAAGCAGGACGATAGAACGTGAATAGTGGTGGGTGATGGAAAAGCTATGGGGCCACCGCCAGAGACCAGACCGCTGACTCTGTTTGTGAACCGTTGGGCGTTTCGAGGGCGGGCTGTGAATCAAAGGATTTAGTTTTATAAATCCTTTCCGCCTTCTCTATGTCACTGAGTCTATACCAAAGCTTTGGGAGAGGGAACACCCTAAACCCCAAAACTCAACTGCAATTTTCGATAGAAAAGATAAGTTAGGCTTATTAAAAAAAATTAGACATAGGCTATGCGAATATTGCGCCGAGTCTAGCGACAGCCCTAGGGCTAAGCTGCGGTTGTACGCTAGGTATCCTTTGGTTGGGGAGGTTCATCTCGGTGATGCACCGGGTTCTAGTCATTTTTCCCCCAGAGCCTTTCGCCCTCTTCTGCCGCCTACTAGGATTCCCGACCATGGAAAAATGACCATAGGTGGAAGCGAGTGCATGACGACCTAGGATGGGTAACCGACGACCAAGGCCCAATTCCTAGCGCAGGAGCCCTCGATTCCCAGCGTGTGCCCAGTGCGGTCATGGTGAGTGAACGGCAGATCCTGTGAGGCGTTTTATCACCTATCTCTGTATTTCTAAATATTCTTTGAGTATTGATGATGAACATTCCTGATTTCGAGAATCAAACGTTACTTCAACAAGCCCTTACCCATCGATCCTACGCCAGGGAAAATGGTACGGATGATAATGAGAGACTGGAGTTCCTAGGCGACAGTATTATCGAATTTGTGGTGCGCGATTTGTTGTTTGAAAACTATCCCACCATGGATGAAGGAGAGATGTCGAAGCGGTGTGATCAACTGGTGGATGAAGGTCAGCTTGCGGCGATAGCGGTGGCCATGGGACTACCGGAACGGCTGCGTTTGGGCCATGGTGCCCAGCATGAGCGTAGTAATGCCAGCGTGCAATCCGATGCCTTTGAGGCGTTGATTGGAGCCTATCGATTAGATGCAGGCATTCAGGCGACCTACGCCTATGTTCAAGCTATTTTTGGCCCGCTGGTTAATCAGGTGATGGCGTTACCTCCTACCGATCCGGTGAGTACGCTTCAGGAGTTTGTGCAGGCCCATTTTGGGGGGTTGCCGGAGTATCGGGAATTGAGCGCGACTGGCCCTGATAATGCAAAAATCTTTGAAATCGGAGTGTATATTAACGGCCAAGGCTATGGCGTGGGCCAAGGACGTCGGAAGAAAGACGCCCGTAAGCAAGCTGCCCTAGAGGCCCTGCGTCACTTCAACGTATTGCCATGAGTGGTGGCCATAACTTCCCCGGTGAGGTGGGTATCATAGCCGCCTAGCCGTTTGAACTGAGAGAGCACCCGACGATGGCTGAGGGTGCCCAACAACTGCTGCACAGCGGGTTCCTCCAGGTAGGCTTTGAGGGTGACGAGGTCGTAGCGAGACTGGCGCAGGGGCAGAAACGCCAGGTTATAGGTGGTGGCAATGGAGGCGGCACTGACGCCCACATCGGCCTGACCTTGGGCAATGGCCTGGGCCACAGCTTGGTGAGAAAACACCACCCGATCAAACCCCTGCACCGCCTGGGGGGATACCTTGGCTTCCGCTAGAGCCTGAACTAGCAGTTCCCGACTTCCAGCCCCTGGTTCTCGGTTCACCAAAACTACATCAGGCCGAGCGAGGTCGGCGATACTCTGGATGCCCTTGGGGTTGCCCGGTGCCAGCAACAACCCCTCATCCCAAATCCCCAGGTTGATCAGCACCGCTCCTTGGTGGGGAAGGGCGCGTTGCACAAAGGGCAGGTTAAAGGTTTGGTTTTTGGGGCAATAGAGATGCATCCCAGCGATATGTACTTCACCCCGAGCCAGTCGCGCTAAGGCCTCGATGCTATTGGCGAGACCCAGATGAACCCGTAGACTGGGGTGCCACCGTTCCGCCGCCTGTGCCCAGAGAGACAGGGCCGGAGCACAGCCTGCCACCGCCACGGTATTGGCCAGATTGCCCGGATCATCGAGCAAGGTGACGGTAAGGGTAGCCTGCTGTGGTTGGCGAAGGGCTTCCCCATCGGCGGGAATGAGCTCGACCCGAAAGGCATCATTGCCCACTAAGGGATGGGCCATCCAGTTTCCACCAACATTGACCAGGCTAACGGGCACGGTTTTTCCGGTGGGTAGGGTCGCCGTGGGCGTGGCCTCCAGCGTGGCTAGTTCTGGCTCAAGCCAGAACAAATCTTCTACCTGACACCCCAAGGCTTTGGCCAAGCGCAGGGCCACCGTCACCGATAAAGCCGCTTGCCCCGACTCCACACTGCTAATGGTTTGACGACTCACCCCGGCCATGGTGGCCAAGTCTTGCTGGCTTAAGCCCAGACGCAGACGGGTTGACCTCAGGCCATTACGCAACTCATCCTTCACCGCCATCTCCCACCCACGCCCTGGTAGCCAGTATCAATTTTGTCACCGTTCCCTGAATCCGACAGATCTTCTATTTAATTTCGTACTTTAGGTCACATTCTTTCTGGGCTGTGCCACTAAAGTTGACATAGACAAAGAATACTGGCACTCAGCTTGGAGGATGACATGAAAGTTAGTGCTCGTAACAACTTGAAGGGCACGATCAAGCAGATCACGGTGGGCATGGTGAATGCGGAGGTGGTGATTGAGGTGGCTCCTGGTGTAGCCATTGTCTCCACGATTACCAAGGCTTCGGCGGCGGACATGGCCTTGGTGGAGGGCAAGGAGGTCTATGCCATGGTAAAAGCCTCCAACATTATGCTGGCGGTGGATTAGACCTTCGGTACGCTTTTCAAACGCCTTCAAACGCCCTCTAATACCAAATCCGACTTGTTTGCCCCCGGTATCAGCGGGTGAGGAGACCTCGCCCCTACGGTTTGCTGGGCTGGGAATCGGGGTTATTCGATTAGGATTTGGTATAAAAGTACTCCATGAAAATAACTATCCCTTTGTCATCGCTCTCTACCCTCACCCCTGCCCCTCTCCCTCAGGGAGAGGGGTTCTGAATCCGGCTCCCTCAGGGAGAAGGGGTTGGGGGATGCGGGCAAAGGCTGGACGTTTTATTCGTTGGATTACCCTAAGAACTGCCAATCCAGTTGACAGCCCTCCATCACCCCGGCGCACGTCTGCCCAGAGAACCATGAAAAAACGACAGGTTTTACAGTGGATAGGTCTATTAGGGCTAGGGCTGGCCCTGGCTACCGCTTGTCAGCCCAATCCTTCGGCGGTGGAATCCCCTCCAAGCTCGACTGCCGGAGAGGGCGATTCGGTGACGTTGCTGGTGGGGGCGGCGGCTAGCTTGCAGGAGGCGATGGAGGCGATTCAACCTAGCTTTGAGGCGGCGCACCCTGGTATCACGCTGGAGTATACCTTTGCGGCATCGGGACAGTTGCAACAGCAAATTGAGCAGGGCGCACCGATTGATGTGTTTTTGTCCGCCAGTTCCACTCAGATGGAAGCCTTAGAATCTGGGGGCCATGTGTTGCCGGATAGTCGGCAAGACTTGCTGAGCAATACGCTGGTGTTGGTAGTCCCTAGCACATCAACCTTGGGCTTGGCAGCGTTTACGGATCTCACCCAGGCGGAGGTCGAACAAATTTCCGTGGGGGATTTTGGCAGCGTGCCCGCAGGTCAATATGCCGAGCAGGTCTTCAGTCATCTCGGCATTTTGGACGGCATCCAGAACAAGCTCATTTTTGTGAACACCGTGCGCGAGGTGTTGGCGGCGGTGGCTTCCAATAATGTGGATGCGGGGGTTGTGTATGCCACCGATGCGGTGACTTCTGATCAAGTCACAGTGGTGGCAACGGCGGAGACCGATTGGCATGACCCGATTGTGTATCCCATTGCCGTGATCAACGATTCGCCCCAGGCGGAAGCCGCTCTCACCCTGTTGGCCTATCTCTCTAGCGAAGCCGCAAAAACAGTCTTTATCGACCACGGTTTCAAGGTTTTGAATTAGCCCCGTCGTACCAGTCCCGTCGCATCAGCCCCGTTGCCCCTCCCTTACCCTTGGACTCCGCCCCATGACCTCCGATCTCACTCCGCTCTGGATCTCGTTGAAGGTGGCTGGCTTGGCGACGGGAATTGCTTTTTTTGTCGGCATTGCCGCCGCCTACTGGATGCTGGGCTACCGTGGCCCTGGAAAATCGGTGCTGGAGGGGATGTTTGTTGCGCCCTTGGTGTTGCCGCCCACGGTGGTGGGGTTTCTGCTGTTGATGCTGTTTGGGCGCAGTGGCCCCCTGGCTCCGCTGCTAGAGGCACTAGGATGGCAGATCGTGTTTACTTGGTATGGAGCGGTGATCAGTGCCACGGTGGTGGCCTTTCCGTTGATGTACCGCACGGCCTTGGGAGCCTTTGAACAGGTGGATCGGGTCTTACCCCAGGTGGCGCGAACCTTGGGGGCGGGGGAATGGCGGATTTTTGGGCGAATTTTGTTGCCCCTATCGGTGCCCGGTTTACTAGCGGGGATGACACTCTCCTTCGCCCGTGCCCTAGGGGAATTTGGCGCAACCTTGATGGTGGCGGGCAACATTCCAGGCCGCACCCAAACCATGCCGATGGCGATTTACTTTGCGGTGCAATCGGGGGCGATGGCCCAGGCTTGGATCTGGGTGGGCATCATTCTGGTGGTGTCGTTGTCAGGCATTTTGGCGGCGAATGCTTGGCAGGCCCAGCGGCAACAACGGCAAACGACGGCTTACCCAACGGTGGATCCCCCGGAGCCAGCCCCCCTTCCTCCCGTATCGATGACACCAGCCTTCATCCCAGACTCCCCGGCAACAAACACCCGAATGGCTGGATCGACCTCCTGGCCCACAAACCTAGAGGTGGATATTCACAAAGCTTTAGCCACGTTTCCCTTGGCGGTGCGCTTCACCGCTGGCCCCGATGCGCTAGGCATTTTGGGGGCATCGGGGTCGGGCAAATCGATGACTCTGCGCTGTATTGCCGGGGTGGAAACGCCGGATCAGGGCCGGATTGTGCTGAATGGGCGAGTGTTGTTCGACCATCAGCTTGGCATCAATCTTCCCAGTCGGCAGCGGCGGGTGGGGCTGCTGTTTCAAACCTATGCCCTATTTCCCCACCTCACCCTGGCCGAAAACATTGGCTTCGGCTTGCCGCATCTACCCCGGCGAGAGCGGTGGCAGCGGATCAGTTGGTGGCTGGAGGCTATGCATTTGCAGGGGTTGGGCCATCGCTATCCACCACAAATTTCCGGCGGACAACAACAGCGGGTCGCCCTCGCCCGTGCCCTCGCCCCCAACCCAGAGGTGCTGCTGCTGGATGAACCCCTATCGGCCCTCGATACCTACCTTCGCAGCCAAGTGGAACAGCAGATCATCAGAACCCTGGCCACCTACCCCGGCATTGCCCTCTTTGTCACCCACAATCTAGAAGAAGTCTTTCGGGTTTGCCCCCAGGTGATGGTGATGGCGGCGGGGCAAACCGTGGCCCACGGCACCCGCCATCAAGTCTTTGAGCAACCGGGCAGTGTGATCGCCGCCCAAATTACTGGATGCAAGAATTTCTCTAGGGCCACTCCTCTCTCGGCCCACACCCTCCAGGCCGAAGACTGGGGCTGCACCCTCCAGGTCTCGGAACCCATTCCCCCCAACCTTAGCCAGGTGGGGTTCCGGGCGCATCAGGTGGAATTTGTGGCCGAGGATTGCCACCGCCCCAACACCTTCCCCGCTTGGGTGGTGGCCACCAGCGAAACTCCCCACCGCATGACCCTATTTCTTAAACTCCATCGCTCCCCCGGAGCAATCTCCCCAGACCGTAGCGCTGCCTCCCCCTATGATCTCCAGGTGGAGGTGTTTAAGGAGAAGTGGCAAACCCTCAACCACCATCCCCTACCCTGGCACGTCCACCTTGCACCAGAGCGGATTCTGCTATTGCGCGATCAGCCCCAAATCTCTGCTCCAGCCCTAGATGACTGGCCAGCCTATGCCCCAATCCTAGCCTAGCCTGTCATAACAGTCGTCTGTATAATACCAAATCCGAGCTAGAAAACCCCGATTCTTAACCCCGCAAACGGTAGGGGCGAGGTTTCCTCGCCAGCTAATAATACCGGGGGCAAACGAACCGGATTTAGTATAAGTCCTTGATTCAGGCGGCATTAGCGGATTGGGCAGAAGGCCGTCTGTATCTGAGCCTAGACACCTCCTTCGAGGAATATGGCCTACGAGTCATTAGTCACAGCAATAAGGAAGGCTTAATGAGAAAGCCTCCAAAGACCTAGAAGTAACCCGGTGAAAGAGCAGGGGCGAGCACCCCGACGAGGCGATTAGCTCAAAGATCTGAACACTCTCCTGCGCTTCAGCAAAGCCAAGGCAGTAGAGTCTGTGGATGATAACCCTACCTGAACGGCGAATATCTGTAAGCTTTTATAGAGGAAAACGATAGACAATTGCCCCAGTTTCTTTGACATCAAAGGATGCGTTGAGAACCTTAGCTTTTTGATCGAGAAACGCTTTGGCCTGCTCGACGGGTATCTGCGCGGCAGCCGCGAACTGAACAATGCTAAGGTCGCCGCCATGACTCTGGAGCAGTTGCACAAAAACCTGTTCCTGTTGGAGAGTTAGCGTCTGGGATGGCCGTTCCTGGGTGGATGATCGCAGACGCCATGCCAGCCAAGTGCCCAGGGCGGTAGGCACCAGACCCAAGAGTACTAAGGGTGCACTATCCTCAATTCGATCTTCCCAGTCATCATCGGAGCTAACAAATTCGGCTGCCCCCAACAATGCAAGCGATAACCCAAATACCAAGCAAGCCCCAGCCAGAGCCTTTTGTAGCCTTCGCATAACCCTATCCTCCTCTCGGTCACTCTCAAACTTGATGGTTACCGTCTCCATTTATCGTAGCCATTATTGTCCAAGCTAACGGGTGCATCTCAGTTAGGCGAGAGTAGATGTACTCATGGCGCAAGCGGAGGGTT
>JBBAWV010000133.1:0-11970 GCA_040396995.1 Nodosilinea sp. | reverse complement strand
GGGCAAAGGCCCGCAGGATGGTTTTTTCTAGCTCTGGCCACAGCAGCAAGGTGGCGAACCCGCCGTAGAGCCGCACATCCAGGCTTTCGTACCAGCGATAGTCGATGCACTCTAGCACCGCAAACTGGCCCACGGGGTCGGCTTCCGTGGCCGCACTCCAGAGGGTGCCGCCGCTAGTCAGGTCGTAGAGTTCATTAAACAGCGCCATTTTGAACCAGTCGGGCAGGTCGGGCCGTTCCAAAATGGGCCGCTGCCAGGTGGTGATCTGCCGTTGCCAGTCCGGGTAATTGGTCAATGCGGTATGAGCGATGGCCCTGGCGTTGCGCCCATCTCGGCCAAAGAAATCCGTATACCGACGGTAGGCACTCATCCCTTCGGCAAACTCCGTTACGGGCAAATCCCAGGCCAGGGCAATGGGGAACTGCCGGGTTTCCCCCGGTTGCAGGGTAAAGCGCAGGGCCAGGGCACAGCCGACTTGTTCATTCTCTCCGGCGGCGGTGGTATCCAGCAGGTTCATCAATCGGCCCAGCTTAGCCCAGGCATTCCACAGATCGCCGCCATCCCCGGCGGGGTTCCAGCGCAGGTCGTAGGAAATCTCGATGTCCGGGTTATCCAGGGTGGCAATGCACCATTGACCGTCGCCTTCCTGGGGTTCCCGTAGACGCTGCCAGTCGCCGCTCATCAGGCAACCCTTGAGTCCGTCGGTGGAAATGAGTTGTGTGTAGTTGCCCTGGCTCTGACCGATGGCGGGGATGTAATCGTAGTAGGGACTGCCATCGTCCCGCTGCAGCACTTCCGGGGATTTTTGCGTATTCGTAAACCAGCCCACCATGTTCTGCCAGCTCACCATCACACACAGGGTGAGGGGCTGATCCGTGGGGTTGTGGGCCGTCCACTCGAACACCGCCACCGGGTAGCTGGCTTCCTGGTAGTTGTCGGGCCAGATGGGGGACAACTGTTCGCAGGTGATTTCTGCCCGAAACACGTTCTCGTAGCGGTACCAACTGCGGGGATAGAGGGCGTGGTACGTCCCGGTGGAGCGTTCCAGCGTGGAGGCGGGATACCAATTCCAGGTCGAAAGGGTGCCATCCTGGGGTGGTTCCGTACTCAGGGCGTAGGCTTGGGTTTGCCCACCGCCGGATTCAAATACGCTGAACTGACAGCCAGGGAAATTCTGGAAAACGTGCTCGCCGCCGTCGATGTGCCAGAGGTTGAAGTCTCCCCTGGGTGAGCGGCCAATACACCCAGCCCCAAAGCCCCCCAGCGGTGCCCCATGCCAGGGGCCATCGTCTAAATTGCTGGCGTAGCGCACAAGGTAATGCTGATCCCAGCCTTGGCCAAGGGGCCGTTGCCAGGACTGGACGGGGATTTGGGGCATAGCAGGTGTTTCAGTCATCCCCAAATTTTACCGGAGTGCGATCCCTCTGAAGGACTCACTGAGGGGACATTTCATTGGTTCTAGGTCTTCTCTGGTTCCTGAAGCCGTTGATGAAATCCGTCGATGGCGGTGGGCAGTGTGAAGTAAATGTGGTTGACACCAATGCGCTCTAGGAGCCCCGACCGATGGATCTGGGCATAGAGATCCTGTTTAACCCTGGCCATGGCAAAGGTGATGCCCCGGTCGTAGAGTTCGTCATAGAGTTCGTTCAGCATATCGGCGGCGGTGATGTCGATTTCGGCGATGGCTTCGGCATTTAGCACAAACCATTCCACAGGTTCTGTTTCGGCTTCGATGGCGGCTAGGGCGCGACGCTTGAAATTATTCACATTGGCGAAGAAAATCGGGGCATCGTAGCGGTAGATCACCAAGCCGGGAATGGTGGTCGCTCCAGGCCAATCGGAAATGTCGTGGAGCCCTGCCATGCCGGGGACTTTACCCATCACGGCATCGTAGGGGCGGGCAATGCGGGCAAATAGCTCAATCACCGACAGGCCCACAGCAATGGCGACCCCAATCAACAAATCGGTAGCCAAAACGCCGAGGGTTGTAAAGACCGCGAGGGCATAGTCGCCCCGACGAAAATGTAGCAGTCGGCTGAATTCCGGCAATTCCACGAGGCGCGTGGCGGCATAGATCACCAATGCCCCCAGAGCTGCCGTGGGAAACATCACCAGCAGAGGCCGCAAAAACAGCAGCACCAGCACCACCACCCCAAAGGCAACTAAGGAGAAGACCTGGCTCTTGCTGCCCATGGCATTACCAATGGCGGCTCGGCTACCGCTGCTGCTCACCGGAAAGCCTTGCATAAGCCCCGTTCCTAGGTTTGCAATGCCCAGGGCCAGGAGTTCTTGATTGGCGTCAATGAGATGGGAGTAGTGGTTGCGGGCGGCTAGGGCGCGGGCGGTCAACACGTTATCGGAATAACCCACTATGGCAATCCCCACCGCTGCCGAAACCAGGGAAAAGGCTTCCTGCTGAGAGACAATGGGCACCTTAAAGCTAGGAAACCCTGGCGGAATAGTGCCCACCACCGCCACCCCGTACTGATCTAGCCGAAAAATACTCACAATTGCCGTAGCGACGAGTACCGCCAACAATGGCCCCGGTGCCCTGGGAAAACGAGCTTGCACCGTAAACAGCAGCACCAGCACCCCCCCAGCCAGGGCAAAGGTGGGCCAATGAATTTGGTCTAGGTTGCTGAGGAAGTCTGCCACCTGTCCGGCAATGCTGTGGGCCTGGATGGGCACTCCGCTCACCTTACTGAGTTGACCCATGATCATAATTACTGCCACCCCGGTCATGTAGCCAATCAAAATCGGCTTCGACAGCAGATTGGCCAGAAACCCTAGGCGCGCCACATAGCCCACCACACAAACAACGCCCACTAAAATGCCCAGCACCGCCGCCAGGGTGGCATGACTAGTGCCGTAGGCCAAGACCAAGGGGGCTACCGCCGCCGCAGTCATCATGGCCGTAGGCGATTCTGGCCCCACCGAAAGCTGGGGCGAGGATCCGGTGATGGCATAGAGCAAAATCGCTGGCAGCATGGCCCACAACCCCTGTACCGGGTTCACCCCCGCCAGTTCCCCGTAGGCCATACATTGCGGGATAAGGTAGGCCGCAACGGTGATTCCGGCTAGGAGATCAGATCGAAACCAGGGGGAGGGGTAGTGGCGTAGACGCACAAGCCCCGGTAGCAGGGTCGCCAGGAGGGATGGTGGGGATTTAACAGCCAAGGCAAGGGAATTCCGATGAATTCGACAAAAATATTGGATCACTGATTCTACCAAACCTGGGGCTAGCGTTATTAGGATTGGCCCGCATCTCCTAGGAAAACTAGGCCGATAGGCTGGGTAAATGGTGCTATGATTGAAAACCTGTGACTTTTAAAGAATTGAGATCAGCTTACTGAGGTAGCCCGATGAGCAAGCGCACCCTAGAAGGGACGAATCGCAAACAGAAGAGAACCTCCGGCTTCCGGGCTCGGATGCGCTCCCACACTGGCCAAAACGTGATTAAGGCTCGGCGTCGCAAGGGTCGGGCTAAGCTGGCGGTTTAGGCCAGTTCCCATGGTTATGGTAGTCAGCCTACCTCTATCCTCAGGATAAAGGTAGGTTTTGACTTGCCCATCCTCAGTACCTATCCTCAGTAGTAGATGGCAAGCCTGCTCTTTTGCCGTGAGCCAGCCCTCACCCTAAATTCCTCTTCCCTGGGAAAGGTGCTGAGGTATAGCTTGCTTCCCGTCAGGGTGGACGGCGAAGGCTCTGTGATCGACATCCTGTTTCTCCTGTCGTATTGATTGTCGTGCTGCCAAAATCCCAACGACTGAGACGTTCCCGTGACTTTTCCAAGGTCTATCGCCTGGGGAGTAAGGCGGTGTCTGCCCATCTAGTGGTGAGGGTGCTAGAGACAACGGGCTCCGCAGATCAGCCCAGCGTCCCAGCCGATGCCTCAATGCCTTCTCCCTGTACGAGCCTCGGTCGGGTGGGTATTGTGGTGAGCCAAAAGGTGAGCAAGCGGGCAGTGGTGCGCAATCGCCTCAAACGTCAGGTACGCGCCATTATGAAGCAGTTTCTCCCCCAGTTGCGGCCCCGCCTATGGGTAGTGATTAACCTACGGCCTGGGGCAGAGCAGTGCGAATATGGCGATTTTTTGCAAGAATTAAAACAGCTCTTTACACAGTTAGAGGTTTTCCATGGGCATTCGTGAAGACGTGTTCTATGAGGGCGGCCCCCATATCGGTGATCTGATCATCAACGGGTTGCTAGCCTTCACTATCATCTGTATTCCTCTAACGGTGGGAGCCATCACCCGTGCCCTGTGGCTGCGCTACCGCATCACCAACCGCCGCATTTCGGTCACCGGGGGCTGGAAGGGCCAAGACCGCACCGATATTATCTACTCTGAAATTCGTAAAATCGTCACGGTGCCCCGTGGTATCGGCCTCTGGGGGGATATGGTGATCACCCTCAAGGATGGTAGTCGGCTGGAACTACGCGCCATGCCCCGTTTCCGCGAGGTCTACGACTATATCAACGAGAAAATCTCCCCCCAAGCCCAAGCCGTCAGCGGATCCGTGGGCAGCAACTCATAGGTCGTTGATCCTGGCCCCGTTCTACGGTACCCCGCACTGTTTGGGTGGGGTCAGCGAGAAGCAAGTAGGGTAGATTAAGTAACTGAGCAAATTTGACGTCGCAATTCCCCTAGCGGGATTAGGTGCCCATGGATTTTGGTATTGGATTTCTCTCGAACAACATCATGTTGCCGATCCTGGATTTTTTCTACGGGATCGTGCCTAGCTACGGCCTAGCGATTGTGGCCCTCACCTTGGTCATTCGCTTTGCCCTCTACCCCCTCAATGCTGGGTCTATCCGCAACATGCGCCGGATGCGAGTGGCGCAGCCGCTGATGCAAAAACGGGTTAAAGAAATCCAAGATCGCTACAAGGACGACCCCGCCAAACTCCAGGAGGAAATGGGCAAGGTCTACAAGGAGTTTGGTAATCCCCTGGCGGGCTGCTTCCCGGTTCTGGTGCAGATGCCCGTCTTGTTTGCCCTATTTGCGACCCTGCGAGGGTCGCCGTTCTCTGACATCGCCTACGACGTGAATTTTCAGGTTTTCCCTGAGGAGAAAATCGAGCAAATTCAGCCCCAAATCTTCAGCACCTCCCCCAAAGCCATCTATGTGTCCGACGGGTCGCACTTCCCCATTGCGGCGGTGGTTCCCGGCGGCAACAAGCTGGTGGTAGGCGAAAAAACCGATGTGCGACTACAAACCCCTGAAGGCCAACCCATTAGTGACCTGGTGACCGAGTACAACCAGGAGAATGCCGACGAGGTTCAGCCCCGCTGGGAAATTACCAAAGGGGATGGGGTGATTGAGGTGGATCAGGATGGTCACATTACCGCCGTGGCCCCTGGGGACGCCTCCATTAAGGTCTATGTGCCTGGCTTGGCGACCAATAAGGGCTTCCTATTCATTGAGGCCCTAGGTCGGGTCGGGGTCACCGGAGATGATGGGGCCATTCACTGGGATATTTTGGCCATGATTCTGGCCTTTGGGGCCAGCCTCTACCTCAACCAGGTACTCTCTGGCCAGGGCTCAACCTCTGACAACCCCCAGCAGAATGCGGTCAACAAGTTCACCCCTGTGATCTTTTCGGGGATGTTCCTGTTCTTCCCTCTGCCCGCTGGGGTGTTGATGTATATGGTCATTGCCAACATCTTCCAAACCCTGCAAACCTTCATCCTGTCCCGCGAACCGCTGCCGGAGAACCTACAAAAAATTGTCGATGCGGAAACTCGTAAAGCCGACATCGATGATCGTAAAACCCTCCCCTTTGAACCGGGTCGGGCCAAGAAGAAAAAGGCGTAGGGGCACCATGGAGGAATCGGTATACCAGGCTGGGGTTGAGTGGTTGACGGCACTGCTGGCCATGCAGGGGCTAACGGCCCAGGTGTCTGCCCACTTTGTGGAGGATGAGACCGGGCATAGCTGCTGGCTCACCATTGATGACTCAACGCTCACTCCGGACCAGGTGGAAACCCTGATTGGCGACCGGGGCTCGGTGCTGGACTCGATTCAATACCTGGTCAACACGACCCTAAACCTGGGTAAAGAAGCCGATCAGCAGCAAGCCTTCACCCTGGAACTAGCGGGCTACCGTGCCAAGCGATTGGAAGAACTCAAGGCCATGGCCCTAGCGGCGGCGGAGCAGGTTCTGGCCAGCCATGAGGAATACGAAATCAAGGGGCTATCCTCCGCTGAACGTCGCCAACTGCATCACTTTCTGAAGGCGCAGGAAGGATTGTCTACCTTCAGTCGGGGCAAAGAACCGGATCGGCGGTTGGTGGTGTGCCTAGAGTCTCAGATGCAGGATGAGGGCTAGGGTAACGCCATGGATCGGGATCGGGTGTATATTCCCCAGTTACTTCAGCAGCCAGAAAAGACCCTCAGCATCGAGATTGACGGTCACTTTCCGGATTTAGAAACCCTGACCCCGGTGCGCGGCGAAGTCCAGGTAACCCATCAGGCCACCTATCTCGCGGTGAAGGGCTTTGCGGAAACCATCGTCACCCTCACCTGCCATCGTTGCCTCCAGAACTATAACCACCGGGTTTCTATCGCCCCAGGGGAACTGATTTGGCTTGAAAACGAGCCTGACCCCGCCACCTTGCCCCTAGAGCGAGAGGTGGGTATGGAGGATCTGATGGAAACCCTGCCCCCCAATGGGTATTTTGATCCGGGGGATTGGCTCTATGAACAAATTTGCTTGGCCCTGCCCCAACGCCAATTGTGCGATGATAACTGCCCCGGCATTGAGGTACCCCAAGCTTCCTCAGACAGCCAGGGCCGTCCCTTAATGGATGACCGCTGGTCGGCTTTGGCCAAACTCCAGCGGCAAATAGGCCAGAATTCTGATGAGACTGAATCCGTTGACCCCAGGGATTGAGCGCCTAGGGTATGGCCGTCATCAATAACAGCTTTACAGCCGCCCGCATCGTCTAGTAAAGACTAGCCCATCAGGATGACGTTATCGAGGACGTGGATGATGCCGTTGTCAGCCTCGATGTCGGCGGCTAGAACGGTGGCGTTTTTTACCTCAAAGCCTTCAGTGCCATCGATGGGAATGGGAGCCCCTTCCAGGGATTCCACCTGCCCTAGCTCAATGAGCTCGGCCTGGGTGTACTTGCCTGCCACCACATGGAATTTCAGGATGCGGCCTAGCTGAGGTGGATTCTGCACGAGGGTTTGAACGGTGCCGGGGGGCAGTTTGGCAAAGGCGGCATCGTTGGGGGCAAAAACGGTAAACGGGCCGGGGCTTTGCAGGGCTTCGACCAATCCAGCGGCCTGAACGGCGGCCACGAGGGTAGAAAACCCTTCGGTATTGACAGCGATATCGACGATGGTAGGCATAGTGATCGTTAGGCGGCTTTCCCAGAACGTTTTCCATTGTCCGGGTAGAGGTCACCCGTCGGCAAGGGGAGAGGGTTAGAAAGACCCACTCACTTACATAATCATTCCTGATGGCGATGGTTCGGCAGGATAATCCGATCTCCTAGGATCTAGCAGCAATTTGCCAGTACGGGCATAAGGTAATGATTTGCAGTGACGGGATAATCCGATCTCCTAGGGGCTAGCGGCGATGGCGTCCTTGGCCTCCAGCACCAGCACCGGAATTGGACTAGTTTCTAGCACGGTTTGCGAGACGGAACCCAAAACCACCTCCGCTAGGGGACGGTGCCCTCGTTTGCCGATTAGAATTTCGGTAGCGTTGTAGGCTTGGGCGATGTCTAGGATGGTTTCGGCTACCACGCCGGGCTGAATCAACACTTGGTGGCGAATGTCCGCAAGATACCGCTGGGCTTGGGCGTAGATTTGGGCTTCTCCCTGAGGATCGTCCACTTGTCTGACATGGAGGACGATCACCTCGCGTTCGCTGCGACGGGCCAGTTCAGCGGCCTTGGATAACACAATGGGGGCCAGCGGGGAGGTATCCACCGCCACCAAAATCAACACCTTCTGGGCCACGGAGACCTTCGTGGGATCCACCTCACCCCGCGCCAGTAGGCGGGGGGCAAAGGTCGGGATAGCCCAGGCTCCCAGGGGTGCGGTGACGAGGATCGACAGGGCGGCAAGGGCCAGCATGGTTTCTCCTCCGGCCAAACCCAGAGACAGAGGCACGGCCCCGATGGCGGCTTGCACGGTGGCCTTGGCAGAATTCCCCGGCAGCAGAAACAGGCGCTCCTTCCAAGTCCAATGGCTACCCAGGGTGGAGAGGAACCAGCCCAGCCCCCGACCCACCAGCGTTCCTAAGGCCAAAATGAGTAGCCCCACGGCCGCCGTATTCCCCAGCACATTCAACTGTAGGCTAGCCCCCAGCAATACAAACAGGCCAATCTGCGCCACCGCCCATAGCCCATCAAAGCTGTTGCGTAGGCGTCGGGCTAGGGGCGCATCCAGGGCAATCAGGAAAAACCCCGTGGCCATCACCGCCAGATAACCGGAAAAAATCGGCAGGGTTTCTGCTAGCACCACCAACACCAAGGCCAAACTGGCGGCTACGAGGGCTTCCTGCACCGTATTCTGCACCCAATTTTGCCGCGCCAACAGCAGCACCAACAGTTGCGCCCAGGCCCAGCCGATCAGAACCCCCAAACTAATCTGCACCGCCATTTGGAAGGGTAACGCCTGCACCGGAGTGAGGGTGATGAAGCCCAGGTTCACCCCCGCCGCCCCATCCTGGGACAGAAACGTTGCCAGTAGGCTAAACACCAGCAGCAACAGGACATCGGACAGGGCACTGCCCATCAAAATCGCGTCCGGGATGCCCTTGTCTACACCCCAGCCCAGGCTCTTGAGCCGCAGCATGGCAGGCACAATCACCGCCGGAGATTCCGCCCCCAGGATACAGCCCAACATCAGCCCGTGGGCGAAGTCAAACCCCAGCAACGGCATGGCCACCAGGGCAATTACCACCGCTTCACAGGCCGCAGGCAGACACCCTAGCCGCAGTGCCACTGTCCCCTGCTGGGCTAACTTTTCCGCATCCAGGCCCAGCCCCGCCTTCATCAAAATCACCATCACCGCTACGGTACGCCAGGGGTCGGCAATGGCCAAAAAGTCGAGATGAATCCAGTTTTGCCCCTGCGGCCCCAGGACAGTTCCCATGACAATCATGCCCACCAACGCCGGAATCCGCAGGCGAGTGGTCAACTGTCCAGCGAAAAATCCACCCAGGAGCACTAAAATTAGGCTGGTCAGCATGGCTTGCACCCCAAACGAGATTTTAATCCAAGTTCTTCAATTTGCCATCCACCTTAAACACGTGCTGATCCTGGCTGTCTTCAATCCCAAAATCATCACCCATGGAAAACCGCTGCTCCTGCACTCGGTACTGAGTGGCACTGCCCCGCCGACCAAACACGTCCCGATTTTCTCGGCGTTGTTCTCGGCGGCTGAGACGATCTCGGTTCAACCTCATGGTTTCTCCAGGGAGGATAGAGAATCTGGGATAGAGTTTTTGCAGCCCCCGTTTTCTGCCGTCTTGTCCGCTGACAGGGGCCACCGTGACCACCATTGCCATCCCCAAGCCCAGCGTATTGACCACACCGTACCGCTTTTTAGGTCTGCATCAAAGCCAACCGCTCGATCTGGCCGCGAGTTAAGTTGCTGGTGTAGGCTTTAGACATGGCTCACACTAGGCGAGATGTTCTACTTTCAGCCTATAGCGTGTGAGCTTTTTTACTGACCATCCGGTTTGCAAACCTTCTTTGAAATATCGCTCAACAGCTCATTTGTACTTTTCTTCCCCAGCCAAGCCTCCTTCCTGTGACTGCATTTTCTCCAAACCCTTCGTCTCCGCCGCGTGATGTTGCCGTGGCTCAGTTGCCCCGGCAGCGGTGGCGCATTCCTACGCCCAATGTGGCCCTGGTGAAGGACTTGGTGACGGCGACGGGGTTATCGCCGCTGGTGGCTCAGGTATTGGTGCAGCGGGGGATTGTGATCCCGGAGCAGGCGACGGATTTTTTGAACCCGGAGCGCTTGCAGCTACCTTCGCCACTGCTGGAATTTGAGGATTTGGCGGTCAGTCTAGACCTATTGACTGAGGTGATTCAGTCAGGAGGGCGGATTGCCATTTGTGGGGACTACGACGCCGACGGCATGACCAGCACCGCGCTGTTGCTGCGGGCCTTGCGCAGCCTGGGGGCCGAGGTGAACTACACCATCCCCAGCCGCATGAGCGAGGGCTACGGCATCAACCAGCGCATTGTGGAAGACTGCTACGCCGACGGGGTGAGCCTGATTTTGACGGTGGATAACGGCATTGCCGCCGTGGCTCCGATTCAGCGAGCGCGGGAACTGGGGCTGACGGTGATTGTCACCGATCACCATGATTTGCCGCCCACGCTGCCCCCGGCCCATGCGATTTTGAACCCCAAGCTGCTGCCCGAAACGTCGCCCTATCGAGGTGTGGCAGGAGTGGGGGTGGCCTATATTTTGGCGGTGTGTTTGGCCCAAGCCCTCAACCAAGCCCAAGACCTCACGGGCTCCCTGCTAGAGTTGTTTACCCTGGGCACCATTGCCGACCTGGCTCCGCTGACGGGGGTGAATCGGCGCTGGGTGCGGCGGGGGCTGGGGTTGTTGCCGCGCTCTCAAATTTTTGGCATTCAGGCATTGATCCAAGTGGCGGGGCTGGCCGACCAAAGCAAAGCCCTGAAGCCAGAGCACATCGGCTTTCGGCTGGGGCCACGGATCAATGCGGTAGGGCGGCTCAGCGATCCGCAGATTGTCATCGACCTGCTGACCACCGACGATCTGGGGACGGCCCTAGAGCGGGCTATGCAGTGCGAGCAGATCAACGCGACTCGTCAGGAACTCTGTCAACAGATTGAACAGGAGGCGGTGGCTTGGTGCGAGCAGCAGCAGGCGGCGGGAAGTCTTAACCTACTAAGGGATCGGGTGCTGGTGGTGGTGCGGCCCCAGTGGCACCATGGCGTGATTGGTATTGTGGCCTCGCGGCTAGTGGAGCGCTACGGGGTGCCCGTGTTCATCGGTACCTATGAGGACGAGAACGGATCGGTGATTCGCGGCTCGGCGCGGGGAATTCCCGAATTTGACGTGTTTGAAGCACTGCAAAGCTGCCACGATGTAATGGAGAAGTTTGGCGGACACCGGGCCGCAGGGGGCTTTTCCTTTCGGGCGGAGAATCTGGCCGCGATCCAAACCCGCCTATCGCGCTATGCCTGCCAAGTACTAACCCCCGATCTGCTGAAGCCGCTGATTTCCGTGGATGCCCAGGCCGACCTCAGCGACATCACCTATCGCCTCTACGAGCAGATTGATCACCTCCACCCCTGCGGCATCGAGAACCCAGAACCCGTGTTTTGGACGCCCCAAGTGCAAGTGACTGAGCAGCAGGTGGTGGGCCGCAATCGGGAACACCTGAAGCTCACCCTGCGCCAGGGCGGCACCACGATTAAGGCCATCGCTTGGCGTTGGGGCGAGTTTTTCCCGCTGCCCGATCAGGTCGATTTGGCCTATCGCCTCAAACAGAACGAGTGGCAGGGCGTGACCACCGTGGAGCTAGAACTGGTGGGGGTGCGCCAGGGCCAGTTTGCCCAGCGGGGTGCTGTTCAGGAACCTGTGGCCCAGTCTGGGGATGCCGCACCCAAGGAGTCTGTTCTGGGGGAGACCGTGCTGAGGGAGGCTCCCGCCCCTGACATGACTGCTGCGACGCCAGCGCCCACCCTTGCGCCCGTGAACCCAGCGCCTACCCCGCCGCCGCCAGGTGACGATCTATCCCCAGCGGCCCCTGCATCCCTAAGACCTGCCCCCGCTGCGGTGGTGGAGGTGTCCCCCGTTGCATTTCGCTACAACCAGCGGGATTACTGGATTCGCCTTGTCGGAGAGGATGCCCAACGGTTCACGATTACCAATGCAGAGGGGCACGAACTGCGCCTGAACCTGGCCACCCAGCAGGGGTCTCTCACCGTGCCGGGGCAGGAAACCCAAGTCATCAACATCAC